>JBOHSJ010000274.1:0-13756 GCA_050733035.1 Gemmatimonadales bacterium | reverse complement strand
GGGTGCTCGGCGTGCGGCTCGCCGGATCCCCGGCGCTGGTTGCGGCCGACGAGGCCGGCCTCGGCGCTGCCAGCGGCGGCGGCCGCTTCACGGCGCTGCGCGCCGAAGAAGCGCACGCGTTCTGGATGCGCCTGGCCGAGGGCTTCTCCGTCCGGCCGGTGACGTTCCGCATCGCCGGCGTGCCGTCCGCGAGCGATGAGCTACTCGATCTGCTCCAACACCAGCTCGGCGATGAGTGGATCTCGGCCTCCCCCGCCGCGGGCGCAATCCGCTGGACCGGCGACACGAGCGTCGATCGTCTGCAGCGGCTGCGCCGCACACTCGCCGGCATGGAGGTGCCGCTGACGCTGGAGCGCGCGCCGTGGGTGCTGCGCGGTGCGGTCGGCCACTTCGGCGCCTATCGTGAGGGGGTCGGCCCGCTCGTCGCGGGGCTGCGCCGCACGTTCGATCCCGGAGGCGCCCTGGTCGTCGCAACCGAAGGCTCATGACGCGGGGTGGATTCGAAGGCCTGGACGCATGCGTCCATTGCGGGTTTTGTCTTCAAGCTTGTCCCACCTTCCTCGCCACCGGAGATGAATCGGATTCGCCGCGCGGCCGCATCGAGCTGATGCGGGCGTTGGAGCGCGGCGAACTGACGGCCACTGACGCCGCACTCTCCTATCATCTCGACCGCTGTCTCGGCTGCCGCGGCTGTGAGCCCGTGTGCCCGTCGGGCGTGCGCTACGGTCACGGCCTCGAAGCCGCGCGCGCTCGCATCACGGAAACCCGCGGCGTTCCCCGACTGGCGCGGTTGGCGCTTTGGGCGCTGACGACGCCGGGGGTGAGCGGGTTCGTCTATGGGCTCGCCCGCCTGCTGCGCGCTACGGGGATTCCGCGATTGCTCGCCGGGTGGGGACGGTTCGGGTTTGGGATGGGGATGCTGGCAGCTACGAGACCCGTGCGGCGTGTGGCGTTCGGCGTGCGGCGCAGTCACTTACCGTGCAACGCCGCACGCGACACGCCGCACGCAGTACAGATCTTTCGCGGTTGTGTGATGCAAGGCTTGTTCAGCCATGTTCACGACGCGACGAACCGCACGTTGGCCGTGAACGGGTACCAAGCCGTCGAGGTCAGCGGCCAGGTTTGCTGCGGCGCGCTGCACGCCCACGCCGGACTTGTCGCCGAGGCGCGCGCGCTCGCTCGGACGAACATCGACGCGTTCGGGGATGGCGAGGAGCCGATCGTCGTCAACAGCGCCGGCTGCGGCGCCCTCATGAAGGAATACGGGCATCTGCTCGCTGATGAGAACGGGAAACGGTTCGGATCCCGCGTGCGCGATGTGACGGAGCTGCTCGCCGGCGACTCGATGAAAGGGCCGGTACCGGGCGCGCCGGTCGATCTGCACGTCGCCTACGATCCCCCCTGCCATTTGCTCCATGCACAGGGAGTGGCCGTCCCGCCTCTCAAGCTGTTCGCCGCCATTCCGTTGCTGACGCTCGTTCAGGTTCCGGGCGCCGCCGAGTGTTGCGGCAGCGCGGGACTGTTCACCCTGCTCGAGCCCGAGATGTCGCGCGCTGTGCTCGCGACGAAGCTCGAACGACTGCGGGAAGCCGCGCCGCAGGTCGTCGCGACTGGGAACCCGGGCTGCCTGATGCAGCTCGGCGCCGGTCTCGCGGCCCTGGGGCTGCCGACGCAGGTGCGTCATCCCGTCGAGCTGCTCGACGACGCCTACCGCGCCGCGGGTCGCTACGAATGACGCGCCGCATCTCGACGCCCGACGGCGTGGAGCTGGCATTGCATCGGTTGCGGGCGTATCGCGACGGCCGCCCCGCCGTGCTGCTGGTCCACGGCGCGTTCTCCAACCATCGTCTCTGGCTGTACGCTCCCGATGGTGCGTCGGCCGGTGGACTCGCGCATTTCCTCGGCGCCGCCGGCTTCGACGTCTGGCTCGCCGATCTGCGCCATCACGGCGACAGCGCCCGCGAACCCCGGCGTGGGGCGTGGACGTTCGAGGACTGGGTGCTGCAGGACACGCCGACACTGGTGGCACGCGTCCGCGAAGAGACGGACGGCGCCTCGCTCGCGTGGATCGGCCATTCGGCGGGCGGCGCCGCGGGCTTATGTTGGCTCGCGCGCGTCGCGGCCGCGGCGCCGATCCGGGCGGTCGTGACGCTGGGTACGCCGGGCCCACGCCGCCTCGGGCCGGTGCGGCGCTCGCTGGCGGCCGCGACGATCGCGCTGTCGCGACTGTTGGGACGATTTCCCGCACGCGCGCTGCGGTTCGGCAACGAGGATGAGGCGGCGGAAATCATCGCCGAATGGATGGAGTGGAACGTGCGCGGCGCGTGGCTGGGAACGGATGGATTCGACTACTTTGCCGGACTCGCGGCGTTGAGCACACCCTATCTGGGTGTGGCTGGGGAGGCCGACCGGATCTTCGCGCCGCCTGCGGCCTGCCGGCACCTGGTCGATCACGTGGGCACCGCGCGGAAGAAGCTCTTGATCGAACCCGGATTGTCGCACGCCGGCCTCGTGCTGAGCGAGCGAGCCAAAGCCTCGTGCTGGCCGAATATCGTCGCGTGGCTGAAGGAGACGTTGTGACCGAAGCGGTGCTGTTCGACTTCAACGGCGTGCTGGTGAACGATGAGACGCAGCACTGTGAGGCCCTGCAGCGCGTGCTCGCGGACGAGGGCATCACGCTGACGCGCGCGCAATACTACGCCCACTATCTCGGACTCGATGACCGCACCGGCTTTGCCGAAGCGTATCGCCGCGCCAACCGCACACTCACGACGGCGTTGATGGAGCACCTGGTCAACTTGAAGTCTCGGCTCTATCTGCAATTGGTCGCGAACTCCTTGCAAGTCGTCCCCGGAGCGCGCGAGTTCGTGATCGATGCCGGGAAGCGATTCCGTCTGGGGATCGTCTCGGGCGCGCTGCGGCGCGAAATCGATCACGTCCTGGGGCAGATCACCCTCGCCGACCGGTTCGAGATCATCATTGCGGCAGGCGACGTGGCGCGCTGCAAACCGGATCCTGCCGCGTATCTGGCCGCGCACCAGGTGTTGAACGAGCGTCAGCCGATCGCGGTAGACCGTTGCGTCGTCCTCGAGGACTCCCTGCACGGCCTCGAAGCGGCACGCGCCGCCGGCATGCCGTGCGTCATGCTGACGACGAGTCATGCCGCGGAGACGCTGCGAGGACGTGGCGCAGCGATGGTGTGGGATTCGTTGGCCGGTCATGCGGCCGCGGAGCTGGCGAACGTGTGAGCGACGTTACCGTCACGCGGCTCGAGCGCGACGCCGTTCCCGCGGAGGTGATCGATCAGCTGCGGGCTGGGGCGATCGTCGCACCTGTGGATGTCGGTGTGATCGACCTGACCGGTGCCGGGACCGGTGCGGTCAGCTGCTTCCAGGGCCTGCTGACGAACGACATCGAGAAGCCCGGCGACGGCGCGTTCATCTACGGCGCGTTGCTGACACCCAAGGGGATGATCGTCGTGGATGGATGGGCGGCGCGAATCGGATCACGGGTGCGATTCACCGTTTCCGCCGAAGGGCGGGAGCGTGCGCTGGAAGTCTTGCAGCGGTCGATCCCGCCGCGCCTCGCACGCTTCGAAGACCGCACGGAAGCGGTGGGGGTGTTGCGCGTCGCGGGGGCGCACGCCGTCGCGGTCATGGGTGCGGCCGGTTTTCCTGTGCCCCACGGATTCAATCGAGTACTCGACGGCACGGCCGGCGACATCGCCGCCGAGGTGGCGCGCACGGGGGGGGGCGATTTGGCGCCTCCTCCGTTCGTCTTCCAAATCACCGCGGCATCCGGGCAGCGCGACTCCCTGCACCGGCGGTTGGTCAGTGCCGGGGCGCACGGCGCGAGCCCCGATGCGCTCGAGCTGTCGCGCATCCTCGCCGGGTGGCCGCGGCTCGCCTCTGAAGTGGATGAAAAGACGATTCCGCAGGAGGTCCGCTTCGATGACATCGGCGGCGTGTCCTATACGAAGGGCTGCTACACGGGCCAGGAAACCGTGAGCCGCCTGCATTTCCGCGGGCACGCCAACCGCAACCTGCGCGGCCTGTTGTTCGACACCGATCCGCCGGCGGCGCCCGCCAGCGGGTGGAGCACGGTCACATATGAGGAACGCGACGTCGGCCGCGTCACCAGCATCGCGTGGCTGCCGGACGGCGGTGGGTCGGTCCTCGGCCGCTGGATTGGCCTGGGCGTGGTCCGCCGCGAGGTGCCGGTCGGCGCCACCGTGCGGGCCGCGGGTCGCGAAGCCCGTGTGGTCGAACTGCCGTTCGACGCTCCGGGCGTCAGTCCGGCGTGACGGTTCTCGTCACCGGCGCCGCAGGCCTCGTCGGCACACACGTTCTGGAGGCGTTGCGGGCGCGTGGCGAGCGCCCGCGCGCGCTCGTGCGCGAACACTCGCGCGCCATCGTCGAGCGTTTCGGCGCCGAGGCCGTCGTCGGTGATGTGACGGACGCGGTGTCGTGGGAGCGCGCGGCGCGGGGCGTGAACGCTATCGTGCACGCCGCCGCTCTGGTCGTTACGCGCGACTCGTTCGAGGAATTCGCGCGCGTCAACGTCGGCGGCACGCGGCTCGCCGTCGCAGCGGCGCGCCGCGCCGGCGCGCCCCTCGTGCACGTCTCATCGGTGGCGGTGTACGGCCGCACGGAGGTGTACGCGGCCGGCCGGGACGGCGTGACGGAGGACTATCCGCTGCAGCCCCTTCCCGCTGCCGATTTCTACGCGCGCACCAAGCGATCGGCCGAGCAGCTCGTGCAGCAGGAAGCCGCGCGCGGCGGCCTCTCGGCGATCGCGATCCGGCCGAACGTCATCTACGGCGAGCGTGACCGGCTGTTCACGCGGCGCCTGGTCGCCAATCTGAAGCGCGGGGTGCTGCCCCAAATCGGTCCCGGCACAAACCATTTGTCGTGCGTGTACGCCGGCAACGTCGCGTCGGCGATTCTCGCCGCGCTGGACGCGCCGGCGCAGCCAGAATTTCGCGCCTACAACGTCACGCGGGATGCGCCGCCGCTGCTCACGCAGCGCGAATTCTTCACGACGTTCGCCGAGGGGATCGGACGCCGGCCCCGCTTCGTTCCAGTGCCGGTGGGGTTGGTTCGATTCGGCGTCGGGGTCTGGACGACGCTGTTACGGCTGTTCCTTCCCGGCCGTTATACAGGCCTGGGCGGCGCGGCGGTTTCGTTCGTCCTCGGCGAGAATCCGTTCTCGACCGAACGAATTCGCGACGCGCTTGGCTGGACGCCGCCGTTCGACACGGCGACGGCGATCGCGCGCTCGGTGCGGTAAAACAAAAAGCCCGGGCGAGGCCCGGGCTTCACACCCAACACAACCGGCTGCTACGGACGGCGCGCCTTGGTCGTGTCCGGCGCCATTTGATGCGTGGTGTCCGGCGCCATCTTCATCGAGTCAGCCATAGTGGTGTCGGCCCGCGCGCTGTCGGCGGCCATGCCGCGATCTTCCGCCTTCTTGCACGCGCCGGCGGCCATGACGACGAGCGCCACAGCCAATGCGATGCGCTTCATGCTCGCTCCTGTTGAGGTACCTGGAGTACGGCGACGGCGAAACGTACATGGGAGACCTGCGCAGTCAAGCAGCGCTAAGTTATAGCAATCATGCTCCCTTTCGACCGCCGCTCCTTTCTCGCGTGGCTCGGCACGCTTCCCGTACTGCGCCGTTCCGTCGCCGGACCGGCGCAGCAACCGGTCATCGACGTGCGCCCCACGGCGCTCTTCCAGCAACCCGACGGACGGAAGAATCTCGTTCGCGTCATCGTCTCGGGATTGAGCGCTCCCGCGGCGCGCGCGCGCGTGACCGATCGTCGCGGCGCGCTCGTCGGGACGGCCGGCCTGCTTCCCTCGGCTGAGGGCATCACGTTGAGCGGCGAGCTGTGGGTGCCGCTTGCGCAGCCGTCGGATTTCCAAGTGGACGTCGAAGTGGGACGCGATCGCGCGGTGCGCCGCCGGCTGCGACTCACCCCGCCGAAGCGCTGGACGCTGTACTGGCTGGCGTCGATCCACACCGACGTCGGATACACCGATCTCCAGGAGAAAACGCTGGAGGTGCATCGCAAGAATCTCGACTCGAGCGTAGCGCGGCTCACGACGCATCGTGACTTTCGCTTCACCGCCGAATGCGCGTTGCAGGTGCTGTCCTACGTGGAGAACCGCTCGGCCGAGGCAGGCGATGTGCTGTTGCAGGCGATCCGCGACGGCAAGATCGGCTGGCAGGCACTGTTCGCAAACATGCTGACGGGGTTGCTCGATCACGACACGTTCGCGCGGCTCACATGGCCCGCCGGCAAGCTCGCCCGCGAACGCGGTCTGACCTTTCTCTCCGCGCAAATCACCGACGTCCCCGGACAGACCCTGACGTTTCCGATGCTCCTCGCCGCCAGCGGCGTGAAGTACCTGGCGAGCGGACCCAACCCCGAGCGGGCGGTGCCGCTGCTGCCGCCGGCGGGGGGGAGCGCAGAAGGCACCGGGTATCCGCAGCTGTACTACTGGGAGGGACCGGACGGCAGCCGAGTGCTGCATTGGCGGGCGCATCACTACGGCGATGGAACGCGCTTCGGCTTTGACATCGGGCCGGATGAGATGGGGCACCGCGTCTCGGACTGGCTGCAGAATCAGCCGGCATTCCTGGGGCAGAACTGGCCGTACGACACCGCGCTGCTGTACGGTGCCGACTGGCAGGACAACGCTCCTATGAAGGAAGCGCTGGTCAATAACGTCCAGGAATTCGGCCGCCGCTTCATGTGGCCGCGCATCGTCACGGGGCGGGCGGAAGACTTCTTCCGCGATATCGAACGCCGCTATGGAACTCGCATTCCGGTGCGGCGTGGCGATAGCGGCCTGTACTGGGAGGATGGGGCGGCTTCGACCGCGGCCGAGCTGGCCGCGTTCCGGTCCGCCCAACTGGCGGCCCGCGCCGCGGAGATCGTGGCGCTCTGGGACGATCGCATCGAACCGCGTGACGATGAGGCGCAACAACGGCGCCGCGACCGCGCCGACGCGCGAACGGCGATGTGGCGCGACCTCCTGCTTTTCGGCGAGCACACCTGGGGTGCCGCGGAGAGCGTGGACGCGCCGACGTCGCGCCAAACCGTCGCGCAGTGGGATTACAAGAAGCGGTTCATCGCCGCGGGAGCCGCTGCGGCGCGCGACTATCTCGCTGAGGGACTGGAGCGCCTCGGCCGCGCTTCTCGTGCGGGCCGTGGCCGCCTGGTGTTCAACGCCGGCACATGGGAGCGCACGGATGTAGCGCTCGTTCCAGGAGGAGCCGGCAAAGCCCTCGCGTACGACGGACGGGAGTTGGCTTCCGTCGATCTCGAGGGCGGCGCCGCGCTGGTGCTGTTCCGTGAAGTGCCGGCGCTCGGCTACCTGGCGCTGGCCGAAAGCGATCGCGACGCGCGCTCGCCGACCGCCGATGGCGACGCGCTCGAGGCGGCTGCCGGGGGCTTCACGCTCAAACTCGACGGGGCGAGCGGGGCAATCCGATCGCTCACCGGCCCCGATGGCAAAGAACGGGTGAAGGCGTCGGAGTGGTCCGGCCTGAATCAGCTGATCTATGTCCGCGGCGGCGAGCGCAGCGCGCTGTGGACATCCGGAAACCGCGACGACCTCAAGAGTGCTCCGCAGCTCGATATCAAGCAGGCACGATTTGCCGGCAACCGGCGCGAGCGCCTGCCCGGCATCGGCGTGCGTCTCGTCACCGAGCGCGTGCTCGAGGGTTTCCCGACGATCCGATCCACGGTGACGTTGTACGACGAGCTGCCCTGGGTGGATGTCGAGAACCGGGTCACGAAGACACCGACGCTCGCGAAGGAAGCACTCTACATCGCATTCCCGTTCGGGTTCACCAAACCGGCGGTCGACGTCGAAGTGCCGCTCGGCCGCATGACCGTGGAGCGGGACCAGCAGCCCGGTAGTTGCCGCGACTGGTACTGCCATGCGCACTGGGTCTGGCTCCACGAAGGGAATGAGGGCGTCCTGTGGAGTGGGCCCGACACGCCGCTGTTCACACTGAACGATCTGTTTCGCGGCGCGTGGCGGCGCAGCATCGTGCCAGACGGGACGCTGTTCGCCTATGCGATGAACAACTACTGGCATACGAACTACGCGGCGTCGCAAAGCGGCACCGTCGTGTTCCGCTACAGGATTTCACTGCTCGCCCCCGGCGACGCCGCCGAGCCGGTGCGGCGCGGATGGGCGGCGTGCGATCCGCTCTACGTGAGCCCCTCGTACAGCAACGACACGCCGGGCCCGTTGATCGCGAAGGACCGGGCGCTGTTCTACGCGGACAAAGACATGATGGTCGTGGGCGCCAAGCCCGCCGACGACGGCGAAGGAATCGTGGTCAAGCTGCTCGATGTCGCGGGACTGGCGCGCGCGGTTGGACTCTATCCCGCGGCATACGCGTTCAAGCTGGCCCGGCGCACCAATCTCGTCGAGCAAAATGGCGACGCGATTCCGGTCGGTGGCGACGGACGCGCATCCATCGATCTCGCGGCGTGGAGTGTCGCCGCCGCGCGGCTCTTCACACCACGCGAGGCTTCCGGTTAACGAACGGCGCGCCGTCGAGTTCGCTGCAAAGGACGCGCAGCTGCGGGACGACGTCCGAACGCTCGGAGCGCTGGTCGGGGACGTCATTCGCGAACAGTGTGGCGACGCGTTCTTCCAGCTCGTCGAGCGCGCCCGGCACGCTGCCATCGCAGCAGCCGACGACGGGCTGCAGACGCTGGTGAACGGCTTGCCGCCGCGCGATGCCGAGACGCTGGTCCGCGCGTTCGCGGCCTACTTCGAGGTCGTCAATCTCGCCGAACGGATTCATCGCATCCGGCGGCGACGCGACTACCTGCGCAGTGCGAGCGATCCCCAGGAGGGGAGTCTGCACGCGACGGTCGCACAACTCGCCGCCGCCGGCGTCACAGCGCCGCAGATCGCCGCGCTGCTCCAACGGCTGCG
The DNA here is from genome assembly GCA_050733035.1 of Gemmatimonadales bacterium. Lineage (GTDB taxonomy): Bacteria > Gemmatimonadota > Gemmatimonadetes > Gemmatimonadales > GWC2-71-9 > 20CM-2-65-7. Next base: position 4,790 of record JBOHSJ010000274.1, on the reverse strand, counting down.
GGTCGAGCCCGTCTTCACCGCGCATCCCACCGAAGCGACCCGGCGCACGCTGCTCGAGAAAGAACAGGTGATCGGCCGGCTCCTCGTGGAACGGCTCGATCCGTCGCGCACGCCCGAGGAAGAGCGCGCCGCGCTGGCGCGGATTCGCGAGGAAATCACCGCGGCGTGGCAAACCGATCCCCAGCCTTCGGCACGGCCCACCGTGATGGACGAGCTCGAGAATGTGCTCTTCTACCTGACGGACATCGTCTACCGCATCGTCCCGCCGTTCTCCGAAGAGCTCGAGCAATCGGTGCACAGGTCATACGCAGTCGAAGTGCCGACGCGGCCGGTGCTGCGTTTTGGCTCGTGGGTCGGCGGCGACATGGACGGCAATCCCAACGTGGGCGCCCAGACTCTGCGTGCCGCGTTGGCGCGTCAACGAGAGCTGGTTCTCGACCGGTACCGCCGCGAGGCAACGGAGCTGGCACGCCGCCTGTCGCAATCGGGAGCACGCACCGGCGTGAGCCACGCCGTGCGCGAGCGTGTGGCGACGTATGGGGCTCAGTTCCCCAAGGCGCTGGCGGCGATTCCCGCGCGCTATCACGACATGCCCTACCGTGTGCTGTTCCGACTGATCGCGGCGCGGCTGGAGGCGACTCGGCGCGATGCGCCGGACGGCTACGCGGCCGCGGGCCAGCTCGAGCGTGATCTGGGAATGGTCATCGCGAGTCTGCGCGAGCACCGCGGCGAGCACGCCGGACTGTTCGCTGTGCAGCGGCTGCTGCGTCGCGTCGAGACGTTCGGCTTCCACCTGGCCATGATCGACCTGCGGCAACACGCCCATGTCCATCGTGGGGTGATCGCGACGCTGCTCGCGGACCCCGATTGGAACAACCGTCCAGCCGCCGAACGTCTCGCGCGGCTTCGCCAGGTGCTCGAGCAGGGTGAAGCGCCCGTGGGGACGCCTGACGCGCAGGCTACCCGCACACTGGACGTCTTCAAGGCGATCGCCGACTGCCGCGCGCATTTCGGGCCGGACGCCGTGGGTCCCTACATCATCAGCATGACTCGGGGAGCGGACGACGTCTTCGCCGTTCTGGTGCTCGCCCGCTGGGGTGGGCTCACCGGATCGGAGGGGAGCCACGTGCCGCTGGACGTCGCGCCGCTGTTCGAGACCGTCGCCGATCTCGCAGCCGCGCCCGGCGTCTTGGAGGAACTGCTTGCCGATCCCTACTACCGTGCGCACCTCGCCGAGCGCCACATGCACCAGATGGTGATGATCGGATACTCCGATAGCAACAAGGACGCGGGGATCGGTGCGTCGCGCTGGGCCCTGCACCACGCCCAGGCGGCGCTCGTGGAGACGGCGGAGAAACCGGGAGTCGATCTCACCTTCTTTCACGGCCGCGGCGGCACGGTCAGCCGCGGCGGCGGCAAGATCTCGAGCGCCATTCTGGGCGCGCCGCCACGCTCGGTTCGGGGCCGTTTCCGGATGACGGAGCAGGGCGAGGCGATCAATGCGAAGTACGGCCTGCGCGGCATCGCCCTGCGCACGCTCGAGCAGACGGTCAGCGCCGTGGCGCTCGCAACCGCCCTGCCGCCCGCGCCAGAGCCCCGAGAGTCCGGTTGGACCAGCATCATGGACGCCATCGCTCAGAGCAGCCGGGCCGTGTACCGTGCGCTCGTGTACGACGACCCGCCGTTCGTGGGGTACTTCAAGCTGGCGACGCCCATCGACGTCATCCAGCGCATGGAAATCGGCAGCCGTCCAGCATCACGCCCAAGCTCCGCGCAAAGCGAGATCGAGCAGCTGCGCGCGATTCCGTGGGTGTTCGCATGGACGCAGAGCCGCCATCTGCTGCCCGGCTGGTACGGCCTGGGCACGGCCCTCCAGGGTGCGGCCGAGCAATACGGCGCGGCTGCGCTGGACGAAATGATGGAATGGCCGTTCTTCCGGGCGCTCATCGATGACGTGGAGATGGTGCTCGGCACCGCGGATCTCACGATCGCGGCGCGCTACGCCTCTCTCGCCGGCGAGCTGGGCGAACGCTACGTCCCGCGGATCCGGGCGGAATTCGATAGGACTGTGTCGAGCGTGCTCGCGCTGAAGCGCGAGACGGCGCTGCTCGACAGCGATCCGGCACTGCAGCGCTCGATTCTGCTGCGCAATCCTTATGTAGATCCCATGAGCCTGCTGCAGATCGACCTGCTGCAGCGGTGGCGCGCCGCAGGCCGGCCGGACAACGAGGTGTTTCGGGCGTTGCTGGCGAGCGTGCGGGGAATCGCGCAGGGACTGCAGAGCACCGGCTGAGCCTACCAATTGACGGCGAAATCCACCCACGGTATCAGGGGCCAGCCTTCGATCGTGTCGGATCCCAGCACGTAGACGAAACCAAATCCCACCGCCAGCCGGTCGCCGAACCAGCGGACGCCGAACAGCGCGGGCACGTTGCCCTCCTCGGGCAGCTTCCACAGTTCGGCCATGAGCTTCGAGCGCTCGCCGATGCGCGACTCGCCGCCCACGACGAACAGCGGCTCGCGCGCGAGGTCCTGCGTCGTAAACGGATAGCCGGCCATCAATGTCACCGCGTGGTCAGCGCTGCCGATGGTCGTGACGGCGTACCCCATGCCGAGCGACGCGTCCGACTCGTCGGGCACGGTCGCCCAGAATCCACCCACGGCAAATGAGGCGCTCGGGCTCTGGACGACTCCCACCTTCCCCGCGACGTAGAACAGCTGGCTACTGAGGCCGGGAATGATGGACATGCCTCCGGAGAGCATGACGCGGTCGGTCACGCCGAACGCCACCACGGGGAAAAAGAGGTAGTAGTCCGCGAAGTAGCCGCTCCCCTGCGGCAGCGTTCGCGCCGTCGGTGCGAAGAACAGGCGGCTCGTGTTGGGGTCGGCGCGCCGAAATCCGCCGGCAGTGACGCGCCCGGCCTGCGGGCGCCACGACGAAATGGAACGATGCGGCAGCGCGACGCGGGCTCCCGCGAACGTGAGCAACGTCACGGATGTGTCGTCGCCGGCCACGATGCGGCCAACGAGCTGCGATCCATCCGTGAGGCGGACCAAGACGACCGTGGTCGAGTCGACGGGCGGTACGGCCGGGCGCTGCGCATTGAGAGACGGCGCGGCGGCGAGGGATGCGAGCAGCAGTACGGAATAAACTCGCATGTCCAGGACGGTGTCGTTACGGCCACCCCCTGTCAAGGCGGGCCTTGCTTCGTTAACGTCGAGCCATGACACAAGCGACGACACTCGGGGAGTTGCAGCGGACGGAGTGGGCGAGTCCGGCGCGGCGCCAGCGGACCGTCAAGGATGAAATGCGGGAGAACCTCATCTGTCTGTTGGAGAACGGATCGCAGCTGTTCCCCGGCATCGTGGGGTACGAGGAAACAGTGCTGCCGCAGCTCGTCAACGCGATCCTCTCCCGCCACAATTTCATTTTGCTGGGCCTGCGCGGGCAGGCAAAAAGCCGCATCCTGCGCCAGCTCGTCTCATTGCTCGATGAAGAAATCCCCTTCATCGCCGGCAGCGAAGTCAACGACGATCCCTTCAATCCGATCTCGAAGTACGGGCGCGAGCTGATCGCCGAGCGCGGCGACGCCACGCCAGTGGCCTGGTTGCCGCGCGAGCTGCGGTTCGTCGAAAAACTCGCGACACCGGACGTCACGATCGCCGACATCATCGGCGACGTGGATCCCATCAAGGCCGCGCGCGGCGGGCACCTGTTGTCAGACGAGCTGACGATGCATTTCGGCCTGCTGCCGCGCGCCAATCGCGGGATTTTCGCGATCAACGAGCTGCCTGATCTGGCAGGAAAGATTCAGGTCGGGCTCTTCAACATCATGCAGGAAGGCGACGTCCAGATCAAAGGCTACCCCGTTCGACTGAACCTCGACGTGGCGTTGGTCTTTACGGCGAACCCCGAGGACTACACGGCTCGGGGAAAGATCATCACCCCGCTCAAGGACCGCATTGGCTCCGAAGTCACGACGCATTATCCGCTGACGGTGGAGCTGGGGGCGGCGATCACGCAACAAGAGGCGTGGGTGGACCGCAATGGCGGGCCGCGGTCGATCCGCATCCCCGATTTCATGGTCGAGCTGGTCGAGCGGATCGCGTTCGAGGCGCGCGAAGACAAGCGCGTGGATCGCCGCAGCGGCGTGTCGCAGCGGCTGCCGATCAGCGTGCTCGACAACGTCGTGTCCAACGCCGAGCGGCGCACGATTCTCACTAAAGAAAAGACGATCGTGCCTCGGATTTCCGACGTCTACGCGGCGTTGCCCGCGATCACGGGAAAGCTCGAGCTGGAGTACGAGGGCGAGCTGCAGGGGTCGGAGACGATCGCCAAGGACCTGATTCGCCGCGCCGCCGGCCGCACCTTCGAGGGGCGGGTGGGCGGCGCCAACGTGGACGACATCGTCCACTGGTTCGACGAGGGCGGCGCGCTGAAAATCACGCCGGACGAGCGCTCCGAGGCATTGCTCAAGGGCTTCACGGTCGTCCCCGGGCTGCTCGACCTGATCGATCAGGCGGGGCTCGCGGGCAAGAAAGATCCCGCGACGATGGTGTCGGCCTGCGAGCTGGTGCTCGAGGGGCTCGTGGCCGGGAAGCGGATCGCCCGGAGCGAGGAGCTTGGCTACGTGCGCGCCCGCCCCGAGCCCAAGGGCCCTCCCCCGTACGGCAAGCCGGGGCCGGGGGGGACCCCGGGACCGGGGGGCCCGAACCTCTTCTCTTGACGGCACCGCCGCTCATCACGGTCACACGCCAGTACGGCTCGGGCGGCTCGGACATCGCCCGGC
>JBOHSJ010000273.1:0-3522 GCA_050733035.1 Gemmatimonadales bacterium | reverse complement strand
GGGATACTCGGTGGGCGCACAACTGCGCTCCTGGGCAAGGAGCGGCAACGGGATCGCGACGAGGATGGCGAAGGCGACAACGACGACTCGCATCAGCGCGGTCCGGTGATCAGGATCGTGGCCGTCCCCACCACGTTGTTGGTGTTCGCGGCAATCACGACAGAGCCCGGCGCGCGTGCCGTCACGAGTCCTGCGTTGCTCACCGAAGCGATGGCATCGTTCGACGACGACCAGGTGAACGTGCGGCCCGGAACCGCGGCACCGCTCGAGTTGCGGGCGGCGACCACGAGTTGCAGGTGCTCACCCACGGCCAGTGTGTCGGCAGCGGGGGTGACGACCACCGACAGCACCGCGTTGTCGGCGACCGTGACTGGTGCGATACCGCGCGCAGCCTGACGTTGCGCCAATGCTTGTCGAGCACTCTTGCATGCCGACGCCTTTTTGAAACCGCTCGCTGCCGCGAAACTCGAGAGCACCCCCCACCCAAACCCCGAGGCGATGCTCACTCCCGCGTTGTCGTAAGCGTCGGGCTCCGCCGCGATGATCACGGCGCCGGCGACGTTCAAGCCACCCCAGACAAGATCGAGAATCGGGCCGGCGTCACTTTCGGTGCATGGGATGTATTCCAGCTGCTCATGGCCGGTTGGTGGGCCATGTGTGAAAATGAATCCGCATCCTGATGCCGCGGCGAGGAGTGGAAGGCACAGCAAGAACCTGCCGGCACGCATGGGGTCTCCGGTTTCGGCGGTCTTAGGAGGCTACACTCCGGGAGGAACTGCCGGAAGCGAAACCGCCCCAGGAGTCATAACGGAACCCGCAACATCCGATGCACAACCCGAGTGTAATCCCCTTGCAATGCATCAGACGATCGTGGGAAAGGCGGGCGCGTTAGTCTGTGCGGTGCCCCCCTCGAGGAGATCTGATGCGTATCTCGCTGCCGCGCGCCGACATCAACGTCACGCCGATGATCGACGTCATGCTCGTCCTGCTGATCATTTTCATGGTGGTGGTGCCGGTGATCGCGTCCCTCGTTGACCTACCCATCGCCGAGAACTCTGACCCGCGACCACCCGACGAGGAAGGGGAGATCACGCTGTACATCGAGCGGAGCGGTGCGTTGGTGCTCGAGACGGGGGCAGGTGAAAGCACGCGATGGGATGACTTTCGCGACCAGCTCGCCGCGTTGTATACGACTCGCACGCGCGATCGGATTCTCTATCTCAAGGCAGACAGCGCGGTGGAGTTCGGCGTCGTGGAACGGGCGATGGATATGGCGCGGGATGCGGGAGTGCGGGTCGTGGCAGCAGTGACGGAGCGGAGGGTGACGCCGGTGATGTGATCCAGCCGCGGAACCGGGATCGTACGAGAATCTATCCGAGCCGGTATTTCCCGTGCGCTGAAGCGCCGATTGCTACTTCCGTCCCCGCGAGTAGAATCCGATATGACCCGTTTCGTCCCCTCGTTGCTCGCCGTAACGCTCGCCCTGTCGACCTCCGCCCCCGCACAGACCCCGGTCCCAGCGCGAGACACGGCCCGCGACTACACACCGGCCGATATGGCGTTCATGTCGGGGATGATCTATCACCATGCGCAGGCGCTGCTGATGGCGGGATGGGCCCGTTCCCATGGCGCGAGTGCGGATGTGCAGACGCTGTGCGAGCGCATCGTCCGAGGACAGCAGGACGAGATCGTGATCATGGCACGCTGGCTCGCCGAGCGCCACGAGCCGGTGCCCCAGCCCGAGCCCCAGCACATGATGCACGGCATGAGTGAACACATGATGCCGGGGATGCTCACGGCCGAGCAGCTCGCGCAGCTCGATCGCGCGCGCGGCCAGGCGTTCGACGAGCAGTTCCTGCGTTTCATGATCCAGCACCACGAAGGCGCCATCACGATGGTCAACGAGCTGTTCGCCCGGGGCGCGGGCGAAGAGAACCCCGTTTACAAGATCGCGAGCGACGTGTTCGCCGATCAGACCACCGAGATCGAGCGGATGCAGCGGATGCTCGTCGTGAAGATGTTCGGCCCTGCTTCTACAATCACCAATCCGAAATAGGGATTCGCCATGACATCGTTCCGTAGCCTCCTCTCAGCCGTCGCTGCACTCTCGCTCGCTGCCTGTGCCTCCTCCGGAAGTAGCAACAGTGGAACCGGGACCACGCCGGCCATGTCCACCACGGCGCCGTCGCCTGACCCGCGGGTCGGGCTCAAGGCGGGCATGCGTGACGCGGGCCAGGCGACGTGGAACATGCGGCTCGTCACCAACGTGCCGTCCTCCGAAAAATTCGCCGGCTCGACCAACTCCGACCTCGCGTTCTACAAGAATTACGCGATCCAGGGCAACTACAACGGCTATCAGGTGTGGGACATCTCGAATCCCGCGCAGCCGAGCTTGCGGATCGGGTACTTCTGCCCCGCCTCGCAGAGCGACGTCTCGGTATTCCGCAACCTGCTGTTCGTTTCGGGTGAAGGCACGGGCGGCCGGCTGGACTGCAGCGGCGAGGGCGTGAAGGACTCGGTCTCGGCGGAGCGGCTGCGCGGGATCCGCATCTTTGACATCACCGACATCGCGAACCCAAAATACGTCGCCAACGTGCAGACCTGCCGCGGCTCGCACACGCACACGGTCGTGACGAGTCCGAACGACCGGGACAACGTCTACATCTACGTCTCCGGGTCGGCGCCGGTGCGCTCGCCGAGCGAGCTGCCGGGCTGTGTGGCGCAATGGCCCGATTCCAATCCGAACAGCTCACTGTTCCGGATCGAAGTGATCCGCGTGCCGCTCGCCGCGCCGCAGCAGGCGGCGGTCGTCGCCTCGGCGCGATTCCTCGATTCGCTCGCGCCGCCGCCGCAGCACGGGGAGGCGCCGCAGGACATCGCGCGGGCCAAGCGCGAGGCGGATTCGGCGCGGGCGGCGGGCGGCTACGCCGTCACGCTGTTCGGGACGGAGCGCGTGCTGGGCCCCAGGTTCACGGCGCCGATGCTCGACAGCATCGTCAAGGCGCGGAACGGCACCGGTACCCCGACGGCGGCCGACAGCCAGGCGCTGCACGCGAACATTCAACGGATCATCGACGCGAGGTTCGGCCTGACCCGGCGGCGCACGGGGCCCACGCAGTGCCACGACATCACGGTGTATCCCGCGATCGGGCTGGCGGGCGGGGCATGCGGCGGCTACGGGATCCTGCTCGACATCAAGGACCCCGCGCATCCGCGCCGGCTCGCGGCGGTGGCAGACTCGAATTTTTCGTACTGGCATTCGGCGACGTTCAACAATGACGGGACGCAGATTCTGTTCACCGACGAGTGGGGTGGCGGCGGCGGGCCGAAGTGCCGCTCGTTCGACAAACCCGAGTGGGGCGCGGACGCGCTGTTCACGCTCGAGAACGGGCAGATGACGTTCCAGAGCTATTACAAGATGCTCGCGGCGCAGACCGAGAACGAGAACTGCGTCGCGCACAACGGCTCGCTGATTCCGGTGCCGGGGCGCGACATCATGGTGCAGTCGTGGTATCAGGGCGG
>JBOHSJ010000272.1:0-18992 GCA_050733035.1 Gemmatimonadales bacterium | reverse complement strand
CGATTCACGTGGGCGTGCACTACGAGAACTCGGAGTACTCGCGCGACCGCTTCGTGTACGACCTGGAGCGGCTCACCGCGCAAACGCACCCGGTATCCACGCTTTGGGATCCATCAGATCCCAAAGGTGAATAGCCCGAGCCCCGAGCCCCGAGCCCCTTGATTCTCACCTTCTTCTGGATCTTCGGCGTCATTGCGATGGGGAGCGCGCTGCTATGCATCACGCGCAAGAACCCCGTCGCCAGCGCGCTGTGGCTGGTGGTCACGCTGTTCGCCCTCGCCGCCCTGTTCGTGCTCCTCGACGCGCAGTTCATCGCGGCCCTGCAGGTGCTCGTGTATGCGGGCGCCATCATGGTGCTGTTCCTGTTCGTGATCATGCTGCTGAACCTCGGGCGCCCCGGGCCGACCGACATTAAGGGCCCCGTGGGATTGCTGATTGCCGTCATGCTCGCGGGCGCGCTGCTGTTCCAGCTGCGCGTACTCGGCCAGGCTACGCTGCCGGACGCCATTCGCCTGCCCGCCGGAACCGTCGCCGCGGCGCAGCAGCAGCAGGGAATGGTCGGCGCCGTGGCGTCTCCACTGTTCGAGACGTACCTCGTGCCGTTCGAGATCGCCAGCGTGCTCCTCCTCGCGGCGATCGTCGGAGCCGTCGTGCTCGCAAAACGGAAGCTGTAGGCATGCTCCTCAGTCCGGCGCTCGCGATCTCGGCCGTGCTCTTCACGCTTGGCGTCGCCGGCGTGCTGTTCCGCCGCAACGCGATCGTGATCTTCATGTGCGTCGAGCTGATGCTCAACGCCGTGAACCTGACGTTCGTCGCGCTGGCCCAGGGGCTCGGCGTGGGTGGGCAGGTGTTCGTCCTCTTCGTCATGGCCGTCGCCGCGGCCGAGGCCGCCGTCGGGTTGGCGATCATCCTCGCCGTCTATCGGCATAAGCAGTCCGTGAGCCTGCAGAACATGAACCTGCTGAAGGACGGATGACGGGGACGCCCGTAGATCTGATCTGGCTGGCGCCGGCGCTCGCGCTGCTCGGCTTCGTGTTGAACGGCGCGCTGGCATTCATCCGTCCCACGGCGAAGACCCTCGTTTCCATCATCGGCGTCGGCGTGCTGCTGGGCGCGTTCGCGGTCGCCATCGCCGTGTTCAGCGCCTTCACCGGACTCCACGCCCCCCCCGAGGCACCGGTGGTGTTCCGGTACTGGTCGTGGATTCCGGTAGGGACGCTGCAGGTGGACTTCGCGCTGCAGGTGGATCAGCTCTCGATCGTGATGCTGCTCGTCGTGACGGGGGTGGGATCCCTGATTCATGTGTTCAGCGTCGGCTACATGAAAGACGATCCGGGTTACGCGCGCTATTTCGCGTATCTCAACCTGTTCATCTTCTTCATGCTGGTGCTCGTGCTGGGCGCGAATTTCCCGGTGATGTTCGTCGGCTGGGAGGGCGTCGGCCTGTGCAGCTATCTGCTGATCGGCTTCTGGTTCAGCGTGCAGGCCAACGCGGACGCGGGCCGCAAGGCGTTCATCATGAACCGCATCGGCGACTTCGGATTCATCGTCGCGATGTTTCTGATCTTCTGGTCCACCGGCTCGCTCGACTTCGGCACCGTTTTCTCGAACGCGCCGACCGCGCTCGTCGCGGGCGGCAGCACCGTCACGGCGATCACGCTGTTCCTGTTCCTGGGCTGCACCGGCAAGTCGGCGCAGATCCCCCTGTACACGTGGCTGCCGGACGCCATGGCCGGCCCCACGCCGGTGTCGGCCCTGATCCACGCGGCGACGATGGTGACCGCCGGCGTCTATCTCGTCGCGCGCTGCAACCTGCTCTTCGCCATGGCGCCGATCTCAGGCGCGGTCGTCGCAGGGGTGGGCGCGCTGACGGCGCTCTTCGCGGCGACGATCGCACTGAAGCAGTGGGACATCAAGAAGGTGCTGGCGTACTCCACGATCTCGCAGCTCGGCTACATGTTCGTCGGGGTCGGTACGGGCGCGATCACCGCCGGCGTCTTCCATCTCGTGACCCACGCCTTCTTCAAGGCGCTCCTGTTCCTCGGCTCGGGCAGCGTGATCTACGCGATGCATCACGCCTACCACGCGACCCACTCCCACGAGGACGCGCAGGACATGCGCAACATGGGCGGGTTGCGGCGCTTCATGCCGTGGACGACCGCGCTGATGTGGATCGCGACGCTCGCCATCGCCGGGGTTCCGCCGCTGTCGGGCTTCTTCTCGAAGGACGAAATCCTCACCGCCGCGTTCGCGCGCGGCAACGTGCAACCGGTGTGGCTGGTGTTCTGGGCGTTGGGCCTCGCCGCCGCGCTGCTGACGGCCTTCTACATGACGCGGCTGATGCTCTACACCTTCCACGGCCCCAACCGGACCGGCGACAAGGAACAGACGCATCTCCACGAAGCACCGTGGATCATGACCGGACCGCTGCTCGTGCTGGGTGTGCTCTCCGCCGCGGGCGGTCTGATCAACGTGCCGGAGTTGTACCACGGCACCGCGTGGCTCCATCACTGGCTTGAGCCGGTGGAGCAGCAGGGCGCGGCGCTGCTCCCGCAGCGTCATCTCTCGCACGGCACGGAATGGCTGCTCGTGGGTGTCGCCGTGACAGTGGCAGTCGTGGGTATTGCCGGCGCATGGCGGCTGCTCAAACCCGAGACCCTCGTCCCGAGCCCCCAGGCCCCAGAAGAGCGCGGGTTCGCGCGCATTCTGCGCAACAAATGGTACGTGGATGAGATCTACGACGCCCTCATCGTCCGGCCGCTCGTCTGGCTGTCGCGCGAGGTCCTCTGGAAACAGATCGATCAGCGCGTGGTCGACAGCGGCGCGGTGAACGGGGCGGCGCGCGGCGCGCGGGCGCTCGGGTGGGCCAACCGCTGGTTCCAGACGGGGCAGGTCGGGATCTACGTCGCCGCATTCGTCGTCGGCGTGCTGCTGCTCCTCTGGCGGGCGATGCCCTGATGTACGCCCGCTGGGTGCTCACCGCGCTGCTCGCCTGGCCGCTCATCGCTGGGCTCGTCGTGCTGCTGGTGCCGGTGCGGCTGGCGAAACACGTCGCACTGGCCGCCAGCCTCATCGAGTTCGCGCTGTCTGTGCCGCTGTGGTGGACGTTCGTCCCGGCCAACGGGATGCAGTTCGTGGTGGACCGGGCCTGGATCGCGGGGTGGGGAATCCACTACACCGTCGGCCTGGACGGGATTTCGCTGTTCATGGTGCTGCTGACCACCTTGCTGATGCCGCTCTCGATTCTGGGGAGCTGGAGCTACATCACCAAGCGGGAGGGCGGCTTCTACTCGCTGCTGCTGATACTGACGACCGGGATGATCGGGGTGTTCGTCGCGCTCGATCTCTTCCTCTTCTATGTGATGTGGGAAGTGATGCTGATCCCGATGTATTTCATCATCGGCGTCTGGGGCGGCGAGAACCGGCTCTATGCGGCGATCAAGTTCTTCATCTATACGTTCCTCGGATCGCTGCTCATGCTCGTGGCGATCGTCGTGCTGTATCTGCACGCGGGACGTGTCACCGGCGTGTACTCCTTCAGCTACACGCATCTGTTGACGCAGGTCGGGCTACTGGGGCCATCGGCGTGGTGGCTGTTCGGCGCGTTTTTCCTCGCGTTCGCCATCAAGGTGCCGCTGTTCCCGCTGCATACCTGGCTGCCGGACGCGCACGTCGAGGCGCCGACCGCCGGCTCGGTGATCCTGGCCGGCATTCTGCTGAAGATGGGGACGTACGGGTTCCTGCGGTTCGCGCTGCCGTTCTTCCCCTCGGTCGCGCTGCACCCGACGGTGCAGCTCGTCATCGTGGGGCTGGCCCTCATCGGCATCATCTATGGCGGGCTCGTCGCCATGGTGCAGCCCGACTTCAAGAAGCTGATCGCCTATTCGTCCGTCGCGCACCTCGGCTTCGTGATGCTGGGCATCTGGGCGCTGACGCTGCAGAGCGTGCAGGGCGCGCTGCTCATCATGATCAACCACGGCATTTCCACGGGCGCGCTGTTCTTCCTGGTCGGCATGATCTACGAGCGCCGCCACAGCCGGCTGATCGAGGCGTACGGCGGCATCGCGCGCGTCGTCCCGATGTTCGCGGCGATCCTGACGATCGTCTCGCTCTCCTCCATCGCGCTCCCGGGGACGAACGGGTTCGTGGGCGAGTTCCTGGTGCTCGTGGGATCCTTCCGGACCTACCCGATCGCGACGGCGCTCGCGACGACCGGCGTGATCGTGGCCGCGGCATATCTGCTGACCGCGCTGCAGCGCGTGATCTTCAACCCGCTCACCAACCCCGAGAACGAGACGCTCACCGATCTCACGCCGCGTGAGCTGATCGTGCTCGTGCCGCTGCTCGTCTGCATCCTGTGGGTGGGGATTTATCCGAAGCCGTTCCTGCGCCGCATGGAGCCGTCGGCCCGGCAGCTCATCGAGCAGGTCCGCCCCGGCGCGACGCAGGATCAGCCCGTGATCTCGGCCGGCGGCCAGCCATGAGTCTCGATCCCTCGTCCTACCGCGATCTGCTGCTGTCGCTGCTCCCCGAGCTGGTACTCACCGGGTGGGCGCTCGTGCTGCTCCTGTTCGTCGCGTGGCGCCACCGGAGCATCGCCGATCTGCGGATCGCCGGCTGGCTGACGCTGGCGGCGGTCGCGTCGACCGCCGTGGCGACCTGGTGGCTGTGGTGGCACCGCACCAGCGTCGCCGGCATCGCCACCATGATCGCGGCCGACGATTTCCGCTGGGTGACCGACTGGATCGTCCTGGGCGCCGCGGCGCTCACCGTGCTGATCTCGTTCGCCTACCTCGAGCGCGAGCAGCTGTTCGCGCCCGAGTACTACGTCCTGCTCGTCTTCGGTACGCTCGGCATGATGGTGATGGCCGCCGGCGCGGATTTGATGGTGATCTTCCTCGGCCTCGAGCTGATGTCGGTCGCGGTGTACGTGCTCGCCGGGCTCGACCGCCGGCGCGCGCGCTCCGCCGAGGCCGCGCTGAAGTATTTCCTGCTGGGTGCATTCGCTTCCGGATTCCTGCTGTATGGAATCGCGCTGATCTACGGCGCCACCGGGACGACGAACGTCGGGCTGATCGGCGTGCAGGTGGGCTTCATGGGGAGCCCCAGCACGATGCTGCTGGTCGGCTTGGCGCTGCTCCTCGTCGGCTTCGGCTTCAAAATCGCCGCCGTCCCGTTCCACATGTGGGCGCCCGACGTGTATGACGGCGCGCCCACGCCGGTGACGGCGTTCATGGCGACGGGCGTCAAAGCCGCGGCGTTTGCCGCGCTGTTCCGGGTCATGATCCAGGCGTTCGCCGCCGTGCCCGCGTGGCACGACATCGTGTGGTGGCTCGCGGTCGTCACCATGATCGGGGGCAATCTGTTTGCCCTCGGCCAGCGGTCGCTCAAGCGCATGCTCGCGTACTCGTCGGTCGCGCACGCGGGGTACTTGCTCGTGGCGGTGACCGCGGGGGGCAGGGCAGGCACGAGCGCCTTCATCGTGTATGTGATCGCATACACGCTGATGTCGTTCGGCGCCTTCGCCGTGCTGGCGGCCAAGGGCAGGGCGGGAGAGAGCGACGTCACGATCGACGATCTCGCGGGACTCGCCGGCAAGCGCCCCTGGCTCGCGTTCGCGCTCGCCGTCTGCATGCTGTCGCTGCTCGGTTTCCCGGGCACCGCCGGATTCATCGGGAAGTGGTACATCATCCTGGCGGCCATCGGTGCCGGGCAGAACGTCCTCGCGACGATTCTGGTGCTCACCAGCGTCGTCTCGGCGGGGTACTATCTTCCCGTCATCATGGCGATGTACATGAAACCGGAGCCGATCGAAGCCGCCCATGTGGATGCCGTGCTGGATCGTTGGGGGCGAGCGGCGGTGGCGGTCGTAGTGGCCGGCCTGCTGCTGTTCGGCGTCTGGCCAAACCGCCTCTTCGATCTGGCACACGCCGCCGGTGAAAGCGTGCAGCCCACAATGACGACGACCACGTCGGGCCAGTAGCAGCCCCCAAGCCCTAACCCCTAGGCCCAAGCCCCCGATGAAGCTTCCCGCCACAATCTTTCGCCAATACGACATCCGCGGCCTCGTGGACGAGCAGCTCACGCCCGAGACCGCGCGCGCCGTCGGCCAGGCATACGCGACGTTCGCGTGGCAGCGACTCGGCAAGGCACCCCGCGTCGCCGTGGGGCGCGACAACCGTCCTTCCGGAAACAAGCTCGCGCAGGGAGTCCGCGCAGGGATCGTGGCGGCCGGAGGCTCGGCGCTGGATGTCGGTGAGCTCCCGACGCCCGCGCTCTACTTTGCGACCAAGACGCTGCCCGTGGACGGCGGCATTCAGGTCACCGGGTCGCACAATCCACCCGAGTTCAACGGCTTCAAGATGGTCCTCGCGCATGACGCGGTGTTCGGGGACGACATTCAGGTGCTGTACACGCTCATCAACGACGGCAAGCTCGCGACCAAGGCCGGAGGCAGCTCCACCACGCACCACGCACTACTCACCGCTTATAAGGACGCCATCGTCAAACGCAACGCGCCACTGGCCCGCAAGTTCAAGGTCGTGGTGGACTGCGGGAACGGGGTCACCAGCCTCATCGCCATCGAGACGCTGCGCGAGTTGGGCGCGGAGGTCGTGCCGTTGTTTGCGGAATCGGACGGCACGTTCCCGCATCACCATCCCGATCCGACCGTGATCGAGAATCTCCACGATCTCCAGGCGGCGGTGCAAAAGGAGAAAGCGGAGCTGGGGATCGCGTTCGACGGCGACGGCGACCGCATCGGCGCGGTGGATGAGAAGGGCGAGCCGGTGCTCGGCGATCAGCTCCTGGTCTTGTTTGGACGGGATCTCGTGCGGCGCATGGGGAAGGGCAAGCCCGTCATCTTCGATGTGAAGTGCTCCGAAATTCTGCCCCAGATGCTCACGCGGGCGGGGCTCGAGCCGGTGATGTGGAAGACGGGTCACTCGTTCATCAAGATGAAGATGAAGGAGATCGGCGCGCCGCTCGCCGGTGAAATGAGCGGGCACATGTTCTTCGGCGGCGACTGGTATGGCTTCGACGACGCGTTGTTCGCCGCCGCGCGGCTGCTCGCGTACGTCGCGAAGGAGGGTGGCCCGCTCTCGCGGCTGCTCGCCGACCTGCCGAAGACGTATGCCACGCCCGAGCTGCGCGTGGATTGCCCGGACGAGCAGAAATTCGACGTCGTGCAGCAGGCCGCCGCCCACTTCGCGGCCAGGTACCCCGTGTTTACGCTCGATGGCGTCCGCATCACATTCCCGGAAGGGTGGGGATTGCTGCGCGCCTCGAACACGCAGCCCGTGCTGGTGATGCGCTTCGAGGCGACGAGCCCGAAGGCGCTCGACGCCTACCGCAGTGAAGTCGAGGGCTGGCTGACGGCGCACGGCGTCACGGCGTGACCCGCGCGGGGCGGCGCAGGCTGTATTTGATCGGCGCCGTGCTCCTGGTAGCCGCGCTGGTGGGCGGCCGCTGGCTGGCGGTGGAAACGGCGGAACGGGCGTGGGATCAAACATTCGCGGGCGGCACGGCGATCATCGAAGCCCGCGACCTCGCGCGCCTGCTGCAGGCGTTGGTCCTCGTCGTCTCGATTACCTGGATTACCGGTAACCTCCTCGTTGTCTACCGGGCGATCGGGTCGGTGCAAATGCCCCGCCGCCTGGGCGACCTCGAGATCGTCGAAGCCGTGCCGCAGCGCGCCCTGCTCGGTGCCACCGTCCTCCTCGGCGTCGTCCTCGGCTCGCTGTTCGCCCTCGGCACCGGTAACTGGTGGCGCCACGCCGTTCTCGCCGCGTCCCCGCCGCACTTCGGCATCCCGGACGCGACCAAGCTGGGCCGCGACGTGGGTTACTACGTCAGCACGCTCCCGTGGTTGGCCGTGCTTCAGAACCGCGCCCTGATCCTGGCGGTCGGCGCACTCGGCATCATCACCGTGCTGTACGCCGTCATCGGCTCATTGCGCTTTCGCCGCGGCCGCGTGCGCGCCAGTGACTACGCCCGCGCCCACGCTGGCGTCTTGCTCGCCTGCCTCGCCCTCGTCATTGCGTGGGGCGCGCTTCTCGATCCGGCCGAGGTCATCGCGGGATTGCACGGACCGGTGGATCAGGCGTCACTCGCCGTTCGCGTGCCGGGGTCGGCGGTCGTCGTTGCGGTCGCCGTCGTCACGGCCGTGATCTCGATCGCCTGGGCATGGCGCGATCGTCCCACGCTGATCCTCGCCGGCTGGGCGGCGTTGGTCATCTCGCTGACGGCCGGCTATTTCGTCATTCCCGGCGTCGTGCGCGCATCGAGCGGGGTTCCGAGCGGGACTGGCGGCGAGAGCAGCGAGCTCGCGCGCCGGCGCACCGAGCTCGAGCGCGTGGCGTTCGGCGTGACGGCGCTGGACGACGGAGCCCCATCGGCCTTCCCGTCCGGCGAGGCGGCGCTGCGCACGATGCCGCTGTGGGACGCCATTCACGTGGGGAGAGCCGTCGGCGACGCGAACGTCTCCGTCGCCTTGCGCCCGCCGCGCCCTGACGACAACGGTGCGGCGTGGCTTGTTGCGTCACCGACCGGCCCCGTCCGCCTCGCGCTCGAGACCGACAGCCGGCTCGCCGTCACCCCGGTGCCAACGACGGGGCCAAGCCCGGTGTTTGGGCCCGGGCTCGAGGGTGCCCCCGTGACGGCGCCCGAGAGCCTCCGCACAACCGGGATGCCGATCACTGGTGTGTGGCGGCGCATTGCAATCGCGTGGACGATTGACTGGGGTCTGGCACGCGGCGATTCGAATGGCCGTGTGTTGCTGTGGCGCCGGGATGTCTCGGACCGGCTCGAACGACTTGCGCCGTTCGCCACGTTCGGCGACCCCGCGCCCGCGCTGCGAGCGGGCGCGCTGTGGTGGGTGAGCTGGGGTTATGTGTCGCACGAAGCGTTTCCCTTGGTGCGACCGCTCGAGTGGCGCGACCACGACGTCCGGTACCTCCGCGCCGGTCTCGTCGGAGCGGTTCATGCCGGCACCGGCGAAACCCATCTCTGGCTCGCCCCGGGCTACGACTCACTCACCGCCTCCTGGGCGCGACGCTTCGAGCCGCTCATCGAACCCGCGGACCGGCTGCCCCCTGACCTGCGCGGGCAACTCGCTTATCCGTCCGAGACGTTCAAGCTCGCCGTCGCACACCTGCTGCGCGCCAGCGCCGACTCCGGCGGTGAAGCAGCCGCGTGGACCGCGCGTCCGCGCGAGCCATTTCAGCTCGGCGGCCCTTCACCGGACGGCGGGGTGAGGCTGTGGACGGCTATCGCATTCGAATCGGGGTTCCTCGCGCCCAAGCGGTTCGTGGGTCTCTACGCGGCCACCATCACGGCCCGAGGGCCGGAGCAGCATTTGTGGCGGGCGTCCGCTCCGGAACGCCTGCCGGGCGAGCTGGTCGGCTCAGCAACGTTGCGGCCCGGTCAACTCCGGATTTGGCGGGTCGGCGACGCGATCATCACGCTGCAGGCGCAGCTGCTCGAACCCGCTACGCCCTCACCAACGCTCCCGCCACCCCGCGTCGCCGAGGTCTATGTGACGCTGGATGGACGCAGCGGCCGTGGGCTGACGGCGCTGGCCGCGCTACGGGGGGGCGAGCAGATCGTCACCGACACCACCCTCGCCGCCCGCTGGCAGCGGGCGCGGCGCTTGGCGGCACAGGCCGATTCCGCGCTGGGCGTCGGCGATCTCGAAGCGTTCAGCCGCCTGTGGCGGGCGCTGATGAGCGAGCTTGCTCCCCTCCAGCGCCCCCGCTAGGTTGCCCCGCCGTGTCCGACCCGGGAACCATCGTCATCGCGCTTGGAGGCAACGCGGTCGCGCCTCCTAACGAGCGGCCGACGATCAGCAATCAATTCCGCCACACCCGCGCGAGTCTCGCGCCGATCGTGGATCTGGCCAAAGTGGGCTGGAACATCGTGCTGGTCCACGGTAACGGACCGCAGGTCGGCGATGAGCTCGCGCGCAACGAGCTCGCGGCCGATCAGGTCGAGCCGCTGCCGCTCGGCGTGCTCGTCGCCGGGACGGCGGGGTGGATGGGCTACATGATTCAGCAGTCGCTCCAGAACGCACTGGAGCGTGCCGGCGTGCAGCGCTCGGTGGTCACGATGATCACCCAGACGCTGTGTCAGGCGGACGATCCCGACCTGCGCACGCCGTCAAAGCCGGTCGGTCACAAGCTCGATGCGACGCGCGAGGCGCGGCTCGCGGCCCGCGGCATCCCCGTGCGCGACGGGCGGCGGCTCGCCCCCAGCCCGCGCCCGATCGGCGTCGTGGAGAGCCAGATGGTGCACGATCTCTCGGTGGCGGGATACATCGTGATCGCAGGCGGGGGCGGGGGACCGCCGGTGTACCGCGATCCCAAGCTGGGTCTCGAAGGCATCGACGCGGTGGCCGACAAGGATCGCGTGGCGGCGATCCTGGGGCGAGAAATCGGGGCGCAGGTATTGTTGATCCTGACAAACGTCAACGCCGTGTACCGCGGCTACGGATCGCCCCGGCAGGAAGCGATCCGCCGGCTGACGCTGGCGCAGGCCGACCACCTGCTCGCGGGCAAGGAGCTGGGCACCGGCAGCATGCGCCCCAAAGTCGAAGCGGCCGCCGACTTCGTCCGCACCGGCGGTGAGCGGGCGATCATCGCCGAGCTGGCGGACGGCCTCGCGGCGCTGCGCGGCGACGCCGGAACGACCATTTCGAAGGAGCACGCGTGAACCTGCACGAGTACCAGGCTCGAGACATCCTGCGTCGGCACGGCATCCCCGTTCCTCCGGGTGAAGTCGCCACGACACCGCAGGAGGCACGCGCCATCGCCGAGCGATTCGGCGGGAAGGTCGTCGTGAAGGCGCAGGTGCACGCGGGCGGGCGCGGCAAGGCGGGCGGTGTGAAGCTCGCCAAGACCGCGGTGGAGGCCGAGACGCACGCCAAGGCGATCCTCGGCATGACGATCAAAGGCTTGATCGTTCAGAAAGTCCTGGTCGCCCCGGCCGCCGAGATCGCGTCCGAGAGCTACGTCGGCATCATCGTGGATCGTGCGTCGCAACGGCCGGTGCTGATGGTGAGCCCGGCGGGCGGCATCGACATCGAGGCAGTCGCCGCCAAGACGCCCGAGAAGATCCATCGGCTGGCGATCGATCCCCGCTACGGCGTGCTGCCGCATCAGGCGCTGACACTCGGCTTTGCTCTATACAAGGACGTGAAGCAAGCGCGGGCGGCGGCCGACATCATGCAGAAGCTCTACACGGCCGTCTATGCCGTCGGCGCCTCGCTCGCCGAGGTCAATCCGCTCGTCACGACGCCCGACGGCGCCGTGCAGGCGCTGGACGCCAAGATCAGTATCGATGACAACGAGCTGGAGCGGCGGCCCGATATTGCCGCGCTGCGCGACGCGTCCGCCGAGGCGCCGGCAGAAGTGGCGGCGCGCGAAGCCGGACTCACGTTCATCAAGCTGGATGGTTACGTCGGCTGCTGCGTGAACGGCGCCGGGCTCGCGATGGCCACGATGGATCTCGTGAAGTACTACGGCGGCGAACCGGCGAACTTCCTCGATATCGGTGGCAGCTCCAATCCGCAGAAAGTCGTTGCGGCATTGCGCATCATCACCGGCGATCCCAACGTCAAATCGATCCTGTTCAACATTTTCGGCGGCATTACGCGCGGAGATGACGTCGCGAGCGGCATCGTTCAAGCGACGAAGGAGTTTCCCCTCACCGTTCCGATCGTGATCCGGCTGACCGGGACGAACGAGCAGGAAGGCATCGCTATTCTCGAGCGGGCGGGGTTTGCAGCCTTGACCGACATGGACGAGGCCGTGAAGCAGGCGGTGGCCAAGGCAAAGGGGAAGGCTGCGTGAGCATCTTCATCGACAAAGCCACGCGGCTCGTCATCCAGGGGATCACCGGCCGGGACGGATCGTTTCACGCCAAGCAGATGACCGAGTACGGCACCCCGGTCGTCGCGGGGGTAACGCCCGGAAAAGGCGGGCAGCAGTTCGAGGGCACGGTTCCCGTGTTCAACACTGTGGCCGAGTCCGTCCGCGAGACGAAAGCGAATGCGGCGGTGATCTACGTGCCGGCGGCCGTCGCCGCGTCGGCGATCTTCGAAGCGGCCGACGCCGGTATCGCCCTGATCGTGTGCATCACGGAAGGGATCCCCGTGCTCGACATGACGCGCGTCTTGCCGTTCGTGCACGAGCGCGGCGCGCGCCTGGTCGGCCCGAATTGCCCCGGACTCATCTCGCCGGGGAAGAGCAAGGTCGGCATCATTCCCGGTAACATTTGCAAGCCGGGGAAGATCGGCGTCGTGTCCCGCAGCGGCACGCTCACGTACGAGATCATTCATCAGCTCTCGACCCATGGCATGGGCCAGTCCACCTGCGTCGGGATCGGCGGTGATCCGCTCATCGGAACGAACTTCATTCACTGCCTGTCGGCGTTCGAGGCCGATCGCGAAACGGCGGCCGTCGTGATGATCGGGGAGATCGGCGGCACGGATGAGCAGCAGGCCGCGGAATTCGTCCAGCGCGAGATGAAGAAACCGGTGGTGGGATTCATCGCCGGCCAGACCGCGCCGCCGGGCCGCCGCATGGGCCACGCGGGCGCGATCATTTCCGGCTCGTCGGGCACCGCCGCGGAGAAGATGGCGGCGTTCGAGAAGGCCGGCATCAGCGTCATGAAGCGGCCGGCCGACGTCGTGCCGCTGCTCAAGGAACGGTTGTGAGGCTGCGGGAAGTCGTCGAGCAGCAACACTGCATCGTGCCGCTGTCGGCGCAGACGGTGCGCGAGGCGACCGAGCGGCTCGCGGAACGGCTGGTGGGCAGCGGGGGAGTCATCGCCGAAGCCAACCGGCTGAATGCGGTGATTCGCAATGCCTGGCCCGAAGACATGGTCAGCGTCGGCGAGCACGCATTTCTGCCGCACTTCCGCACCGAGGCGGTGCGCAAGCTCGCCACGGCCGTCGGAGTGTCGCTGACGCCGATTCGCTGGGAGAAGGACCCGAATCGCTCGGCCCGCATCGTCATTCTGATCGTCGCACCGCCGCGTGAAGCGCCGATCTATCTCCAGGTCGTCGGCGCGTTCGCGCGGCTGCTGTCCGATCCGGCCACCGTGCTGGCGATACTCGCGGCCAAGACACCCGAACAGCTCGTGCAAATCGGCGCGCTCGAGAACGTCGAGCTGCCTACACATCTCGCGGTGCGCGACCTCATGACGACGCAGGTGCTCTCGGCGCGCCCGGAGCAGAGCCTCGGCGACGTCGCGCGCATGATGATGGACAAGGACGTCCGCGCGTTGCCGGTGGTGGACGACAACGGCTCGCTCGTCGGCATGGTCACGCACCGCGAGCTGCTCAAGTATCTGATCCCCGACTACCTGCAGCGCACCAAGAGCGGGAAGTTCCGCGCGATGCCGGCCAGTATGGCCGTCGGGGGAAGCCATCAGTCGAGCGGCGACCCGCGCGGCATGCCGGTGAAAGACGTGATGTCGCGCTCCGTGTTGTGCCTGTCGGAGGATCAGACGCTGACCGATGTCGCCAATCTGATGAACAACAAGGACGTGGATCGTTTTCCGGTGGTGCGCGAGGGCATCGTGGTTGGTTTTTTGACTCGTGCCGACTTGATCCGCCGTCTCGTTGCAACCCCCTAGGCCCAGGCCCTAACCCCGAGCCCCATGCTTACGTTAGCAATCATCAAGCCCGACGCCGTCGCCGCCCGTCACACCGGCAAGATCATCGCCCATCTCGAGGCGGAAGGATTCCAAATTCGCGACGCCCAGATGGTGCAGCTGACCCAGGCGCGGGCGGAGGCCTTCTACGAGGTGCATCGCGAGCGCCCGTTTTTTCGACCGCTGGTCGCGTTCATGACCTCGGGTCCGGCGTTGGCACTCGCGCTGGAGCGGGACGAGGCGGTCGCGCACCTGCGGCAGGTCATCGGGGCGACCGATCCCGCCCAGGCGGAGCCCGGAACCATCCGGCGGCTGTATGCGCAGTCGAAAGAGCGGAACGCGATTCACGCCTCCGACTCGCCGGAGAATGCGGCGCGAGAGGTCGCGTTTTTCTTCCCCGCGCAATCCCGTTGACGCAAGCGCCACAACGGTTTAGCTTCGCTGACCATGTTGCGAGTCGATCTGCGAGAGCTGGCCCGGGGTCCAGTCGAAACGCGAGGCGAGCTGAGGCAGGACGACCCCGTGCTGGAGGGGACCGAAATAACCCTGAAAGAACCCGTCACCGTCGGTGGGAGGTTACAATCCATCGGCGACGGACGGTTCTATTGGCAGGGCACGGCACGCACGGCGGTGCACGGGGAATGCCGGCGCTGCCTGACCCCCGTGACGCCGTCGCTGAGCCTGGAAATCGGCGCGTTGTTCACCCAGGATCCGGAAGCCTTGGACGACCCCGATTCCTACCCGGTCGCGCCGGATGCAACGGAAATCGACGTCAGCCCCGCTGTCCGTGAGGAGTTGGTGCTCGCCGCGCCACGGTACGCCCTATGCCGCGAGGATTGCAAGGGGTTGTGCCCGCAATGCGGAAAGGACCTGAACGCCGGACCGTGTGGCTGCGTGCCCGTCGTGGCAGAACGCTGGCAGCCGTTGAAAGCCCTGAAGGACAAGCTTCGCTCTTAAATCCGAGGACGACAGTACATGGCCGTACCCAAGCGCAGGACCTCTAAGCGCAAGAAGCGCGCGCGCCGCACGCATTACAAGGCGGTCCGCCCCACGCTGCAGCCCTGCCCGCGCTGCGGTGATTCGAAGCAGCCCCACCGCGTCTGCCCGACCTGCGGCTATTACAACGGCGAGCAGCGGATAACCGTCGAGGACTGATGTTCCGCATCGCGTTGGACGCGATGGGAAGTGACAACGCCCCTCAAGTCGAAGTGGAGGGCGCTGCACAGGCGCTCAAGGAGCTCCCGCCGGACTTCCACGTTCAGCTCGTCGGGCGCAAAGCGGACATCGAGGCGGCGCTGGGGAACGTCCCCGGTGTCGATCGAGCGCGCATCGAGATCGTGGATGCGCCCGAGGTCGTCGGCATGGGCGACAAGCCGCTCGCGGCGATCCGTGGCAAGCCCCGCTCTTCGATCGCCGTCGGGCTCGATTTGCAGAAAAAGCGCAAATCCGACGCCTTCATCTCGGCCGGCAACACCGGCGCCGTGATGGCCGCGAGCACGCTGTTGCTGCGCCTCCATCCAGGCGTTCAGCGCGCCGCCATCGGCGCGCTTTTTCCCAGCGCCGGCCAGCCCGTGCTCGTCCTGGACGGCGGCGCCAACATCGACTGCGACGCGCGGGAGCTGGTGGGATTTGCGCACCTCGGCTCTGTCTATGCGCGCGACGTGCTCGGCCGGGCCAATCCGACGGTCGGCCTGCTCAACATCGGGGAAGAAGACGAGAAGGGAAACGCAGTCGTGAAGGAAGCGCATCAGCTCCTCAAGCAGACGACAGGCATTCATTACATCGGCAACGTCGAGGGCCGCGACATCCCCGTGGGCGAGGCCCGAGGCCAGCGCCTGGACGTCGTCGCCTGCGACGGGTTCGTCGGGAACGTCGTGCTCAAGTTCTATGAATCGGCGGGCCGGGTGTTCGTGTCGCTCATCAAGCGAGAGGCCCCGGACGTGCTGCTGCGTCCCGAGATGGGCAACGTTCTCAAGGTGCTCGACTACGCGACCTACGGGGGGGCCCCGTTGCTCGGCGTGCAGGGCGTCGTGATCATCTGCCACGGCGCGTCACCGACCAAGGCGATCAAGAACGCGATCCGGGTCGCCGTGCAGGCGGTCCGCAGCCATCTCTCCGAAGACATCGCCGCCGAGTTCGCGCAGGACGGGAAGGTGCCGGCGTGAAGCGTCCCTTCGCGGAGCTGTGGGGCACGGGCAGTTACGCGCCGCCGCGCGTCATGACGAACGACGAGTTCTCGAAATTCCTGGAAACGTCGGACCAGTGGATCCAGGAGCGCACCGGCATTCGCGAGCGCCGGGTCTCGAGCAAGGAAGAGACAAACGCGTGCATGGGGAAGGCCGCCGCCCTTCAGGTCCTGAAAGAAACCGGACTCACGCCCCTCGACATTGACGTGATCGTCTACGCGACGGCCTCACCGGACCGGCTGCTGCCCTCGCAGGCGTGCGATCTCCAGGCGATCCTGGGCGCCAAGAACGCCGCGGCGTTCGACATCGGCGCCGCCTGCTCCGGCTTCATCTACGCGCTCAGCACCGCCGAGGGGATCATCGCGGCGGAGCAGGCGGAGCACGTGCTCGTGATCGCCGCCGAGAAGCTCACGAGTATCATGGATTGGCGCGCCCGCACCACGGCCGTGCTGTTCGGCGACGGCGCCGGCGCGACGATCGTCCGCAAGAGCACGAACGGCCGCGGGATTCTGTCGGTGTACTTGAAAACCGACGGCACGCTGGCCGAGCTGCTGTACCGGCCGGGCGGCGGCGCGACCCATCCGCCGAGCGAAGAGCTGCTGAAGGATCACAGCTACTACATCAAGATGGCGGGCCGCGAAGTCTTCAAGGCCGCCGTCTTGTCGATGGCGGATGCGTGTGACCACGCGCTGCAGCGCGCCGGGCTCGACGCGGGCGCGATCGATCTGCTCATCCCCCACCAAGCGAACATTCGCATCATCGAAGCCACCGCCAAACACGCCGGTATACCGATGGACAAGGTGTACGTAAACGTGGACCGGTTCGGCAATACGTCCGCCGCCTCCATCGCCATCGCGCTCGACGAAGCGGTCAAGACCGGCCGGCTGAAGCCCGGGATGGTCGTGATGCTGTGCGCGTTCGGCGCGGGCTTCACGTGGGGCAGCATGGTCGTACGGTGGTAAGCACGATCTGGCTCTGCCCGGGCCAGGGCGCGCAAAAAGTCGGCATGGGAAAAGATCTGGCGGAGCGACTTCCGGCGGCGCGCGCGGTATTCGACGCCATCGACACCGCGCTGGGCGTGCCGCTGTCGCGCGTCATGTTCGAAGGCCCCGAGGAAGAGCTCACCGCCACCCAGAACGCCCAACCCGCGATTCTCGCTCACAGCGCCGCCGTCTTCGCTATCGTCAAAGAGAAAGTGGACGGCGTCGCCGCGGCTGCCGGGCACTCGCTCGGTGAGTACTCCGCGTACGTCACGGCAGCGGCGCTGGGCGCCCCCGAAGGGGCGAAGCTGGTGCGGCGCCGCGGCGAGCTGATGCAGAAGGCCGGCGACGAGCGCCCCGGGACGATGGCGGCCGTGCTCGGCCTCGCGACGAAAGAAGTCGAAGCCGCGTGCGAGGAGGCGTCGCAGCAGGCGAGTATCGCGGTGGCCGCGAACATCAACGCACCCGACCAGACGGTGATCTCCGGCGATCCCGACGCCGTGACCCGCGCCGGTGACGCGTGCAAGAAGCGCGGCGCCAAACGCGTCATCGCGCTCAAGGTGAGCGGCGCGTTTCATTCACCGCTGATGGGACCCGCCAAGAACCATCTGCAGCTCGCGCTCGAGCGGGCCGAGTTCGCCGATCCCGCGTTTCCCGTCATCGCCAACGCCACCGCGGAAGCCGTGAAAGACGCCAGCCGGGCGCGGCGGCTGCTGGCTGACCAACTCACCGCCCCGGTACGTTGGGTAGAATGCATGCAGCACGCGGCACGTGTCGGTGGCGAAGGCGCGCGATTCATTGAAATCGGCCCGGGTGGCGTGCTCGCGGGCCTCTTGAAGCGAATCGTACCCGAAGCGAACGTGGTCAGCCTGGGAACGGCGGATGAAGTGACCAAGTTCATGGAAGCAGCGTGACTATGGCTCGACGGGCAGTAGAGGACCCCGCGGTGCAGAGCGGGGATCGGATGCAGTTGGATCTCACGGGAAAAGTCGCCCTCGTCACGGGCGGGACGCGGGGGATTGGTCACGACATCTGTCGCGCCTTCATCGACGCGGGCGCCAAGGTGGCGCTGTGCTCACGCGACGCCGCGGCGGCCGAGCAGACCGCGAGCGCCTTCGGCGACGGGACGCGAGGCTACGCCTGCGACGTCGGTGTGAGCAACCAGGTGGAAGCGTTCGCCAAGGCAGTCGAGAAGGACTTCGGGCAAATCGACGTCCTCGTCAACAATGCCGGCTTCACCAAGGACAATCTGCTGTTTCTGCTCAGTGAAGCCGATTGGGACTCAGTCGTGGATACGAACCTGAAGGGTACGTTTCTGATGACCAAGTACGCGGCGCGGGGGATGATCAAGCGCCGCTGGGGCCGGGTCATCAACATTACGAGCGTCGTGGGGCTGAACGGCAACAAAGGGCAGTCGAACTACTCCGCGTCAAAAGCCGGCATCATCGGCTTCACCAAATCAGTAGCCAAGGAGCTGGCTTCGCGCAACGTGCTGGTGAACGCCGTCGCGCCGGGCTACATCGAGACGGAGCTGACGCGGAACATTACCCCCGAAGCCAAGAAGTACTTCCAGGACAACATTCCGCTGGGACGGCTGGGGCAGGGGCCCGACATCGCCGGCGCCGTCCTCTTTCTCGCTTCCGACTTGGCCAGCTACATTACGGGGCAGGTTCTGGTCGTCGATGGCGGGATGGTGATGTGAGCAGGCCTACCTTCGCTGAGGGTTACCCATGGCAATGGACATGAAGCAGCTCGAGGAGAAGGTCAAAGACATCATTGTCGAAGAGCTGGGAGTGGAGCGCGACAAGCTCACCAACGACGCGAGCTTCATGGAAGACCTCGGCGCCGACAGTCTCGACACGGTCGAGCTCGTCATGGCCTTCGAGAAGGAATTCGACATCGACATCCCGGACGAAGAGGCGGAGAAGCTCCGCACTGTCGGGGCGGCGATGAGCTACCTGCACGACAAGATGGGGAAGGGCAAATAAGGTGACACGCCGGGTGGCGGTCACGGGGATGGGACTCGTGACGCCGGTTGGAAACGACGTTGCGAGCACCTGGGCCGCCCTCATCGCCGGACAATCGGGGGCGGGTCCGATCACACGCTTTGACTCCACCCAGCTGCCGGTGCATTTCGCCTGCGAAGTGAAGGGGTACGACCCCCTCCAATACA
>JBOHSJ010000271.1:0-7966 GCA_050733035.1 Gemmatimonadales bacterium | reverse complement strand
TGATGGAGAAGACCGTCCCGTTGAAGCTGCTGTTGGCGGATCTCGCGGCCGAGCCGCCGATTCGGGTGCCGGGGACCGCCGTGTTCATGTACGGCACCTCCGACGGCACGCCACCCGCGCTGGTGCACAACCTGACGCACAACAAGGTCCTGCACGAAAAGATCGTCTTTCTCACGGTGATTACGGAGGACGTACCCCACGTCGGGCCCGAAGCGCGCGCGACGGTGAAGCGTAGTGGGAAAGGCTTCCACAGCGTGGTCGCCCGCTACGGGTTCATGCAGGACCCCGACATCAATGAGATTCTCGCCTCGTGCAAGGCCCAAGGTCTCGCCATCCCGCTGGAAGGCACGACGTTTTTCCTGGGCCGGGAAACGCTGATCGCCTCGGATCGCCCCGGGATGGCGATGTGGCGCGAGCGGCTGTTTTCGTTCATGTCGCGGAATGCGATGCGGGCGACCGCATTCTTCAAGATCCCGACAAATCAGGTCTTTGAGGTTGGCGCTCAAGTGGAGCTTTAGGAGGAAACCATGCGCGCGACGGTGCTGGTGTTTTCTATCGCTCTGGCTACGACCGCATCCGCTCAACACCCGGCCGATACGGGACATGCCCAGAAGCAGGTGATTCAATTGCCCGGCTCGTTACCGGGCCTGCCATTTTCGTCCGCGGTGCGCGTGGGCAACGTGCTCTACCTGTCCGGCCAGATCGGCGTGCTGCCCGGCACGCGGCAGCTCGTGGATACGGGAGTCGTCAAGCAGACGCAGCAGACACTCGAGAACATCAAGGCCGTGCTGGTCTACGCCGGCAGCTCGATGGACCGCGTGTTCAAGTGTACCGTCTTCCTCGCGAACATCCGCGACTTCGAACAGATGAACGGCGTGTACGCGACGTTTTTCCCCAAGGACCCGCCGGCGCGGTCCACGGTCGCAGGCAGCGGGCTCGCGCTCGGAGCGCGCGCCGAGATCGAGTGCCTGGCGACCGTGGGCCGATAACCCCTAGTCTTCGAGCGGTGCGCGAGTCGTCATCCAGATGTCGAACCCGCCAAACCCGCCCCGGGCCGCTCCGGAAATGAACACCAGCGTGCGACCGTCGAACGACAGGTTCGGGTGAAACTCGGCGAACTGCGAGTTCACCGGAGCACCTACGTTCACCGGGGTGGACCAGGCATCGTGGACGTTCTCGCGCGTGGCGACCCAGAGATCGAAATTCTGGCCACCAACGGAGCCCGGCCGACGCGAGTTGAAAAAAATCTCGCGTCCATCTCGCCTCACCCCTGCGTGATTGTCCTCGACGACCGAGTTAAGAATGGGCACCGCCACCGCTGGTCCGAGCGTTTCGCCGTCTTTCGTGACGCGGACCGCGTACAGGTCCGTCGTGATGGCTGGGTCGCCCCGGTAAAAATACAGCGTGCCGTCGCCGTCGCCCTCATGTTTCAGGTAGGTGGGCCCCGCCTCGTCGTTCGCCGTGTTCACGTCTGGACCAAGACTCGCCGGTACTCCCCAGTCTCCTTGCTTGTCTCGAACAGCCACATGGATATCGCGCTGGGTGGCAAACCGATAGAAAAACAGCAGACGCCCATCGGGTGAGAGCGCAGGGCCCGCCTCATTGCCCGACGTGTTGACCGGCGGACCGAGATTCACGACCGTTTCCCAGGGATCGTCGCGCGAGGCGCGCGTTGCCACCCAGAGATCGTTGGTGTCCTGACATCCGCCCGCCACTTCCTGACCAAGGCCACCGGGGCGGTTCGACATGAAGTACAGCGAGAGCTCGTCCTTGGAGAGCGTCGGCGTCTGATCCTGGCAAACAGTGTTGATCGGCGGATCGAGATGCACCGGCTCGGACCACTCCGACCACTCCGCCGTCATGAACGACGGAGCGGACATCACCGCAATGGGGCGGGTGGACTCGATGTCGCAAGCGGCGGCGACGGTGGAGAGGGCGATCGCGCAGAAGCGGGAAGCATGAGAGAGGATCATGATTGCACCTCCGGTTTGAGTGCAGGAGGTCAAACGTACCAGCCTTCGCGAGTCTCGCTACTGAACCAATCCCGTTAGCTAATTCCCCGCCACCAGTGTCGTCGGGACATACGGCGCCTCATGCACCAGCGCCGGCTTGCGCCGCGACAACACCAGCCACCACTCCCGTGCCGACGTGAACACCAGCATCGCCACGACCGCCATAAAGAAGAGGGCCACAACGGCGTTGAGGCGGTCGTTGAAGATCAGCCGCGAGGCGTTCGCCGCGCTCGAGCCGGCGAGTGACGCCGCATGGGCGAGGAAGCCGAGCTTCGGGTCCGCCGAGAAGACTTTTTGCCATCCCGCCGTCATCGTCACGATGATCAGCCAGGCGAGCGGGCCCAGCGTGACCCAGGCGAAACGCTGCCGGCCCATCTTGATGAGGATCGTGGTGGCCACGCACAGCGCCACGGCAGCGAGCAGTTGATTGGAAATACCGAACAGCGGCCAGAGCGAGTTGATCCCGCCCAGCGGATCCACGACTCCCTGATAGAGAAAGTAGCCCCAGGCGGCGCATACCATGCCGCTCGCCATCAGCACGCTCGGATACCACGACGTCTGACCGAACCGTGGCCAGACGTGCCCCACGATCTCCTGGAGCATGAAGCGGCCGACGCGCGTGCCGGTGTCGATTGTCGTGAGAATGAACAGCGCTTCGAACATGATGGCGAAGTGGTACCACAGCGCCGTCAACGCCTTGCCGCCGAGTACAGTCGTGAGTCCCGAGAAGATGTGCGCCATCCCGACCGCGAGAGACGGGGCCCCGCCGGTCCGCGCGACCAGCGTTTGCTCGCCCATCTGTGCTGCTAGCGCCTGCATGTACTCGGGCGTCACGACGAAGCCGGCCTGGTTCAATACGTCGGACGCGCCGGCGAGCGCCACCGGCGTCGTGTTCATCGCGAAGTACACGCCCGGGTCGAGCGTGCAGGCCGCGATCATCGCCATGATGCCGACGAACGACTCCATGATCATCCCGCCGTAGCCGATCATCCGCGCGTCCGTCTCGCGCGTGATCATCTTCGGCGTCGTGCCGGAGGCGACGAGCGAATGGAAACCCGAGATGGCGCCGCACGCGATCGTGATGAACGCGAACGGGAACAGCTTGCCGGCGAAGACGGGCCCCTCGCCCGCCGTCGCGAACGGAGTCAGGGCGGGCATCTTGAGCGGCGGCAAAATGATCAGGATCGCGAGGCCCAGCACCAGCACCGTCGTGATCTTGAGGAACGTGGAGAGATAGTCGCGCGGGCACAGCAGCATCCAGACAGGCAGCACCGACGCGATGAATCCGTACGCGATCATCATCCAGGTGATCGCCGTGCCGCTGTGGGTGAACGCACCCGCCAGGGTCGGATGCGCGGCGACGCTGCCCCCGCCGACCAGCGCGAGCAACAACAGCACCGCCCCGATAATGGATGCTTCCCCGACTTTCCCCGGGCGCCAGCGCTTCATCCACCAACCCATCAGGAGCGCGATCGGAATCGTGCAGGCGATCGTGAACAACCCCCACGGCGACGCGCGCAGCGCGTTCACCACGATCAGCGCCAGCACGGCGAGCAGAATGATCATGATCGCGAGCACCGCGATCATCGCGGTCACACCGGTGACTTTGCTGACCTCCTCCTTGGCCATCTGACCCAGCGACTTGCCGTCGCGCCGTAGCGAGCAAAACAGAATGGTGAAGTCCTGGACCGCGCCGCCCAGCACTACGCCGATCACGAGCCACAGCGTGCCGGGCAGGAAGCCGAACTGTGCCGCCAGCACCGGCCCGACCAGTGGTCCCGCGCCGGCGATGGCGGCGAAGTGGTGGCCGAACAGGACCCAGCGGTTGGTGGGCACAAAGTCGTGGCCGTTGTTGAACCGCTCGGCCGGGGTGGCCCGGCGTGGATCGAGGCCAAAGACGCGAGTAGCGAGGAATTTCGAGTAGAAGCGATAGGCGACGACGTACGTGCAGACGGCGGCGGTCAGCAGCCACGCGGCGTTGATCGTCTCACCACGAGCCAATGCCAGGACGCCGAACGCTGCGGCGCCGAGCAGCGCGATGAGCGCCCAGACGGCAACGGAGAGGGCTCGCACGGGGCGTAAGTTGCGGCGGCGCTTGCCGATGTTCAAGTTCGAACATAGGTTCGAATCCCTTGAGCCCACCCTCGTCCGGCCCGTACTCCTGGTCGTCGAGCGGGCGCGCAGCTGCCGCGCCGGCCGTTCAAGAACGGCCGCACCCCCAAAAAAGCGCCGACTCACTCAACGGACGCGTCGTCATCGTCACCGGCGGAGCGACGGGCCTGGGCCGCGCCGTCGCGCTCGAGTTTGCGCAGGCCGGTTGTGGCGTCGCCTTCAACTATGTCGAGATGCCGGGGCGCGAAGTGGGCCCCCAGGCGTTGCTCACCGAGACGGCGATCAAGGCGTACGGCGTGCCCTGCTACTCAGCGCTGTGCGACGTTCGGGAAATGGATTTGGTGGAGCATTTCGTCGGCGAGGTACGCACCCATCTCGGCGGCGTGCACTATCTCGTCAACAACGCCGGCGTGACGCATGACGGCGCGCTGTGGCGGCTCACTCCGGAAGCATGGTCGGAGGTCATGGACACGAACGTTGGCGGCGCGTTCAACTGCATCCACGTCGTCGCCCCGCACATGCGCGCGCAGCGTTACGGCAAGATCGTCAACGTCGCCAGTCATCAGGCGTTCCGGCCCGGATTCGGCATCGCCAACTATGCCGCGAGCAAGGCGGCGCTCATCGGTCTCACCAAGGCCGCGGCCGTAGATCTCGGCTCGGCGGGAATCAACGTGAACGCGGTCGCGCCCGGATTTGTGAAGACGGAGCTGCTGACGCAGCTGCCGCGCGAAGTGTTGGAGCGCGCCGAGCACGAGTCGGTGCTGGGCCGCGTCGCCGAGCCCGAAGACATTTCACGCGTGATCCTCTTTCTGTGCAGCGACGCGGCACGGCACATCACCGGACAGGTGATCGTGGTGGACGGCGGCCTCACGCTCGCTTAGATTGGCCGCGTGACTAACCCGTTAAAAACCAAGTACTTGGTGCGTGGTGCGTGGTACATAGTCGTAATGGGCGCGGCTGCGTGCGGGCCCAGGGAGTCCGACCAAAACCCCACGCCCAAACCCACCGCTCCCCTGCCAACCGCGGGCATCGCCGGCCAGCGGGTCGCGGTCATGCCGCTCGCGCTGGCTGTCGCCGAGGACTCGCTCCATTGGGACGCGCTCATCGCGGACAGGCGCACCACGCTGGACAAGAGCGACAGTATCATCACGACGCTGCTTACCGCCCGCGCGCCCGAGGTGACTTGGGTGCCACCGGCGGAGCTGCGACGTGTCGCACGGCGCGCCGCGGGCATCGCCGCCGATCCCGATCAGATGGGGACGCCGTTCCTGCGGGCCGAGAATATCGTCGACGTACCGGATCCACTCCGTTACCAGCTGCGAACCTTGATGGGTCTCGTTGGAGGGCGCTTCGTGCTTGTGCCCGCGGGACTCGTCTTCCGCAAACCGGCGGTCAGCCCGTCGGTCCCAACGGCGGAGCTCTCCCTCGTTCTCATTGACACGCGTACGGGACGCATCGGCTGGCGCACGGTGGCGCGTGGCGAGGGCGACGATCCCTGGACCGCGCT
This sequence comes from Gemmatimonadales bacterium, assembly GCA_050733035.1. Taxonomy (GTDB): domain Bacteria; phylum Gemmatimonadota; class Gemmatimonadetes; order Gemmatimonadales; family GWC2-71-9; genus 20CM-2-65-7. The sequence goes on along the minus strand of JBOHSJ010000271.1, from coordinate 2,335 downwards.
CACGCGCGCCGTGAAGAGTCTCACGCCGGGTCTCCCTTGAAGAAGCGCGAAGCCACGCTGATCACGGGCGACGGCATCGGGCCCGAGATCACCGCCGCGACACTCCAGGTTCTCGACGCGCTGGGAGCGCAATTCGACTGGGACGAGGAGTACGGCGGCATGGCGGCCGTCGAAAAAGCCGGCACGCCGCTCCCCAACGCGACGCTCGATTCGATTCGTCGCACGCGGCTGTGCCTCAAAGGCCCGCTCACGACACCCGTCGGTGGCGGCTACCGGTCGGTCAACGTCGCGATGCGCCAGGAGTTCGACCTCTACGCCAACGTCCGGCCGACGAAGACGATCGTGCCGGGCGGCCGCTACGAGAACATTGATCTCGTCATCATTCGCGAGAACACGGAGGGGCTGTACGTCGGGCTCGACCATACCTTCAAGATCGGCGGCGACCGGCGCGCGATGGCGCAGGCGATGTCCATCGTCACGCGTGAAGGGAGCGAGCGCATCGCGAAGTACGCGTTCGAGTACGCGAAGACGCACGGCCGCAAGAAGGTGACCATCGTTCACAAGGCGAACATTTTGAAGGCGACGTCGGGGTTGTTTCTGGAGGTTTCCAAGCGGGTCGCCGAGCAGTATGCCGGCACGATCGCCTGTGACGACAAGATCGTGGACAACACCGCGATGCAGCTCGTGCTCAAGCCGGAGCAGTTCGACGTGATCGTCACGACGAACCTATTCGGCGACATCCTGTCGGACGAGGCGGCGGGCCTGATTGGAGGGCTGGGACTGGCGCCCGGCGCCAACATCGGTACGCACGCGGCCATCTTCGAGCCGGTGCATGGCTCGGCGCCGGACATTGCGGGGAAGGGCGTCGCCAACCCGTCGGCCCAGATGCTGGCCGCGGCGATGATGCTCGATCATTTGGGTGAGCTCGAGGCGGCCAAACGGCTGCGCTGCGCGCTCGAGGCGGCGATCGTGCAGGACAAGGTCCGCACACCGGACTTGGGGGGACGTGCTTCTACGGCCGAATTCGCCCGCGCCGTGGTCCAGCGGGTTAGGTCCTAGTCACCCGTGCGCGAAATGCGGCACGGACACCGCCGGGATCGCCATCGGCGGGTTGTGCGCCAATTGCACCCGGCTGCTGAACCGCCGGGCGAGCCGGGTCGCGCGTCTGGTGGCCATGGGCACGACAGCGCCCCTCGCGGTGTATGTCGCCATGGCACTGCCTGTGGAGCGGACGGCCCGGCTGGTCGGGGCGGCGTGTGTGCTCCTGTGGTATGTGTTGACGTTTCTTATAGCAAAACGCGTAACACTGGAGTGGCTAAAATGAGAATGTCCAATGTTCAATGTTCAATGATCAATGCGGCGGCACTGCTGGCCCTCGTGCTCCCTACAGGCTCCGCCGCGCAGACCTCCCTTTCCATTTATAGAGACGGCCGAGTCGTGGTGCGAAGAACGTTGCCACAGGCGCTGCAGCAAGGCCGCAATGCGCTGACGCTACGGCTCGAGGCGCTCGATCCGGCGACGCTGTTCTCGCCCGACACATCGGTCTCCGTGAGCTCGGCTACCGTCCGGTATCCGAGCACGTCCACCGAGGCCCTGGCACGCGCCGTGGGACAAACGCTCTCGTTCGTACGATCAAAGGGCGACACGATGCGCGCGACGGTCGTCCGGGCGAATCCGCCGCAGTTCAGGCTCTCCGACGGACGGCTGCTCCTCGGCTCACCAGGAGAGCCTCTCTTTCCGGCTGAGCTGGTGAGAACGACTTCGGAAGCTCAGGTCGTGCTCGATGCTTCGCGCGCGAGACCACAAACCGATATCGCCTACCTTGCAGAAGGCATGACGTGGGAGGCGTCGTATCAGGTAATTCTGACTGGTGCCCGAGCGCAGGTAACGGGAACGGCGACAGTGATGTCGCAGGGACTGCGCGCGGACTCTGCCGATGTACAGCTCGTGGCTGGAGCGATCCGTCGCACGCGGCAGGCGAAGGATGGCTACGCCCTCGTGCGGCAATCTCAGCGAGTCGCTCTGCGAGGGGGCGTTGCGGATGGTACGGAAACTACCGAAGAGGGCGTTGGCGAGACGCACGCTTATCAATTGCCCGGACGCCTGACCATCGAACCCAACGTTCCTTTCGCAACGGCGCTCTTCCCCCGCAGTTCGGCGCCGGTGACGCAGGAGCTGGTCGTCCCCGGGGTCCTGCCATGGCGTGGCTGGATCGGTCAAGATCCCGAACCCAGCCGCGTGCCGGTGCAGGTGTGGTACACGATCAAGCGCGCCGCGAAGACGCCGTTCGGCGACCGGCCCCTCCCGGCTGGCACCGTGCAGTTGTACCAAGCCG
>JBOHSJ010000270.1:0-2156 GCA_050733035.1 Gemmatimonadales bacterium | reverse complement strand
GCATGGGACTGGGAGAACGAGTAGCCCCCGGTGAGATCGATCGTTCCGGGAATGGCGCGAATCGGCGCCAGATAATTCGCGAACATTTCGAGTGTCGTGTTCGATTCGCTGAAGTCCGACCGGTAGTCGCTCCCGTCAATGCCCGACTTCGACTGCCCGTGCAGAACGCTGGGGAAGAACGTTTGGCGCTCCGCCTCGGCGATATCGAAGCCGACGTTGACGTTGGCCTTGAGGCCCTGTACGAAGGGCAGGGCGTAGGACGCTTGGAGATTGCCGATGCTGCGATAGGTCCGGCCCTTGTCGCGGGCGAGGCCGAGAATCGCGACGGGATTGTCCGCGGACTGCAGCGTGTTGCCCGGCCAATCGTAGTATCCCGTCGTGGTCGCCGGATCGAACACGGGCTGCGTCGGTCCCATTTGCGCCGCGTTCGAGAGCACGCCGCCCGGCGTGAACTTGTCGTCGACACGAGCGCCGCGCAGGGCGGCGCGAACGTCGAGACGGTCGTCGAAGAGCCGTTGGTTCAAGCTCAAGCCCAGCGACAGCCGCTCGACCGTGGTGCCTCGAATGACGCCGTCCTGACCCAGGTAGCCGCCCGAGAGGCGCCAATCTGTACTCTCGCCGCGTCCCGAGACGGACACGTTGTGCTCCTGGCCAAACGCGGTCTGATCAACATGACTGAACCAGTCGGTGTTCTCGCTGCCAAGCTGGCTGATTTGAGAGGGGCTGCCATAATTCTGGACGGCGGTGCGGAACTGCGCGGCATTCAGCATGTCGGGGAGCCGCGTGATCGCCGACGCAGACGTGCTCCCCTGGTAGTCGACTTGGGGCGTCTGGCCGCCGCGCTTCGTCGTAATGATGATCACGCCGTTGGCCGCGTTGGCTCCGTAAATCGCCGCGGAGGACGCGTCGCGCAGGACCGTCATCGACTCGATGTCGTTCGGGTTGATGAAGTTCAGCGGGTTGCGACCGGCGGAGAGCCCACCGCCCGCGCCGCGGGCGATTCCCACCGGCACGCCATCCACGACGTAGAGCGGCTCGCTGCTCGCATCCACCGACGTGGGTCCGCGCACGCGGATCGAGACGCCGCCCCCCGGCTCGTTGCTTTCGATCACCTGGACGCCGGGGATCTTGTTCTGGATCAGCGCCTCCGGGCTGATGACGCGCCCGCGGTTGAACTCTGCCGAGTCCAGCCGGCTCACGGCGCCGGTAATGTTGCCGGCGCGCTGCTCGCCGTATCCGGTAACGACGATTTCCGCGAGGTTGATCGCCTGGGCCACGAGCCCGAGGTCGACGACGACCGCCTCGCCCTCGGTCACGTTCACGGGCTGCATCAGGGGCGCATACCCGACCATGCGCGCGGTCACGGTGGCCGGTCCAATCGGCACGCCAGAGATCGTGAAGCGGCCGTCCGCCTGCGTGAGGGCGCTACGTCCGGCGACCGTTACGGTCGCGCCTGCAATCGGTTGCTGTGTCGTGTGGTCGGTGATTCTGCCGCGAACGGTATTGGTGGGTTCTTGCGCTAGCAGCGGTGCGGTCCACGTCAGTGCGAGGAGCGCACACATGACATAATGGAAACGGCGCATACGACCTCTCAGGCTGTGGCGGAAACGTTTTGGTTGGCGAGTTCAAGAGGCTGTCCAGGACAGAGCGTGTCAAGACTCGCCAAGTCGCACGCCAGTCTTAGATTTCCATGAATGCGCTATGAGGATTTTCGTCGGCGGCTGGTGGACGCGGTAGTGAACGCGCCCGGGGAAACGCCTGCAGCGCTCCGCCGTGACGCAGTCGAACACCGTACGGTCGCGAGTCCGTTGGCGGGGTACGTAGACACGGTCCGGCGCCATGCCTACCGGGTGACGGACGCCGATGTTACCGCCCTGCAGCAGGCGGGTCATTCCGACGACCGCCTCTTCGAAATGACCGTGGCCGCCGCGGTCGGTGCGGCGCTGTACCGCCTCGAGCGCGGGATGGCGGCGCTGCGCGGCGAGGAGCCGGACTGATGCGCTTGGCCCGAGTCGAACATGGACATCGGCTGGGCGAGAAGCTCAAGCTGATCCTGATCAGACTGGTGAGCCGCCGCCGCGTGCCGGACGTCGTGAAGACCATCCTGTACCGGCCGGAGTTCTGGGGCCGGCCGATGTGCGCCTGGACGCAGGCGG
>JBOHSJ010000269.1:0-7194 GCA_050733035.1 Gemmatimonadales bacterium | reverse complement strand
TTCCCCGCACAGAGGCTGCGATAACCGTTCCGATTCGGCGGGGCATATCGGGCCACGGTTTCTGGCGCCGCCTAACAAGCGCCTGACGCTGCCGGCCCCGTCATTCTGTAGTAGTCTTCTACTCGTGAAGACTTCGAGTCTTCTACCTGCGAACGCCTCGAGCTCGTCGGTTCTGCTCGTCCTTTCAGAAGACAGGATCGCTCGTGAGGTCGAGCGCTGGAGGCAAATCGACGCCGGCGAGGCACGCTGGCATCGAGAGTTGCGTCGCCGCCAACTGCTACTGGGGCTGCGCGGCGCTGCGACGTACGTCCTGGGTGGCCTACTCGCGTGGGGAAGCCTCGGCATGACAGGCGAGTGGGCGCAGATCGCATTCTGGGGCGGTCTGCTCCTGAGCAATGCTGGCCCCGTGGCATTCGGTTACGCTTTCTGGATGCGGGAGAGTGGTCTCTGGAATTGAGTCCACGTGCTCCGCACTTCCAGCAGGCCATCCGCGATAGCTTCGCCGCGCAGCAATTGATGGGTACGATCGGCGCGCGGATACGCTGCGTTCAGCCTGATGCCGGAGGGTGCGGGAGTGCTCACGTTGGAATTCAAGACGAATCTCCTGGCTCCTGCGAAGGGAGAGGAGCTGATCGCACGAGGGCGTGTCGTGCGGGCGGGTCGCACGATCACGGTGTGCCAGGCAGACGCCTCAATGCGTACTGACGGTGCGGAGACCCCAGTGGCTACCATGCTTGCGACGATTATGACGGTTCGTGATCGTCCCGATGTCGTCGGCTGAAAGGAGTTCTTTGAAAGCCGCTCTGATCGGCCGTTACGGGAGCAATGATCAGGTACGCGTGGCGGATACTCCCGTTCCCGTGATGGGCGCCATGGATTTGTTGGTTCGCGTGCATGCCGCCAGTGTGAATCCACTGGACGTCAAAACGCGCGCTGGAAACGTGAAGATGCTGTTGAAATACCGGTTCCCACTGGTCCTGGGCAATGACCTCGCCGGCGTCGTGTCAGACGTGGGCGAGCGCGTGACGCGGTTCAAGAAAGGCGATGCTGTCTACGCGCGCCTGGACAGGGACCGCATTGGAACGTTTGCCGAATTGGCCGTGGTCCGCGAAGGCGCCGCGGCTCCCAAACCTACCAACGTGACATTTGAAGAAGCTGCCTCGCTTCCGCTGGTCGCTCTGACGGCGTGGCAGGCGTTGGTGGAGATTGGAGCGCTGGGCGCCAAGCAACGGGTGTTGATTCACGCGGGCAGCGGTGGTGTCGGGAGCGTGGCCATCCAGTTGGCCCATCACTTGGGCGCAACGGTTTTCACCACGGTGGGGGAACGCAACGTGGAACTGGTCAAGCGTCTCGGCGCGGACGTCGCGATTGATTATCGCAGCGCGCGTTTTGAAGACGTGGCCAAAGATTGTGACGTGGTGCTGGACAGCGCGGGCGGTGACACGTTGCTGCGGTGTTTTGACTGCGTGAAACCCGGCGGTGTGGTGGTGAGCATTGGGAGCACTCCGTCAGCAGCGTTTGCGCGCAGCTGGGGACTCAACCCGATCCTTGTTCTGGCAATCAGGGTGATCTCCCGAAAAGTGACGGCCGCTGCGCGGCGCCACCATGCCCGCTACGAGTACCTGTTCATGCGTGCCGACGGCGCACAGCTCAGCGAAATCACGCGCCTCGTAGAGAGAGGCGTCATCAAACCGCTCGTGGACAAGGTCTTTCCCCTCGAACAGGTGCGTGACGCACTCGCGTACTCCGAGTCCGGGCGAGCGACAGGAAAAGTGGTCATCAACGTGGCGCACGGCACCAACCATCCTCGACCGTTGAACACGGAGCGCAAATCATGAAACTCACGAAGAATCTCGGCATGCTGCTTCTGGGCATCTGGCTCTTGATTCAAGGTCTTGAGGCGCTGGTGGGGCTTAGCTTCAGAGGGCTCGGGACTATAGAGGCGGTCCTGGCTCTCGTCGCGGGGATCCTCATTGTGGTCGAGCGCTAGCTCGCGGTCGCTACACATGCACCCATGCTGTTGGGTACGCAGTGCTCTTGCTGTCACTGCACTTCTCTTTGATGTGGCGCGCCGGTGCCACATTCGAGCATGAGGACGTTTCTATGAGCCCACCTGCAAAGAAGTCCAAGGGATTCACGGCCGAGGAACGCGCCGCGATGAAGGAGCGTGCGCGCGAGCTGAAGTCGGCCGCGGACAAGGCGGACGGTGAGAGCGCCGTGCTCGCGAAGATCGCCGCGATGCCGGAACCGGATCGCGGCATGGCCAAGCGGCTCCATGCGATCGTCCGAGCCAGCGCGCCGGCCCTTGTGCCGAAGCTGTGGTACGGGATGCCCGCGTATGCCAAGGACGACAAGGTCGTCTGCTTCTTCCAAAGCGCGCAGAAATTCAAGACGAGGTACGCGACGTTCGGCTTCAGCGACTCGGCGCACCTCGACGACGGCGCGCTGTGGCCCACCGCCTTCGCGCTGAAGGGCTTGACCGCCGCCGAAGAAGCAGAGATCGGCGCGCTCGTGAAGAAAGCGGTGAGCTGAGGAGTGCTCATCGCCGTCACGCGCGCGGTCAGTCCGACGTTAGCGGAATGCGAGCTGACCCACCGCCCGCGCGATCCGATCAACGTCTCCAACGCGATCGCCGAGCACGCGTGCTATGAGGAGGCGCTCCGCTCGCTCGGTGCCACGGTTGTCCGCGCGGCGCCGGAACCGGCCCTGCCGGACGCCGTCTTCGTCGAGGATACCGCGCTCGCGCTCGACGAGGTCGCGGTCATTACGAGACCGGGCGCGCCCACGCGGCGGCGCGAAGTCGAATCGATGGCCGAGGCCCTGAGCGCGTACAAGCCGCTGGTGCGAATCCAGTCGCCCGGCACGCTCGATGGCGGCGACGTGCTGCGCGTGGGACGAAAGCTCTACGTTGGTCTCTCCTCCCGCACGAATCGTGAGGGCGTTTCCCAGCTCGAGACCATCCTCAGCAAGTGGGACTTTGAGGTGATTGGTGTGCAGGTCACGGGGTGTCTCCACCTCAAGAGCGCCGTCACGCAGGTCGGAGAGGATCTGCTCCTCATCAATCCCGGCTTTGTGCGTCCGGAGTGTTTCGCACCCATGGAGAAGATTCCCGTGGCGCCCGCGGAAGCACACGGCGCCAATGCCCTCTGGATCGGCGGGGCGGGGGCGGTCATCTACCCAGCTCACTATCCCGAGACAGCCGAGCGGTTAGACCGGGCTGGAGTGCGCATCGTTCCGGTGCCAAGCACCGAGCTCGCCAAAGCCGAAGGCGGGGTCACGTGCTGCAGTGTGTTGCTTGAGGCTCTCGATCGATGACGGAGGCTTCCAAGGGCCTCCGCGCCGAGGCACTTTCGCGAACGGCGTCGGACATCGGTGTGACGGCAAACCCGGAGCATCCAAACGTCTTCGGCATTCTCATGGAGACCGGATACCCGGAAGCGGTCGCGACGTTGGCAGTATTCGCGGAGGGCAGTACGAGCATGTATTTCAGCAGCGGTGGCGGGATTATCGGAGCGGGTGAGCATGAGTCCGTGCGTGAGACCCACGCCCCCTTCTTCGCGGAGGCTGAGGCTCAGCTCGGAGCATTCACGCCTGCAACGAGCACCCCTCTCCCAAGCCCCGGCCGCGTCCGGTTCTATGTGCGCACCTTCAAAGGCACTCTGACCGCCGAGGCTGGTGAAGAGGATCTCGGCGAGATGAGACACTCACTTTCGGAACTGTTTCACGCCGGTCATGCGGTGATTGCGGCAGTCCGCGAAGTCAGCGGCGACAGTTGAAACCGGCATTGCTCTTCGCAGTCGGCGCCGCGTGCTTCAACGCGGGCCCGTCACCGATTAGGTTTAGCCGTTGATTCTCCGGACGGGTGGCCGAGTGGCTGAAGGCGCACGCTTGGAAAGCGTGTTAACGGGCAACCGTTACGTGGGTTCGAATCCCACCCTGTCCGTATCAAGCAAGACGCCGAGACGCCGAGTATGTCAGGACAGGTGGGTGAGCGGTTGAAACCGCCGGTCTCGAAAACCGGTATGCCCGCAAGGGTATCGAGGGTTCGAATCCCTCCCTGTCCGTCCCCGCTGTTTACCAGTCGTCGATACAAGCGAGGCCTATGCCCCCTCTTCTCAGCCTCCTCACGCCGCTCCTCCTGCTCCAATCCGTCGAGTACAAATCACCGGCGGGCGTGGAATACCGCTCGCAGCGCGACACGGGCGCGATCGCGCGCGCCGCAAGCGCGCTCGCGGCTGATCCGCGCAACATCGACCGGATCATCGCGCTGGGTGTTGCGCAATCCGGCGTGCGGCAATACCGGGAAGCGATCGAGACGTTCTCGCGCGGCCTGAAGCTCGCACCGAACAACGCGCTGCTGTATCGCTGGCGCGGCCATCGCTACCTCTCGACGCGGCAGCTCGACCGCGCGCTGGACGATCTGACGCGCGGCGCCAGGCTCGACAGTACGATCTACGGCATCTGGTATCACCTCGGCATCGTGAAGTTCGCGCGGCGCGATTTCCCCGGCGCCGTGGACGCCTTCGCGCGCGCGCTGCCGATCGCGCCAGACTCCGGCGAGCGCGCGGGCTCGACCGATTGGCTGTGGATGTCGTTGTCGCGCGCCGGTCGCGCCGCCGACGCTCAGGCACTGCTCGATCGCCGGCCCGATGTGACCCCGGGCGGGAATGCGTACGACCAGCGCTTGCGTCTGTATCGCGGCCAGGTCTCGCCCGACTCCGTCTTCACTCCGGCAGATACCAGCGACATCGCCGTGGCGACGCTGAGCTATGGAATCGGGAACTGGTACCTCGTGCGCGGCGACAGCGCCCAGGCCCGCAAATGGTTCGAGCGCTCCGTCGCCTCAGGTGGATGGCCCGCGTTCGGGTTCATCGTTTCGGAAGTGGAGCTGCGCAAGCGATGACCGCGAGCGAATTCCGGCGCATGGCGCTGCGTCTTCCCGACACGATCGAAGCCGCGCACATGGGGCACCCCGATTTCCGCGTCGGCGGCAAGATCTTCGCGACCCTCGGATACCCGGGACGCAGCTTCGCCGTGGTGGCGCTGACGCCGGACCAGCAGGAGCTGTTCGTGCGCACCGAACCGAAGACGTTTACGCCGGTGCCGGGCGGCTGGGGCCGAAAGGGCAGCACGCATGTGCTGTTGCGCACCGCCCGGAAAGCGGCGGTGCGCGAGGCATTGGCCGTGGCCTACCAGAACCGAGCGGCCAAGTAGTGCTGGTTGTGCGGAGCCTCTTCTTCGCGCTGATCCTCCCGGGCTCCGTCACCTTGGTGATTCCGTACTTCATCCTGTCGGCGCGTGGCGGCATCGCCGTCCCGCACTGGGGCCCCGCGCAGTATGTCGCAGCGGTAGTGACCGCCGCTGGGGCGGTGGTCCTGATACGCTGCATTGCCGATTTCGCGCGTATCGGACGCGGCACGCTCGCGCCGGTCGATCCGCCCAAGACGCTGGTCGTCCGCGGCCTGTATCGCTACGTCAGAAACCCGATGTATGTCGGGGTCCTGGGCGTGCTGCTCGGCGAGGCGCTGTTGTTTCAGTCCGTGCCGCTGCTGACTTATACCGCGATCTGGTTTTTATTTGTGAATCTGTTCGTGAGCTTCTATGAGGAGCCGACGTTGCGCGCGCAATTCGGCGAGTCCTATCAGCAATACCGTCGTGCCGTGCGGCGATGGATCCCGGGGAGACCGAAATGAGACGTGGCTTCGTGGCGTTGTGCCTGTTGGCGCTGCCGTCGGTGGTGTGGGCGCAGCGTGCCTTGTCCGCCAATGACCAGCGCGCGCGCGACATCTTCGAGCAGCTCATCAACATCAACACGACCGGCTCGAGCGGCAGCACGACCGTCGCCGCGAACGCGATGGGGGACTGGCTCAAGAACGCGGGCCTTCCCGCGGCAGATGTGCAGGTCATCGGTCCCGAAGGCTCGAAGAACTACAATCTCATCGCGCATTATCGCGGCACGGGACGCCAGCGGCCCATTCTCCTCCTCGCCCACATCGACGTGGTCGACGCCCGGCGCGAAGACTGGTCCGTCGACCCCTTCAAGTTCCTGGAGCGCGACGGGTTCTTCTACGGCCGCGGCACGATGGACGTGAAGGACGGCGCGGCCATCCTGGTCGCCACGCTCGCGCGGCTCAAGCAGGAGGGCTATCGGCCGAATCGGGATCTGATTCTGGCCCTGACGACCGGCGAGGAAGGCGGCAGCGACTACAATGGCGTGCAGTGGCTGCTCGCCAACCATCGCGATCTGATCGATGCGGCGTACGTGATCAACATGGACGCCGGCGATCCGGTGGTGCTGAACGGCAAGCGCGCCTTCCGCTCGGTGCAGGCCGCGGAAAAGGTGTACGTGACGTTCAAGCTCGAGGTGCGCAATCCGGGCGGTCACAGCTCGCTGCCCACCAAGGACAACGCGATCTACCGGCTTGCGGCCGCACTCAGCCGGGTCAGCGCGTACGACTTTCCCGCGCAGCTCAACGAAATCACGCGGGCATCCTTCGCCAAGTGGTCGCAGCTCCAGCAGGGAACGGCGGCCGCGGACATGAAGGCGGCCGCTCAGCCCACGCCCGACACCGCCGCGATCCGGCGACTCTCGGAGGCGAGCCCGTTGTACAACGCGCAGTTCCGCACCACCTGCGTTGCGACCGAGCTGGCCGGCGGCCACGCGGAGAACGCGCTGCCGCAGAGCGCGAGCGCGACGATCAACTGCCGCATGCTGCCGGGAACGTCCCAGGACGAGGTGCAACGCACGCTCGTACGCGTCGTGGCCGACACCGCGGTCACGGTCAGCGTGGTGCAAGCGGCGGTTCCCAGTCCGGCGGCGGCGTTGCAGGGCGAGGCCATGGACGCGATCGAACGCGTGACCAAGCGGCTCTGGAACATCCCCGTCATCCCCGTCATGGAGACGGGAGCCACCGACGGCCTCTTCCTGCGGAATGCGGGGATTCCGGTGTATGGCGTTTCCGGCGTGTTCGTCGACATCAACGACATTCGTGCCCACGGGCGGGATGAGCGGATCGGCGTGCAGGACTATTACGACGGCGCCGAGTACGTCTATCAACTGGTCAAGGCGGTCTCGGGAAGCGGCGGCAGGTGACGCGGCGGCTAAGATGGCGGCGAGGGGCGGGATTACGAGTTCGTGGCCATCTTGAGCTTCCAGGTCAGGAAATGCGCTCGGCGCACTTGGTTGTTGAGCGG
>JBOHSJ010000268.1:0-3890 GCA_050733035.1 Gemmatimonadales bacterium | reverse complement strand
GCCCTCCGCACTCGCCAAAGCCCTCGCCGAGACCGTCCGTCTCCGCTATCCCGACCGCTTCTCTGCGGACGACCTGACCGCTATCACGCGCAGCATCGACAACCGCGTGCGCCAGGTCGAGCGCCTGTATCAGACACAGCTGACCAACGCCGACGAGCCCGATTTCGTGTACTCCGTCTATCGCGGAGCCGATTGATGGATTTCGCCTTCCTCTCGGTCGTAGAGCTGGGGCGCTTGCTGCGTGAAAAGAAGACCAGTGCGACGGAGCTCGCGACGTACTTCCTCGATCGCCTGGAACGGATCGGCCCGCGCTACAACGCGGTCGTCACGGTCGCGCGCGAGCGGGCGCTCGCCGAGGCGGCTCAAGCGGACCGTGAGATCGGCCAGGGCAAATGGCGCGGCCCGCTGCACGGCATTCCGTACGGCGTGAAGGATCTGCTCGCCACCAAAGACTATCCGACGAGCTGGGGCGCGGCGCCGTACCAGCAACAGAAGTTCGCCGCGGACGCCACGGTCGTGGAACGCCTCGGCGCCGCCGGCGGCGTCCTGGTGGCGAAGCTCGCGATGGTCGAGCTGGCGGGCGGAATGGGCTACAACCAGCCGAATGCTTCGTTCACCGGCCCCGGCAAGACGCCATGGAATCCCGGCTACTGGAGCGGCGGGTCGTCGAGCGGGCCCGGCGCCGCGGTGGCCGCGGGACTCGTGCCCTTCGCGATCGGATCGGAAACCTCAGGCTCCATCCTCACCCCTGCTGCCTACTGCGGCGTCACGGGCCTGCGGCCCACCTACGGTCTCGTGAGCCGTCACGGCGCGATGGCGCTCGCGTGGACGATGGACAAGCTCGGTCCGATGGGGCGGACCGCTGAGGATTGCGCGATTGTGCTGCAGGTGATCGCGGGGAAGGATCCGAAGGACCCCTCATCGGTAGCCTCATCCCCTGTCCCCCTCTCCGCTTCGCGGCGAGGTGGAACGAAATGGAAGATCGGAGTACCGAAGGGTGCCGACAAAGACATTCAGCCCGAAGTCGCGGCGAATTTTCGGCAGGCGTTGAAGGTGCTGGAAGACAAACTGGAGATTGTCGAGGATGTCGAGCTGCCGGATCTCCCCTACGGCGCGGTCGCTGGAATGATCATCGCCGCCGAAGGCGCGAGCGCGTTCGATGATCTCCTGAAGGATGGACGCCTCTCGCAACTCACGGCGCCTGAGGACAGGACCGGCGGCTATCCCGCGCTCGCCGTAAGCGCGCCGGACTACCTGCGCGCACTGCGCGTGCGCCGTCTGATGCAGCGCGCGCTCGACGACTTTCTGAAAAAGTTCGACGCGCTCGCTGTGCCGACCCGGACGACCGTCGCGAGCCCGCTCGACAAGGCGTTCCGCGACGGGTGGCCCGGGATTACCGGCGGCGCCAACGTCATCGGCCCCACGAACGTCGTCGGCGTGCCCGGGGTATCCGTACCGAATGGATTCGGCGTGCAGAATCTGCCTACCGGCCTCAGCTTTTCCGCTCGTGCATTCGACGAGGCAAAGCTCGTGACGCTGGCGCGTCTCTATCAGTCGCGCACCGACTGGCATACACGTCGCCCCCCAATCCCCAACCCCTAATCCCTAGCCCCCGTGTTCGCCCTCATCAAGCTGATCCAGTCGCTGTTCGGCGCCCTGCATTCCGAAGGCACGCCGGGGCAGCTCGCGGCCGGCATCGCGCTCGGCTCCATCATCGGTCTCACGCCGCTCTTCAACATTCACAACGCGATCGTGTTCGCGGCGATCGTGTTGCTCAATGTCTCCTTCGCGGGCGGGATGCTGGGGTGGGCGCTGTTCGTGCCGATCGGCTTCCTGCTCGACCCGCTGTTCGACTGGATCGGTCATACGCTGTTGTTCACGCCTTCGTTGACGCCGTTATTCACGTCGTTGTACAACATGCCTATCGTGCCGCTCACGAATTTCAATAACACGGTCGTGCTCGGCAGCGTCGTGTTCGCGTTGCTGGTGCTCGTGCCGCTGTACCTCATGACGCGTTGGGCCGTGGCGCGCTATCGGGTGACCGTCGGCGCGCGCGTGCGGCAGTCCAAGTTCTACCGCGCGGTGATGGCCTCGAAGGTCTACAACGTCTACAAGATGTTCCGGCCATGAGCGCTGCTCCCGGCTCCCCGCTCCCTGCTCCCCGTTTCAAGATCTTCCGCTGGCGCGCGATCGGCCCGCTGCTCGTGCTGTTCGTCATCGCGGCGGTGCTGTGGTGGCTGTTCGCCGACACGATCGCACGGCGCGAGACTCAGAAGGTCGGCACCCAGATGCTCGGCGCCCAAGTCGAGATTCGAGACTTGCATCTCGATCTCGCGAACGGCGACGTTACGATCCGCGGGCTCACCATCGCGAGCCCGCACGAGCCGTTCAAGAACCTGCTGCAGGCGGACGAGCTCGTCGCCGATCTCGACATGATTCCGCTCACGGAAAAGAAGATCGTCATCGACCGGCTCGTCGCGAACGGACTGCGCTTCGGTACGCCCCGCGCGACGGATGGACGTGTCGCGGCGAAGTCGGGGGAGGGGATCGCCGGCCGGGTGCTGCGCGAGACCAAGGAGTGGGCGAGCCAATTCCAGATCCCTGTGCTGCAGCTCGCGACCGGCAAGATCAGCATCGATTCGCTCGACCCGCGCCGGCTTTCCACCATTCCGGCCGCCGAAGCCTTGGGCGCCAAAGCCGATTCGAGCCGCCGGTCCTGGCAGGCCGCCTTCGATACGCTGCGCATCGGCCCGACCCTCGACTCGGCCGGCGCCACGCTGGAAAAGCTGCGCCGCGCCCGGGCCACCGACCTCGCGACGCTCAACGAGGCGCGCCAGGCGATCGACCGGCTCAAGCGCGCGCGCGACCGCGTGACGACGCTCGAACGCGGCGTCAAGACCGGCGTCGTCGGTCTGCAGGCCGGCCTCGCGGGGCTCGACAGCGCTCGGCGGCGGGACTACGCGTTCGCGCGCAGCCTGCTCAAGCTGCCGAGTCTCGACGCGCCGGAAGTCGGGTCGGCGCTGTTCGCTCCCGGCGCGATCAAGCCGTTCGAGCGCGTCCTCTACTGGACGCAGCTCGCGCGCCGCTACATGCCGCCAGGGCTGCTGCCACGCGCCACGACCGGACCGAGCCGCGTGCGGCGCGCGGGCGAGGACGTGCGCTTCCCCAAAGAGCGCGCACTGCCGCGGTTCCTGCTGCGCAGCGCCGAGCTGTCGTTCTTCCTGCGGCCGGACTCGGACCAGCCGCAGCGCTACGCGGGCCGGCTCACCGGTCTCGCCAGCGATCCAGCCCTGTACGGCCGCCCCATGGTGGCGAGCGCGACCGGTCCACAGTTCGCGGCGGGTGCCCTGCTGAATCACCTGCGCGGAATTCCCGTGGATACCGCCGGCGCGACCGTCGGCGGGATTCGCTTCCCCGCATTCGAAGTGCCCGGCTTGCCGCTGCGGCTCGATCCCGGCGCCGCCACGACGCAGCTCGGCTTCAATCTCAATGGCGACACAGTGCACGCGCGCTTCGCATTGCGCTCGAGCAACGTGACCTGGACGCGTGATTCGGGACTGACGAACACGACGATCGGCGATCTCATCTGGCGCACCGTGTCGGGCATCGCGAATCTCGAGGTGGAAGCGCGGCTCTCGGGGGCACTGCACAATCCGACGCTCGCCGTGCGCTCCAACCTCGATCAGGCGATCGCGTCGCGCTTGCGCGCCGTGCTCGGCGAGGAAGTGGCCGCGGCCGAGCGACAGATGCGCGAGCGCGTGGACGCCCTGGTGAAGGACAAAGTCGAGCCGGTACGGGCTCAGGTGAACCAGGTGCGAAGCCAAGCCGAGGCGCAGATCGCCCAGCA
This sequence comes from Gemmatimonadales bacterium, assembly GCA_050733035.1. Classification (GTDB taxonomy): domain Bacteria; phylum Gemmatimonadota; class Gemmatimonadetes; order Gemmatimonadales; family GWC2-71-9; genus 20CM-2-65-7. The sequence continues at coordinate 43 of JBOHSJ010000268.1, read as the reverse complement.
ACGCGCGCGTCTCGATGAGCTGCAGAAGCAGCTCGAGCAGCGG
>JBOHSJ010000267.1:0-1743 GCA_050733035.1 Gemmatimonadales bacterium | reverse complement strand
CGCCAAGCTCTTCCTGGACCTGGGATTTGATGTCTTCCTGGGCGTCGAGCACGGCGATCTGGCGCTGGACGTGTACCAGCACGCGACGCAACCGGTCCTCGACCGCGAGCGTCTCGAGCAGCTGCTGGCGCTCCACGGAGTTGATGTCGAGATGGCCCGCCACGAGATCGGCCAGGGCGCCGGGGTCACTGACGCCCTGGAGCACCTGCTGCACGACTTCCGTGGGCAGGCCGGATTTCTGGCCCAGCTCCGCCGCCCGCTCGCGCACTTCGCGATGCAACGCTACGAAGGCTGGATCCTTCTCACTGAGGGGGGCCAAATCGGGGGCTTCGCGGACAGTCGCCTCGAGATAGCCGTTGGTCTCGGTAAAATGGACAGCGGTACCGCGGCTTTCGCCGTGCAGAATGAGCTGCACGCCGCCGAGATTGCGCTGCACCTGGCTGATGCGCGCGATCGTGCCGGTCGTGTAGAGCACGCCAGGCGAGACGTGGTCGATGTTTTCCTTCTGGGCGACAGCGAAGACCTTGCGGTCGGCCTGCTTCAGAGCGGCTTCTATGGCACGCAATGTCGCGGGACGGCCCGCACCGATCGGCGTAGCGACGCCGGGGAACAGCACGGCCTCGCGCAGCGGCAGTACGGGCAGAGTCATCCGGTCTGACATGGCATCTCCAATTGTTTGGATTCATGGACGACATTCCCAGGCCGAGAATGCACCGTCCATGCCACGAAAGAACGTCCCTTGCGGCAGGTCCGTTCCACGAAACGCCGCCAAAGCGGCGCGCCGCTGCCAAGTAGACGCTTGAAGACTATCTTTTGGGGCGCATGACCGACCTTCTGGCCCAGCGCCTCAGCACCGCCCTTGGATCCTCTTTCACGCTCGAAGGGGAGATCGGCCGCGGCGGCATGGGTGTCGTCTACCACGCGCGCGACGAGCGGCTCAAGCGCAAGGTGGCCGTCAAGGTTCTGCCGCCCGAGCTCGCGTTCCGCGAGGAAATCCGCATGCGGTTCCTCCGGGAGGCGGAGACCGCCGCGCGGCTGTCGCATCCGCACATCGTGCCGATCCATTCCGTCGGCGAAGGACCCGACGGCCTCGTCTACTTCGTGATGGCCTACGTGGATGGTGAATCGCTCGGGGCCCGCCTCAAACGCCGCGAGCGCCTCCCACCTGAGGAGGCCCGCCGTATCCTGATGGAGACGGCGGACGCGCTCGGCGCGGGACATGCCCTCGGCATCATCCATCGCGACGTCAAGCCCGACAACATCCTCCTCGAAGGCAGCCGCGGCCGGACCGTCCTCACGGACTTCGGCATCGCCAAGGCGCTGACGTCCACGACGGGTCCGGGGACGCTCACGGCCACCGGCGTGGCGATCGGGACTCCGCATTACATGAGCCCGGAACAAGCGGCAGGCGACCGCGAGATCGATGGGCGCTCCGACATCTACAGTCTGGGTGTCGTCGGCTATCAGATGCTGGCCGGCGAGCTGCCGTTCTCGGCACCGACCGTGCCGGGGATTCTGCTCAAGCAGATCACGGAGCAGGCTCCCAACCTTCAGGACCGGTCGCCGACGTGCCCTGACGATCTCGCTTCGTGCGTGATGCGCTCGCTGGAAAAAGAGCCCGAGGCGCGCTGGCCCACGGCCGACGCGTTGCGGCGCGCGCTCGAGTCGCGTAGCGCGCCGCCCTACCGCCCGCCACGCCGCACGAGTGGTGGAGCGCGGGGGGAAACGCGGTTCGGCCAGCCC
>JBOHSJ010000266.1:0-5577 GCA_050733035.1 Gemmatimonadales bacterium | reverse complement strand
GACGCGAAGGTGCAGTACTGGTTCATCCGGCCGTGGCAGGCCGACCCCACGATCACCGTCGTTGCTGCTGTCGGGAAGCCCAACCACCCAACCTATCCATCGGGGCACAGCTGCGTCGCCGCGTCGGCCGCGGAAGTGCTGAGCATGTTCTTCCCGGAGCAACGCGCGCAATTGGATGCGATGGTGACCGAGGCGGGGCTGTCGCGTATGTACGGTGGCATCCACTACCGGTTCGATATCGACGCCGGACAGGCGCTGGGACGCAATGTGGCGCGGTTCACGATTGCAGCGGATGCATCGGGGAATTCGGTGTTGACGCCACACTAGAAGCGCTCGAGGGAAAGCGACGGGGGGCACCACGTTCGGTGCCCCCGTTTCGCGCTACATCCCCGCGCCGTGGCACTTCTTGAACTTCTTGCCGCTCCCACACGGGCAGGGGTCGTTACGACCGACGCCCGTGTAGGGATTGGCCGCGAATGCGGGCTCGGCCACCCCTCCGGCGCCGGCCCGCTGTAGTGACGGTGGTGGCGGCTCGCCACTGGTGACGAGACCGTCAGAGGCCGCTTTCGATGCCACGATGGGCGTCTGCCGGCGACTCCCGCTGGGCAGTCCACCCGCGGGTCCCGCCACCGGACGGCTCGGCGGCCGTTGCCCGCCGGGTGCCGGCGGTGGACCAACCTCGACGTGCAGCTTGAGCCACCGCTCGGCGAACGTGGTGCGCAGGTCGTCGATCAGGCCGGTGAACATCTCGAACGCTTCCTGTTTGTACTCGACCAGCGGGTCTTTCTGTCCCCAGGCCCGGTAGTAAATGCCCTCGCGCAGCTGATCGAGGTCGTACAAGTGATCGCGCCACTTATCATCGACGACGCCGATCGTGATCTGCGACAGCGCCTGCTCGGAGAGGCTCGGAATCCCGGTCTTCGTCTCGATGTCGCGGAGGTACTCGAGTTTCTGCTGGAACGCCTCGCGGCCCGCCTGCTGGGCGGCGCGCACGAGATCTTCCCGGGTGCGGACCTTGTGCGGATCGGTCACGCCGGGAACGGAGATCAGGAACTTCTGCAGGAACTCCGTCTCGATCAGCGCGCGGTCCCACTGGCCGGGGTCGTCGTATTCCGCGATCAGTGCGGCGGCATGATGCTCCAGCGCGCTGTCGATCATGCGCAGCGCCTCGGCCTTGAGCTCTTCCCCGCCCTCGAGCGCGTACAGCCGCTGTGAGTAGATGACTTCGCGCTGCTGGTTCATGACGTCGTCGAATTGCAGCAGCCGCTTGCGCGCCTGGAAGTGCTGGAGCTCGACGCGCTTTTGCGCCTGACCGATCGCCGCCGTCACCCAGGGGTGCGTGATGACTTCCCCTTCCTCGGCGCCGGTGCGGTCCATGATGCGCGCGATCCGGTCGGAGCCGAACAGACGCATCAGGTCGTCTTCGAGTGACAGGTAGAAGACGCTCTGGCCCGGATCGCCCTGACGGCCGGAGCGGCCGCGCAGCTGCCGGTCGATGCGCCGGGCTTCGTGCCGCTCGGTGCCGACGATGGCCAGCCCGCACGGCGGATCCTCGTTGCAATTGAGCTCTTTGATCTGCTCGGGGGTCAGGTCGGCCGGCTCGATCTTCTGGCCGAACGGCGCCTCGCGCGACTTGATGCCGCAGACCTGACACTTCTTGACGCCCGGACCGAGTTTGATGTCGGTGCCGCGGCCGGCCATGTTGGTCGCGATCGTGATGGAACCGGGCTGTCCCGCCTGCGCCACGATTTCCGCTTCGCGCTGGTGGTACTTCGCGTTCAACACTTCGTGCTTGAGCCCGCGCCGCTTCAGCAGGCGAGCCAGCGTCTCCGATACCTCGACGTTTGTCGTCCCGACGAGCACCGGCAGGCCGCGCTTGTGCTGGCGCTCGACCTCTTCCATGATCGCGTCGTACTTGTCTTTGCGCGTCTTGTAGACGAGGTCGTGCTTGTCCACGCGCCGGACCGGCCGGTTCGTGGGAATGACGACGACTTCGAGCTTGTAGATCTGGTGGAATTCGGTTTCTTCCGTCTCGGCGGTGCCGGTCATGCCGGCGAGCTTCTCATACATGCGGAAGTAGTTCTGGATCGTGATCGTCGCGAGCGTCTGCGTTTCCTCCTTGACCGCGACACCTTCCTTGGCCTCGACGGCCTGATGCAACCCATCGGACCAGCGCCGCCCCGCCATCAGGCGCCCCGTGAACTCGTCGACGATCAGGACCTGTCCGTCCTGCACGACGTACTCGACGTCTTTCTCGTACAGCGCGTGCGCCTGCAGCAGCTTGTGAATGATGTGCAGCGTCTCGCTCTTGATGGCGTATTCGGCCTCGACCTCGCGGCGGCGCTCGATCTTCTGCGTCGGGGACAGCTCGGGGTCGTGCTCCAGCTCGTGCACGGCGTGCGAGATGTCGGGCACGACGAACAGCGCCGGGTCCTGCGGCGACATCGTTTCCACGCCCTTGTCGGTCAGATGGACCGAGCGGCCGCGCTCGTCCATCACGAAGTAAAGATCGTCCTCCACGTCCCGCATCTTCTGGTCGCGCGCGGGGAGCTTGCGATCGGCCAGGCGGTCGAGCTCGACGCGCTGCACCAGCTGCTTCACACCTTGTTCGTTCAGCAGCTTGAGCAGCTTTCTGTTCTTGGGCATGCCCAACTGCGCCTTGTACAGCAGCTTCGCGCCGTCGTAGTTGGTATCGGGGTTGGCGAGCAGCGTCTCGCCCCGCGCGATGAGATCGTTGGCAATTGCGGTCTGCTTGCGCACGAGCTGGACGACCTGCGTGTTGAACTGCGCGTACTTCTCGTCCGACTCGGCGCCGACGGCGCCCGAGATGATCAACGGCGTGCGCGCCTCGTCGATCAGAATGGAATCGACTTCGTCGATGATCGCATACACATGGCCGCGCTGCACCCGATGCTCCAGGCTGCCGACCATGTTGTCGCGCAGGTAGTCGAATCCAAACTCGTTGTTCGTGCCGTACGTGATGTCACACAGATACGCCGCGCGGCGCTCGGGGCTCCCCGGCTGCGAGTCGTCGATGCAGCCGACGGTGAGGCCGAGCCACTTGAAGAGGTGCCCCATCCACTGCGAGTCGCGCCGCGCGAGATAGTTGTTCACCGTCACGAGGTGCGCGCCGCGGCCCGCGAGGGCGTTGAGATACAGCGGCAGCGTCGCGACCAGCGTCTTGCCTTCGCCGGTCGCCATCTCGGCGATCTTCCCCTGGTGCAGCACGATGCCGCCGATGAGCTGTACGTCGTACGGCACCATGTCCCACTTCAGCGTGTGGCCCGTGACCACGACGTCGGTCCCCAGCAGCCGGCGCGATGCCTCGCGCACGGTCGCGAACGCCTCGGGCAGCAAATCGTCGAGCGTGCGCTGCAGCTCACTGACGAACGCCTGCTCCGCTTTTCTCAGCTGGTCGCTGAGATTGGCGCGCTCGGCGGGATCGGGACAGTCATGCTTCGCTTTCTTCAGACGCTCGACTTCGCCGTTGAGCTCGCCGGTGCGCTGCGCGATCGCCTCGCGAAACTTGGCCGTCTGCGCCTGCAGCGCACTCTCGCCCAGGTCCTTGAGGCGCACTTCGTGCTCGTGAATCGCATCCACGATCGGCTGGACGCGTTTCAGCTCGCGGTCGAACCGCGTCCCGAAGATTTTTGCGAACAGGCGATTGGGCATTACGCTCCTAGCGGTAGAGCCCGTGCGCCGCGATGTACTCGCACACGGGATCGGGCACCAAATATCGAATGGAACGCCCCTGTTTGACGCGTTCGCGAACCTGCGTCGCGGACACGTCGATCACCGGCACCGGGATCACCCGGCTGATCAGGGGGTGCCGGGGGGGCGGCACGGTCGCGCCAGGCCGCGCGAAAACGACGACATCGGCAAGTCCCGGAAGGGCTTCGACTTCCCACCACGCCGCCAGATCGTGCGCGGCGTCCGCCCCCAACAATAACGTGAACCGGTTCCCTGGCTCCCGGTCCCCCAGGGCCCGCAGCGTCCGGACCGTGTAGGACGGCGTAGGCAGACCGAGCTCGACCCGCTCCACTCGGAGGCGGGGATTGCCCTGGATGGCGAGATCCAGCATTTCAGCCCGCTGCTCGGCGGTGGCTTGATGGGCGGCACGCTTGAACGGCTGCTCGCGCGCGGGCAGAAAGCGCACCTCGCATCCGAGCGCGTCCGCCGCCGCTTCTGCCACGATCAGATGTGCCACATGCACGGGGTCGAACGATCCCCCGAACAGCGCCCCCCCCCCTCCGGCCACGCTGCTCAGGTGGGCGTGGCGGCGGCCGCGGGACAGCTGACAGCGAGCCGCGTCGCATTCGGATAGAAGCGGCGCAGGTGGTCGCAGGTTTCCTGCAGCTCCTGCGTGTAGCCGATGGCGCGGTAACTATCGACCAGCCGCAGCAGCGCGTCGGGGGCGCGCTGCGCATTGGGATAGTTCGCGATCACGTCCTTGAAGTAGATGATCGCAGAATCGTACGCTTTCCGGCGCAGGTAGAACATCCCGTTCTTGTACGTCTTCTCGGAAAATTGATTCTCGAGGCGGCGGACGTGCGGGCGCGCGCGCGCGGCGGCGTCGCTGTCGGGAAACCGGCCGGTCAGCTCCTGGTAGATCGCGAGCGCGGCTTCGCCGTACGTAGGATCGAGCTCGGGACGATGCCACAGCCGCAGATTCGAGTCTCCCGCCCGCAGCAGCGCGATCGGCGCGTACGTCGAGGTCGAGAACTCATCCGCGACCTTGCGGAAGTCGGACGCGGCCTGCACGTGGTCTCCCAGCTGAAAGTTGCACTCCGCCAGGTAGTAGCGCGCCTGCGCCAGTTCCTCCTGCGTCACGCTGAACTCGAACGTGAGTCGCTGGAAGATCAGGTGCGCTTTACGAAACTCGCCGCGCCGGAAGAGCTGCATCGCGCGCGCCAGCTCGACCTCCGGCTGCACCGCGGGCGGCGTGTTGGCCACTCTCGCCCGCCCGCAGGCCGCGGCGCCCCCCGCCAAGGTCGCGCACAATACCAGCACGCCGATGGTCCGCTGCATCGTCATTCCGGTTCAGCCTTTCCTAATGCGTTGAGCTTTTCCTGCGCCCGCTGCGAGATTGTATCTCCCGGTGTGCCGCCGGCGAGCGCCTGCTGATAACTCTCCATCGCGCCGGTCACGTCGCCCTGCGCCATCCGCACGTCGCCCAGGCCGAGAAACGCCGCCCGCCCGACGTCCGGCGACGCGCCCGGCGCGGTGGCCCGGCGGAACCAGCCCTCGGCGTCGGCGGGATGTCCCTGCTCCAATGCGCGCTGGCCTTCGACCAGCGCGCACAACCCGAGGCCTTCGCGCGCCGATTCGACGACCACCGGAGCCCGCTGGCGCCGGATGACGCCCTCGAAGACGCGGACGGCCGTGCTGCAGTCCCGGACCCGGACCAGCGTCCTTCCGTATACGAACAGTAGCGAGTCGGCGCGCGCCGCGTCGGCCGCCGAAGCAGCCGCGACGGGCAGCAAGGCGACCGCTTCGGCCGTGTCGCCCCGGTCCACGGCGTCGAGGGCGGCCAGGACGGCGTACCGGCCCAGTGGCCGCCGCGGCGCGACCTCGCGC
>JBOHSJ010000265.1:0-10849 GCA_050733035.1 Gemmatimonadales bacterium | reverse complement strand
GTCCTTCTTGATCGAGCGCGAGTAGTCGCACTCCTTCGTCGCGTAGCGGACGCATGCGATGTACGGCCCGAACCGGCCGCTCTTCACCTCGAGCGGGCTGCCGCACTTGGGGCACTTCTCCGTGTCGAGCCCGGTGAGATCGTGCACCTCGTGGATGATCTTGTTCACGTCCACAGCTTCCAGCGCCAGGTTGAACGGCTGCCAGAAGTCGCCGAGCACCTTTTGCCAGGCGAGATCGCCTTCCTCCACCTTATCGAGCTCGTTCTCCATGTTTGCCGTAAAGCCGACCTCGAACACCTCGGGGAACGAGCGCTTCAGCACCTTCCAGACGATCTCACCCTGCGGCGTCGGCTGGAAGCGCCGGTCCTTGGCCGTGGCGTACCAACGCGTGCGCAGCGTCGAGATGATGGCGGCGTAGGTGGACGGCCGTCCGATCCCCAACCGCTCCAGCTCCTTCACCAGGCTCGCCTCGCTATAGCGCGGCGGCGGCTCGGTGAAGTGCTGGCTCGGCACGATCTGCTTGAGGGTTGCGCGGTCGCCTTCGGCGAGCGGTGGAATGGGCTCGAGGGTGTCCAGCGTCTTGGCGTCCTCGGCCTCGTGGGCTTCACTGTAAAGGGCGTGATAGCCGTCGAAGAGCTGACGCGAGCCGGTCGCCCGGAACAGGAACCGCCCATTGGCCAGCTCGAAGTCCACCTTGGTGGCTTCGTAGATCGCCGGCGTCATTTGGGAGGCGAGGAAACGGCGCCAGATGAGCTGGTACAGCTTGAAGAGGTCGCGCTCGAGGTACTTCTTCAGATCGTCAGGTTTCAGCCCCACTTCCGTCGGCCGAATCGCCTCGTGGGCATCCTGGACCTTTGAGCCCCGGCCGCCCTTATGGACATTCGGCTCGGCGGGGAGATAGCGCTTATCGAACTGCGCGTTGATGTACTCGCGCGCCTGCTTGATCGCGGCGTCCGACACGCGCACGGAATCGGTTCTCATGTAGGTAATCAGGCCGACCGACCCCTGATCCCCAACCTCCACTCCCTCATAGAGCTTCTGCGCCGCGCGCATGGTGCGGCCGGCCGAAAAGCCCAGCTGTTTCGCGGCTTCCTGCTGCATCGTGCTCGTGGTAAACGGCGCGGGCGCCTTGCGCCGCCGCTCCCCGCGCTCCACCGACGTCACGATGAACGGCAGTTTCTCCGTCTCGGCGACGAGGGCGCGGGCCGTTTTTTCGTCTTTGATCTCGGGCTTGTGGCCGTCGAGCTTCTGCAGCCGGGCCTGGAACGGCTGGCCGTCTTTCTCGAGATCGGCCGCGATGGTCCAGTACTCCTGCGGTACGAACTTCCGGATCTCCTCTTCGCGCTCGATGATCAGCCGTAATGCCACGGTCTGCACCCGACCGGCCGACAAGCCGGTCTTGATGCTCTTCCAGAGCACCGGTGAAGCCTTGTAGCCGACCAGCCGGTCGAGCACCCGCCGGGCCTGCTGGGCGTCGACCTTGCGCTGATCGATGTCCAGCGGGTTGGCGAGGGCCTCCGCGACGGCGTCCTTGGTGATCTCGTGGAACAGGACGCGGCGGATCTTGCCGTTCCTGGCGCCGTCCAGCTGCGAGGCCACGTGCCAGGCGATCGCCTCTCCCTCGCGGTCAGGGTCGGTGGCGAGCAGGACCCGGTCCGCCGCCTTGGCCGCCTTCTTGATCTCGGCCAGGGTCTTCGCCTTTTCCTTAATAGTGACGTATTTGGGCGTGAAGTTGTTGTCGACGTCCACCCCCAGCTCGCGCTTGGGCAAGTCGCGGAGGTGGCCCACAGTCGCCTTGACCGTGTAGCCGCGCCCCAGGTATTTGCCGATCGTCTTGGCTTTGGTCGGGGACTCGACAATGACGAGTGCGCCGCCCTTTACAGGAGCGGCGTCCGTATCCTCAGTTTCTTGCTCCACCCGTTTCTTCCGGGGAGCGCGCTTCTTCTTCACAGGTTCTTCGTTATCAGTCACCTATCAACCTCAGGTCAAAGAACTAGACGTCTAGACGTCTAGGGGTTCGCATCTTTACCAACCAGCACTCGTTTGCGCAAGCCGGACGACCTCATCGGCGACTTTTTCCGCACTCTTGGCTTCCGTCAGCACCGTCGCGTCCGCCTTCGCATAGAACGGATCGCGCGTCTTGAACAGCTCGCGCATCTGCTCTATAGGATCTCCACCCATTAACACCGGCCGGGTTCCCGACGGCGCGGCGCGCTCTGCAGCGACTTCCGCGCGCGCTTTCAGATAAACGAAGTACCCGTGTGCTCTTGCGCCGTCGAGCGCGCCCGGTTGCGCGGCCCAGCCGCCGCCCGGAACAATCACCGCCGGTTGATTCGCGAGCGCGGTCTCCACTTCCTTGCGTTCCATGTCCCGAAACACCGGCTCGCCCTTTTCGGCGAAGATCATCGCGATCGGTTTGCCTTCCTTGCGTATCAAGATAGTGTCGATGTCCACAAAACCCGCCTGCAGGCGCTCCGCCACCATGCGGCCGACGGTGGACTTGCCCGCCCCGGGCAGCCCAATGAGCACGAGGTGCCGCTTCACGAGGCGGCTCCTTTGGGCGTGCGGGCGCGCACCTGCGCGAGGTATCCGTCCACGTTGCGCTTCAGCTCGCTGAGCGCATCGCCGCCGAATTTCTCCAGCAACGCTTCCACTAATACGATGGCCATCATTGCTTCCGCGATGACGCCCATCGCGGGAACCGCGGTCACATCGGAGCGCTCCGATTGCGCTTGCGCGGGTCCTCCCGTCTTCAGGTCCACCGTCTTGAGGGGCGACATCAGCGTGGAGATTGGCTTCATCGCCACACGCACGACGAGCGGCTCACCGGTGGTCATCCCGCCTTCGGTGCCGCCGGCGCGGTTGGTGGCACGCGCGAAGCCCGGCATGATCTCGTCATGCACCTCCGAGCCCTTGCGGCGGGCGGCCTCGAAGCCGAGGCCCAGCTCGACCCCTTTCACGGCGGGAATGGACATCAGCGCCTGCGCGAGCCGGCCGTCGAGCTTGGTGTCCCACGACACGTGCGACCCCAGCCCCACCGGCACGCCCAGCGCCACCACCTCTACGATGCCGCCGAGCGTATCGCCCGCGGCCTTCGCCGCGTCGATCCTCGCCACCATCTCGCGCTCGGCGTCCGGATCGAGGCAGCGGACGGGACTCTGGTCGGCGGCGTCGTTGATATGGGTGGGTAGGGGCGCAGCATGCTGCGCCCCTACATTCGCCACGACACCGCCCAATTCCGCGACGTGCGAACCGATTTCAACGTCGAATTCGCGCAGCAGCTTCTTGCACACGGCGCCGCAGGCCACGCGCGCGACGGTCTCGCGGGCGCTGGCGCGCTCCAGGATGTCGCGGGCATCGTGCCGGTCGTACTTGAGCGAGCCGGCGAGATCGGCGTGTCCCGGTCGTGGCCGAGTGACCTGGCGGCGCCGCCCCTGCGGATCCGGTGTGGGATCCGCCTCCGGGGCCATGACGTCCTGCCAGTGCTCCCAGTCGCGGTTCCAGATGAGCATGGCGATGGGGGAGCCGAGGGTTTCGCCGGCGCGCACCCCGGAGAGCCATTCGATGTGGTCGGATTCGATCTTCATGCGGGCGCCGCGGCCGTAGCCGCCCATGCGCCGCTTCAGCTCCGCGTCCACGTCGGCGGCGGAGACAGGGAGCCCCGCGGGGATCCCTTCCAGGATTCCCACCAGGCCGCGCCCGTGCGATTCGCCCGCCGTCGTGAACCGAAATGTCATCTCGTTACCCACACCCCTCATAACAGGGCGAGCCCGACGGGGGGTCGGGCTCGCGCGTTCATCACCCGGGCCCGGAGGCGCCGGCGTCAGCGAAGCGGCGGCCCCCAGGGCGGCCGCGCCGGGAACGGGTTGGTGATTACCGGCAGCTCGACCATCACGACGCCGGCCGCGGTCACGCCGAACAGAAACTGCCGCGTGTTGTTGCGGTTGCGCGCAACGCGCATCGGTCCAATGATCGGGTCGCGCACGACGATTCCGCCAATCCGCCCGAAAAAGAAGGTATCCCAGATATCGATGTTCCCGTCAGGCCGCGCCGAGAAGGCGATGCGGTCATTGGGGTTACCGGTGCCGCCGAAGATGGGCGTGCCGGGATCGCCGGCGAGGAACGCATGGTTGTAGTTCATGTCCATGCCGAACGCGCCGATCGGCGCCGGGGCGGTGCCCTTGAGCTTCATCCCCTCGTCGAGGAAGTAGATCGAGTCGGCCCGCACGAGATTCGTCCCGCCGTTGAAGTTCGTCGCGACGGAATGGATGTTGACGCCCGTGTTGCTGATGAAGTCGCTCACATCGATATACGGCGTCATCCCGGCATCACGGTGATTCTCGCCGGTATCGGCAGTGAGGAGCGTGCTGTTCGTAAAGCAGGTTCTGAGGGTGCTCGGCCCGTGCAGCAACGGCGCTTTGCTCGTGTATCCCACGACGCGGGCGAAAGCCGTGGTGATGTTTCCACCCTCACCCATGATCGCATGGGTGAAGTTCCCGGAATTGCGGACATAGGTCGAATCACCGAGTCCGAACCTCGCCAGCTCGATCGTCACGCCCTGGCAGGCGCTGAGCTGGATACGCTGCTCGTTGTACGGTCTGCCGCGCCGCATCTCGATGCGCAGCGTGTCGCGGCTGTCGCTCGTCAGCGTGCTGTCGCCGGCCAGCTCCCAGAAGAGGTGGCTGAACAGCTGCGCCGTGTCGGGCGTGTCGATCAGCTTTTCCATGCGCAGGGTCGCCCGGCCGGTGAACGGGAACGTGCTGCTGAGGGTCGGCAGCGTCGAGTAGATCGCGAAGACGGAGTCGTTGTCGCACAGCGGCGGCGCTCCGCCGACGCGGCATACGGTCGCCACGTACTGCGGCCGGTCCGACACGTCGAAGACTCTGATTTCCTCGCGGATGGGCGAGAGCAGGACGCGATACGTCTCGATCAGGTAGTCGGGCAGGTCCTGCCGCCATGCCAGCCGGCGGATGCCTGGGCGGACGTCGATGATGGACAGCTCGACGCCGCCCGAGTTCGCGACGATGATCGTATCCTTGTAACCGCCGAGCGTATCCCGCGGCCACAGCGCGATGCCCCAGGGCTGCGGGCCGGCGGTCGGAATCCCGGCTGCCACGAAGGACGTGTTCGCGACCTGGAAGATCTCGACGCGCCCCAGCACGGGATTCGTGAGATAAAGACTCGAGTCGTTCCCGTTGAAGATCGCGTCCGCGATCTTCCCGCCGAACGGCAGCGGCCGCGTGATGCCCGACACCACGATCACCGTATCGATCAGCGCCATCGGTGCCATCGGCGGCTGGTAGGTCGATATCCCCCCCGCCGCACCCTTGGACCGCATGGGCGGGCTCGGAATCAGCGTCGTGCTGTTCGTGTACGTGCAGTTGCGCGCGACGGCCGCGTCGCAGCCGTAGCCGCGCACCACGATCGTCCGCGGCAGCGGCTGCAGCCCCTGCAGCCCCAGCGTGAAGTGCCGCGTGACGTCGGTGAGGTTGCCCGCGGCGACGTTCACGGTGTCGAACTTCATCAGCACATTGTTCGTATCGACGCGGAACCCGATCCACGCAATCGCGCTCGGGTCCTGCGCGCGCACGTGCACGGTGTCGTCCACCTCGACGCGCTCGCCGATGCGGTGCGCCACTTCGGGCGCGGTATTGTCGGTCGCGACCGACTGGATCTGGACGGTGACGACGTTCGTGAAGCCGCGCCGTCCGGCCGAGTCCTCGGCGAATCCCTGCACGTTGAACGAGCCGCTCGAGGGGATCACGACGAGCGTATCCACGTACTCCGCGGAGTCGGCGAACGGCGGGGTGAAGACGATCGAGTCGTTGGGCGGCGTCGTGGGATTGGTCACGCTCGCCGCGGGCGACACGATGAAGCCGATTTTGGTGATACCGGAGTTCTGCACCGCGATCACGTCAACCGGGATGCCCTTGCCGGTGGATGCGAGCGCGCCCGGCGAGGGCAGCACCAGCCGAACGCGCAACGCCTGGACGTTCGACAAGAAGATGATCAGCGTATCTTCGGCAAAGTTGTTCCGCCCGTCGACGGCGCGGCCGACGATCATGATGCTGCCGCCGACGCCCGAGTTGCCCCCGAACGTGAGGTTGCGGGCGGCGTTATACGTCGTGACGGCGCTGTTGAACGTGGTATCGAGCGTGCCGATGAGGCCGCCGCTGAACGTCAGCTCGACGCTGCTCAGCCCCAGATTGTCCAGCGCCTGCACGCTGAAGCGCAGGCCGCCGGCGATGTCCTGCGTGTCGCCCGCGGTATTGGACAGGAGAATGGTCGGCGGGGTCGTATCGACCCTGGTGCCGATCGGGTTGCGCGTCGTCTCGCACGCCCAAATGGCGAGCGCGAGCGCGCTCATCCCCCACAGTGCGGTACCGCGTGTCACGAGCCGCATAGCGAACCTCTCCAGGCCTAACGGCCCTCCGGGGTTACTGACCGGCGGGCGCGACCAGATCGTCGATGATGTGTGGCGTGATCAAAATCAGGAGATCACGCCGATTCTCCGTCTGGGACGTGAAGCCGAACAGCTTGCCCAGAATCGGCAGATCTACAAGGAACGGGATTCCCGATTTCGTGACTAGGACTTCCGTCACAGTCAGGCCGCCAATTACGGCCGTTTCGCCGTCATTGACCAGGATCTGGTTGTCCGCCTGCTGGGTCTGGAAGGTGAAGCCGATGTCCACCGCCGCCGGCTGCACGCTGGAGCGCTCGGCGTGCACCTCCATCAGGATCTGGCGGTTGGCGGTGACGTGCGGCGTGACGCGGAGGTTGATACCGGTCTGCTGGAACTGCACCGTCGCGCGCGGCACGGCACTGCCTCCGGCGCCGCCGGTGTTCACCGCGCTCACGTCGATGACGCGGATCGGCACGCGGTCGCCCACGAGAATCTCGGCTTGCCGGTTGTCGAGCGTCGTAATCGTCGGCTCGGCCTGGACGTCGGCCAGCTCGACGCGCTGCAACGCCTGCACGAACGCGGTGAGGTCGAAGTTGCCGATCGCGGTCGAGAAGATCAGGTCGAGCGCCGGATTGATCACTTCCTGGCTGGCGTTGCCGAGCGCGGACAGCGAGTTCCCGCCGAGGGAGACGATGTTTTCGGTGGGCAGGAAGTTGCCGGTCGGCACGAGCGCGTCGGGCACGCCGTCGAGGTCGGTGTCCACGGGCTCGGCGGTGCGCGGGTCGGGCCGCTGGATGAGCCGGTTGAAGAACTGAGTCTGCGAGCCGAGGTCGTACTTCACGCCGAGCTCTTCGACGTCCTTGCGATCCACGAAGATGATCTTCGCCTGGATCGATACCTGGGGCGTGCGCAGGTCGAGGCCCTTCACGAATTCCACGACGTCCTCGATGCGCGAGCTGACCTCGGTGATCACGAGCGAGTTGCTCGTCGAGTCTGCAACCGCCTGGCCGCGCTTGGTGAGAATCGACTGTACCGACGGCACCAGCGACGACGCCCTGGCGTAATTGATGCGCACGAGCCGGGTCGTGATCGGCACGGTGGAGTCGGCGCGCGCCAGCTCGACCTTGCTCACGACGCTCAGAATCCCGCCGGGGAGCGTCTGGACCGCGAGCCCCTGTGACTCGAGCACGGCATTCAGCGCGAGGTCCCACGGCTGGTTCTTGACCTCGGCGGTCACGTTGCCCGTGATCCCCTTGCCCAGGATGATGGTGCGGCCGCTGAAGGCCGCGAAGCCGGCGATGACGTCCTCGATGCTGGCGTTGTCCCACTGCACGGTGATGCGCGGGGCCTGCGACTGCGCGGCGTCGGCGCGATGGATCGCGAGGTATTCCTCGATGGACAGCGAACGGCCCATCGTCGGCGTCGTGACACGCGCGGCGGTTTCCGGGCCGCGCGACATCGCCATCGGGGCTGCTTCACCCCCTGGCCCCCTCTCCGCGACGCGGAGCGGGGGTACGGGGGGTGAGGACGTGCTGCTCGACCACGCCGCGAAACCGGTGCGCTCCGTACCGATGCGCACGCGCACTTGTCCGGCGGCGCGCTCGACCTGGTAGTCCTTGAGCGCGTCGAGATCGATCACCACCCGCACGATGCCGGGCTTGAATTGGCCGTAGCGCACGTTGCGCACGCCGCCGCGGTTTTTGCCGTCGTAGAGCGTGGCCGGCGCGGTGAGGCGCGCGCCCTGCAGATCGATGACGAGCCGGGCGGGATTGGTGAGCGTGAAGTCCGAAACCTGGGCGGCGCCCTGCAAGTCGATCACGATCTCGACCTTGCCGCTCGCCGGGACCACGCTGATCCCGCGCACTTCCCCGTCGCGGTCTGTCGTCCCGGCAAGGGCCCCGGGAGCGACAGCCGCGAGCAAGGCAACTAGGGGAAGAATAGTCTTCATGGCGTCTCCTCCTGCCTGGTGAGCGACAACGTCTCCTGCCGCTCGAAGCCGAATTCCTGCACGGTGAACACGATTTCCCGGGGCCGGATCTGCGTGACTTTCAGGCGCCCGATGATATCGCCCGTTTTCACCCGATAGATGCGCCGGTTGGTGATGTCGCGGAGCACCGCCACGCTGCGCGCCGCGAACCTTCCGTCGTACACGATCGTCGTCAGCTTCAAGTCGGACAGCAGCGGCCGCACGTCGCCCGAGCGCAGCAGCGACATGAACGGATCGCGTCCGCCGCCTTCGTACGCGAACACCTCGCGCAGCAACGTGACCGGCTGCGCCTCGGCGGAGGACCGCAGCGTGTCGGTCTGCTGCGCCGCGAGCGGCGCCGCGAGCACGGCCAGGGCGAGCGCGAGGCTAGCTGCCCGCACGTGGAGCTCCCGCTCTCGCCGGCTGCGTGCCGGGCGGCGGCCCGGCCGACTTCACGAAGGTGCGGATCGAGAATTCCGCGAGCAGCAGCGAGCCCAGCGTGTCCGCGAGCAGCTTTTGCGCCTGCGGCGACGCGGTCGAGAGCTGCACCTCCTGCGGCACGACGATGCGCGGCAGGGATGCGATGTCCGCGAGATACTCGCCGATCTGGTCGTAATGCCCGTACACCTCGAGCTTGTAGCGATAGGTATCGAACGGCTGGCCGGGATCGGGCGCCATCGGCTGAATCTTGCCGAGTGTGACGCCGCGCACCTTGGCCTTCGTCGAGATGTCGTCGATCAGCGTCGGGACTTCGTTGCGCTCCGGCACGAGGCGGCGCATCAGCTCGAGCGAGCCCTGGTACTCTTCCACGCGGCGGCGCAGATCTTCGATGCTGCCGCTCGCGAGGTCGGCTTTCGCCGCCGCGACGATCCGCTCGAGGCTGTCGGATTCCTGGTTGGCGACATTGATCCGCGCGACGTCGGGCGTGTGCTTCTTGGCCCAGAAGAAGTAGCCGCCCGCCAGCGCCGCGATGATGAGCAGCGCCAGGATCTGGCTGCGTTGATCGGTCGGTAACCCGAGCGCCATCGCCTACCTCACCGACTGCACGAGGGGAACCGTGCGGATGTAGACCGAATCCGCGATGCGATAGCGGACCGTCACCTGGAATGCCGTTACGGGACGGTCGGCTTCGATCACCGTCTGCGAGCTCGCGGGCGTGACGTCCGTGAACCAGGGCGACGCGGCGAGCTGCCGCAGGAACGTGGTGTACGCCTGGATGTCCACGGTGCGGCCTTCGATGTTCACGCGAACCGACGGGCGGGTGATCGAATCGTCCAGCACGACGCCGGCCGGTGGAGGCCCGCCCGCCTGGCCCGTGCCCGGTTGGATGACGGCGCCCACGGAGCTGATGCGCGTGATCCACGTGTAGGGCGGCAGCGCTTTCGTCGCCTGGTCGAGCACGTGCGGCCAGATGTAGCGATCGGCGTCGATATTGCGGATCACGTTGATTTCATAGAGCAGCGAGTCGCGCACTTTTTCCGCCTGGCGCTTCTGCGCGATCACGATGTCGTAGCGCCGCTTCTCGGTGCGCACCGCCTCGAGCCGCGATTCCGCGCGCGCCAGGCGCGCGCTGTCGGTAATAAACAGCAGCGCGCCGCCGCCGCCGACGATAACCCACGCCACGACCGCGCCGATCAGCCACGGATCCTTGACCTGCGCGATGATCGCCTTGAAGTCGGGCATCGACAGCTTGAGCCCAGCGCCCTTGACCGCCTTCTTCTTCCCCGGGAGTAGGTTTATTTCAATCATGCGGCGCGCCTCAGCGCCAGACCGACGGCGAGCATGAGCAGCGGCGCGACCTCGTCCACCGGCACGGCCTCGAACACGTCATCCCGCACGCGCAGCCGCTGCACCGGATTGGCGAGCTCGATCGGCACTTTGAGCCGGGCGCCGAGGACGTCGTTCAGGCCCGGGATGCGCGCGCCGCCACCGGTCGTGTACACCCGCGCCAACCCACCCGCTGAGCGCGACGCGGTCGCGAGGAACGCCGCCGCGCGCTCCACACCGACGGCGATTTCCTCGCCCCGCGCGCTGACGTAGCCGGCGAGGTCGCCATGCTGTACGGTGCCCTGAATGACTTTCTCGGCTTCCTCGCTGGCGAGCCCCTTTTCGCGCTGCAGATCCTCGCGGAAGCGCCGCGTACCGACCGAGAGATCGCGGGTCAGCACCGGAATGCCGTCCTCGAGAATGTTCACGTTGGTCACTTCATGACCGATGTTGATGAGACCCACGACGCCCTGCATCGCGTCGGGGTGATTCAACTCGAAGGCGTTGTGGATGGCGAAGGCGTCCACATCGATGACGGAAGGCTCGAGCCCGGCCTCGCTCAGCAGCCCGACGCGGCTCTCGACCAGCTCGCGCTTGGCGGCGACGAGCAGGACGTTCATCTGGAGCCCTTCGGCGTCGGGATCGAGGATCTGGAAATCGAGCTCCACGTTGGCCATGTCGAACGGCACGTGCTGCTCGGCTTCCCAGCGGAT
>JBOHSJ010000264.1:0-10896 GCA_050733035.1 Gemmatimonadales bacterium | reverse complement strand
CAGCGCTGCCTCGCGGGCAGCGTCGTCGTGGCTGCCGGCAAGGCCTACGAGCCGTTCCGCGAGAAGCTCCTGAGCGCAGCGAAGGAGCTGCATCTCGGTTATGGCCTGGAGCCCGGCGTGACCATGGGCCCGGTCATCTCGGCCCGGCACAAGGAAAAGGTGTTGTCCTACGTCGAAGCGGGGCGGAAGGACGGTGCCACACTTTTGCTCGACGGCCGGGCGACGAAGGTCGAGAAGCATCCACGCGGTCACTTCGTCGGCCCGACGGTATTCGACGGCGTGCAGCCCGACATGACGATCGGGAAAGAGGAGATCTTCGGTCCGGTGGCGGCCGTCTCCCACGTCAGCAACCTGGACGAGGGGATCGAGATGGTTCGAGCGTCCGGGTTCGCCAACGCCACGTCCATCTTCACCACGAGCGGCAAGGCCGCGCGCGAGTTTCGCTATCGCGTGGGCGTCAGCATGATCGGGGTGAACATCGGCGTGGCGGCACCGATGGCTTTCTTCCCGTTCGGGGGGACCAAGGGTTCGTTCTTTGGCGACCTCAAGGCTCACGGGCAGGATTCAATCGAATTCTATACCGACAAAAAAGTCGTGATATCGAGGTGGTGATGAGAAAAGTCGTCGGCGGGCTCATCCAGATGTCGAACCCGATTAATGCCTCGGGGGCACCGGTCGCCAAGATCAGCAAGGCGATGCTCGACAAGCACCTTCCTTATATAGAGGAAGCGGGCAAGAAGGGCGTGCAGCTGCTCTGCCTGCAGGAAGTCTTCAACGGCCCCTACTTCTGCCCCAGCCAGGACGCCACGTGGTGCGACATCGCCGAACCGATTCCCGGGCCGACGATCGAGCTGATGCAGAAGATCGCCAAGAAACACGAGATGGTGATGATCGTCCCGATCTACGAGCGCGAGATCGCCGGCGTCTACTACAACACCGCCGCCGTGATCGACGCCGACGGCAGCTACCTCGGCAAATACCGCAAGAACCATATCCCGCAGACGTCAGGCTTTTGGGAAAAGTTCTTCTTCAAGCCGGGCAACCTCGGCTACCCGGTTTTCAAGACGCGCTACGCCACGATCGGCGTCTACATCTGCTATGATCGGCACTTCCCCGAGGGCGCCCGGTTGCTCGGCCTGCACGGCGCCGAGATCGTGTTCAATCCGTCGGCGACGGTGAAGGGCCTGTCGCAGTATCTGTGGAAGCTGGAGCAGCCCGCGCATGCCGTGGCGAACGGCTACTTCATGGGCTGCAGCAACCGCGTCGGCACCGAAGCGCCGTGGAACGTGGGCCAGTTCTACGGCTCGAGCTACTTCGTGGATCCACGCGGCAATTTCCTGGCGCAAGGCAGCGAGGACAAAGACGAGCTCGTCGTGGCCGAGATGGACCTCGACATGATCGAGGACGTGCGGCGGACGTGGCAGTTCTTCCGCGACCGCCGGCCGGAGACGTACGACGACATGGTGAAGCAGCTGCCGTAGATGTTCGCCGCATTCCGCGCTCTCGTCTACGCGAGCCTCTTCATCGGATTATTCCTCGTTTTCATCCCGGGGCGCATTCTCGTGCGTGTGGGCATCACCCCAACGGACGTCATCGGCCTTCCCGAAATCGTGGGTCTTGTCGCTGTCGCGCTGGGCGGGGCGCTCGCGCTTGCCTGCATCGTGACGTTCGCAGTGACCGGGAAAGGCACACCGGCGCCGTTTGATCCGCCGCGCCGGCTGGTGATCGCGGGACCGTACCGCTGGGTGCGCAATCCCATGTACATCGGCGCCGGCATCGCCTTACTCGGCGCCGCGCTCTTTTACCAATCCACCGCGCTGGCGCTGTATGCGCTGGGGTTCCTGGTGATCACACACCTGTTCGTGACGCTGTACGAGGAGCCGCATCTCCGCCAGGTCTTTGGCCCGTCATACGACGAGTATCGGCGCACCGTGCATCGCTGGATCCCCACATGGCGCTCCTGATTCGGGGCGGGCGGATCATCACGCCCACGGAAGACTACACCGGCGACGTCTACGCCGAAGGCGAGAAGATCTCGCGCATCGAGCCGCACATCGACGACCGGCTGCTCGCGCCGGGGACCGACATCATCGACGCGCGGGGCAAATGCGTCTTCCCTGGATTCATCGACGCGCACGTGCACATCTACCTGCCGTTCATGGGCACGTACGCCGCGGACGATTACGAGTCGGCGAGCAAGGCCGCCCTCGCCGGCGGGACGACCACGCTGATCGAGATGATCTGCCCCGGGCCCACGGACGAGCCCGTGGCGGCGTTCGAGCTGTGGAAGTCGAAGGCCGAAAACCTGGCTGCCGTGGACTACACGTTTCACATGTCGGTGGTACGGTTCGAAGCGCATATCCGCGACCAGTTTCGCGAGATCGTCAAGGCGGGGGTCGCGTCTTTCAAAGTATTCCTCGCTTACAAGGGGGCATTAAACCTCTCGGATGAAGACTTGTTCGGCACAATGCGGCTGGCAAAAGAATTGGGCGTGATCGTCACGGCGCATTGCGAAAACGCCGACGCGATCGACGCGCTCCAGAAGTCGCTGCTCGCCGCGGGCAAGACCGGCCCCGAGTGGCACGAGCCGTCGCGGCCGCCGGTCGTCGAGGCCGACGGTGTGCATCACCTCTGCACGTTCGCCGAGCTGCTCGGCACACACGTGTACATCGTCCACACGTCGTGCGAGATGGCGGTGCGCCAGGCGCTGGCCGCGCGGGCGCGCGGCGTGAACGTGTGGATCGAATCCGTCATTCCGCATTTCGTCCTGGACAAGACGTACGCCGAGCGGCCGTCCTTCGAAGGGGCCAAATACCTGATGTCACCACCGCTGCGTGAAAAGACCAACCAGGCGGTGCTGTGGAACGGCGTGAAGTCGCGCGACATCAGCACGATCGCGACCGACCACGCGCCGTTCCGGTTCGCCGACCAGAAGCAGATGGGCCGGGACGGGTTCACGAAGATCCCCAACGGCATTCCCTCGATTCAGGAACGCGTCGATCTGGTGCACACGTACGGGGTCGCCGCGAACCGGCTCGGGCTGCAGGCGATGGTCGACGCCTGCTCGACGCAGGCTGCGAAGCTGTTCGGCCTCTACCCCCGCAAGGGCGCGATCCAGCTCGGCAGCGACGCGGATCTGGTCGTCTACGATCCCACCTACCGCGGCACGTTCTCGAAGGCATGCAGCTACTCGAACGTGGATTACAGCGCGTATGAGGGGTGGGAGCAAAAGGGGCGCGCCAGTGCGGTCACGGTGCGCGGGCAGGTGCAGGCACGTGATGGCGAGTTCGTCGGCACGATTGGACGCGGGCAATTCCTCAAGCGGGAGCCAACACACTGATGGATTCGCAAACAGTTCGCGCGAAACACAAAGAGTTCCTGTTCCCCTGCGTCGCCAATTACTACCAGGAACCGGTCGTCATCACCGAGGCCCACGGCTCGCAGGTGAAGGACCTCGACGGCCGCGAGTATCTCGACTTCTTCGGCGGCATCCTCACGGCCGGGATCGGGCATTCGCATCCCGAATTCGTGAAGCGCATCCAGGATCAGGTCGCCCGGCTCGTCCATACGTCCAGCGTCTATCCTACGGTCGAGCAGACGAAAGTCGCTGAGCGGCTCACGCAGATCACGCCGGGGAAGCTCAAGAAGAGCTTCTTCACGACGAGCGGGACCGAAGCCGACGAGACCGCGGTCATGCTCGCGAAGATCTACACCGGCCAGCAGGAGGTCATCGTCCTCCGGCACAGCTACGCCGGCCGCAGCCAGGGAGCAATTGCCATCACCGGACAGCAGCCGTGGCGGGTCTTGCCGACGCAGATCGCCGGCATCAAACACGCGCTCTCGCCCTATTGCTACCGCTGCCCGCTGGGGCTCGAGTACCCCGACTGCGGCATTCGCTGCGCGCAGGACATCGAAGACCTCATCAAGACCACCACCAATGGCCACCCCGCCGCCTACATGGCGGAGCCGATTCAAGGCGCGGGGGGATTCATCACGCCCCCCAAGGAGTACTTCGAGATCGCGGTGGGCATCGTCCGCAAGTACGGCGGCGTCTTCGTCTGCGATGAAGTGCAGACAGGATGGGGCCGCACCGGCGACACGTGGTGCGGGATCGAGCATTGGGGCGTCGAGCCGGAGATCATGACGTTCGCCAAATCCGCCGGGAACGGCTTCCCCGTGGGCATCACGATCGCCACCGAAGAAGTCGCGAACGCCTTCACGGGGCTGTCGCTGTCGACGTTCGGCGGCAATCCGATCTCGATGGCCGCCGTCGATGTCACGATGGACGTGATGGAGCGCGAGAACACGCCGAAGCGGTCTGCTGAACGGGGGAGTCAACTCAGAAGTTGTTTGGAAGGTTTTAAGAAAGAATTCCCCTTCATCGGCGACGTACGCGGGATGGGCCTGATGCAAGGCATCGAGCTCGTCGAGGACCGCAAGACCAAGGAGCCGGCGCCCAAAAAGACGGCCGCGCTGCTCGAAGCGGCCAAGAAGCAGGGCCTGCTCATCGGGAAGGGCGGGCTGTACGGCAACGTGCTCCGGATCGCGCCGTCCATGCTGATCAGCAAGGCGGAGGTCGAGGATGGGTGCGCTCGGCTGGAACGCGCGCTCGCGGACGTGTGACCGCACATGGCCAGCTGCCGGCTTGGGGCGAGGCGCCCCTCCCCGCCCCGCCGGCTTTCACCCTGCGGAACGTGCTGCGCACGGTTGGGCCCGGGGTCATCGGGCTCGGCATCGCGATCGGGAGCGGCGAGTGGCTGCTCGGCCCCTCGGTCGTGCTCCGCTATGGGGCGGCGCTCCTCTGGATCACGACGATCGCCGTGCTGCTGCAAACCTTGCTCAACCTCGAGATGGGGCGGTACACGCTGTACACCGGCGAGCCGATCGTCACCGGCTTCATGCGCACCTGGCCCGGACCGGCGTTCTGGGGCTGGACCTACAGCCTGTTGACGCTCGCGCATCATGGCTGGCCCGGCTGGGCCCTCGCGAGCGCCACCGCGAGCGCGGCGTTGCTGCTCGGCCGGATGCCGACGAGCGAAGACGCCGGGACCGTCGTCGCCATCGGTTACGCGACCTTCGGCGCGTGCCTATTGATCGTCAACCTGGGCAAGAAGATCGAGCGCACCCTCGAGCTCGCGATGTGGGCGATGCTCGCCATGATCATCAGCTACCTGCTCGTCCTCGACGTGGCTACCGTGTCCGGCGAGAACTGGGCTCGGCTGGCGCGTGGATTCCTGAGTTTCGGCACCCTCCCCGCCGAGGCGGACTGGACGCTGCTGGCCGCGTTCGCCGCGTACTCGGGGCTCGGCGGGATGAGCAATGTCTTCATCACCAACTGGATGCGCGACAAGGGTCACGGGATGGGAGCGACCGTCGGCTACATTCCGACGCTCGCCGGCGGCCGGGTGCAGCTGTCGCCGCACGGCAACGTGTTTCGCGTGGACGCTGCGAGCCTCGCGGCATGGCGGGGCTGGTGGAAGTTCATGCGGGTGGACCAGTGGGCGATCTTCGCGGTGGGATCGATCGCGGGCATGGCGCTGACCTGTGTCCTCGCGCTCCAGTACGTCGTCCCGAGCTCGGCCACGGGCGAGTGGGCCGTCGCCGGAGCGCAGGCGGCCGCGGTTGCGGCCGAGCACGGCCGGCTGCTCTGGTACCTGACGCTGGGCTGCGGATTCTGGGTGTTGTTCTCCACCCAACTCGGCATCGTGGACGGCACGCCCCGCGCGATGACGGACATTCTCTGGAGCGGCAGCGCCGCGGTGCGGCGGTGGCGCGGTGGGGACGTGCGAGCGGTGTACTACGGGGCGCTCGCCGTGTACGCTCTCTGGGCCTGCGTGGCGCTCAACCTGGCTCGGCCGCTCACCCTGGTGATCATCGGCGCCAACGCGGCGGGCGTAATTCTGGTGTTCATCAGCCTGCACACATTGGTCGTGAATCGGACCCTGCTGCCGCCCGCGCTGCGGCCCTCGCGGTGGCGCGAAGCCGCTCTGGTCGCCTGCGCGCTGTTCTACGGCGCGTCCGCCACCATCATGCTGGTCGCGACCCTGTGAGACATCGAGAGATTTGATGACGCTCCCGGCGCGCACGTCACTCGCCAACGAAGATCTGCTGCCGGTGTCAGCCGAGCGGCGCACGTGGAATTGGTGGCACATCGCGTCGCTGTGGGTCGGGATGGCGATTTGCATCCCGACCTACACGCTGGCATCGGGGCTCATGGCCTCGGGTTGGACGTGGCAGGCGGCGGTCGGCGCCGTGATTCTGGGCAACGTCGTCGTCCTGATTCCGATCGCCCTCAACTCGCACGCCGGCACGCGCTACGGGATTCCCTTCCCCGTGCTCGCGCGCGCGTCGTTCGGTGTGCTCGGCGCCAACATCCCCGCGCTGCTGCGCGGCCTCGTGGCCTGCGGCTGGTTCGGCATTCAGACGTGGATCGGCGGCTGGGCGATCTACAAGCTGATCGAGGTCATGTGGCCGGGCATCGCGACGCTGCCGCAGCTGTTACCTGCATTCGTCGGCCTCAACACGGGCGAGTTCCTCTGCTTCATGCTGTTCTGGGCGATGAATGTGTGGATCGTGTTGCGTGGGATGGACTCGATCAAATTCCTGGAGACGTGGGGATCACCATTTTTGCTCGCCGTCGGCGTCGCACTCTTCATCTGGGCCTGGGTGCGTGCGGGCGGTTTAGGCCCCATGCTCGCGAATCCACCGGCCGTCGGGCCGTCCGGCCGTCCGGCCGTCGGCAGCGTGTTCGGAGCAGGCCTCACGTCCGCCGTCGCGTTCTGGGGCACGATGGCGCTTTCGATCCCCGATTTCTCGCGCTATGCCCGGTCGCAGCGCGATCAGATCGTGGGCCAGGCCGTCGGGCTGCCGGCCACGATGGCGCTGTTCGCGTTCATCGGCGCCGCCGTGACGAACGCGACCGTGGTCATCTTCGGCACGCGCATCGCCGATCCCGTGGCGCTGCTGGCGCGCATCGGCGGACCGCTGATGATCATGCTGTCGATGGCGGGGCTGATCATCGCCACGCTCACGACGAACATCGCGGCCAACATCGTCGCCCCCGCGAATGGATTCTCGAACCTCGCGCCCCATAAGATCTCGTTCAAGCAAGGCACGATCATCACCGCAGTCATCGGGATCTTGATGATGCCGTGGCGGCTCTACAATGACGCCGCCGCCTACATCTTCACGTGGCTCATCGGCTACGGCGCGCTGCTCGGCCCGGTCGCGGGGATCATGATCGCCGACTACTTCGTCGTGCGCCGCGGGGAGCTGGTCGTGAACGATCTCTACAAACGGCACGGCGCCTACGAGTACTCCCGCGGCGTCAACTGGGTGGCGATCGGAGCGCTCGCGCTCGGCGTGGGACCGAGTCTTCCGGGCTTCGTCGCCGCGCTGCGCGGCGTCCCTGAAACCGGCGTCTTCGGGACGATCTACAATTGGGCGTGGTTTGTGGGCTTCCTGCTCTCGGCTCTCATCTATGTCATCGGAATGCGCGTGGGAGCAGGGAGCAGGGAGCGGGGAGCGGTCGGTGCCACTCTCTGACCAGCAGCTCGCGGCGAATTTCGCCGACATCGCGCCGCCGCTCACCAACGACGCCGCGCTGCTCGAGGCGAACAAGTGCCTCTATTGCCACGACGCGCCCTGCACCATCGCCTGCCCCACGCACATCGACGTGCCCGCGTTCATCAAGAAGATCGCGAGCGGCAACCTGCGCGGATCGGCGCGGGTGATCCTCCAAGCCAACCCCTTCGGGCACTCGTGCGCACGCGCCTGCCCGGTCGAAGTGTTGTGCGAGGGCGCGTGCGTGTTGAACGACCGCGACGAACAGCCGATCAAGATCGCGCTGTTGCAGCGCCATGCGACGGACTACGTGTTGGAGAAGAAGCTGAAGCTGTTCGAGCCCGGTAAGCCGACCCGCAAGCGCGTCGCGATCATCGGCGCCGGGCCCGCCGGGCTCTCGTGCGCGCGCGAGTTGCGCTGCGCCGGCCATACCGTGACGGTGTTCGAGGCGAAACCGCAGCCAGGCGGCCTCAATACCTACGGCATCGCGGAATACAAGCTCAAAGCAGACGTCGCACTCGCGGAGGTTCAGGACATCCTCGACCTCGGCGTCGAGCTCAGGTCCGGTGTCAACGTCGGCACGGACATTCCGTTCGAGAAGGTGCTGGCGGAGCACGACGCCGTATTCGTGGGCGTTGGCCTCGGCGCGACGAAGGCGCTCGGGATCCCCGGCGAGGAGCTGCCGGGCGTGGTCGATGCCCTCACCTTCATCGAACATCTGAAGACGCATCCCTATCGCGAGACGGCGGTCGGCCGCCAGGTGGTCGTAATCGGCGCGGGCAACACCGCCATCGACGCGGTGACGCAGGCGAAACGGCTCGGCGCCGCGTCCGCCACGATCGTATACCGGCGCGGCGAAAGCGACATGTCCTGCTATCACTACGAGTATGAGCTCGCCAAGCGCGACAGCTGTGGCTTCCGCTTCAACGCCGCTCCACAGCGCATCATCGCCAACGGGTCGGGGTCAGTGTGCGCCGTCGAGGTGCGGACGGCGGGGGGCGCCAGCGAAACGATTCCGTGCGACATGGTCATTGTCGCGATCGGCCAGGGCGAACGCAGCGGCTTTACCTGGCCCGAAGGTCACCCGAGAGTTTTCACCGGCGGCGACTGCGCCAATGGGGGCGCCGAAATCGTCAATGCGGCAGCCGAGGGAGTCACTGCAGCGAAGCGCATTCACGAGTTTCTGGGCGGCATTGTGCGGTAGGAGGGTGTATGGCTGATCTGCGAACCAACTTTGCGGGCATCGAGAGCCCCAATCCCTTCTGGCTGGCCTCCGGCCCGCCCACGAATACCTACGGGCAGGTCGCCAAGGCCTTCGACGAGGGCTGGGGAGGCGCGGTCTGGAAGACAATCGGCGAGCCGATCATCAACGTCTTCTCGCGCTACGGATCGGTGGATCTCGGCCAGAACCGGATGATGGGCTTCAACAACATCGAGCTGATCAGCGACCGGCCTATCGCCGACAATCTCAAGGAGATCGCCGAGGTCAAGCGGAATTACCCCAAGCACGCGATCATCGCGTCGCTCATGGTCGAATCGAAGCGCGAAGCGTGGCATGCGATGGTCAAGCAGACCGAGGATACGGGGGCCGACGGGATCGAGCTGAACTTTGGGTGCCCGCACGGGATGAGCGAGCGCGGCATGGGGGCGGCGGTGGGTCAGGTGCCGGACTACACGTGCCAGATCGTCGAATGGGTCAAGGAGGTCGCGACGATTCCCGTGATCGTGAAGCTCACGCCCAACGTCACGGACATCACCTACATCGCGCGCGCCGCGGTCAAAGGCGGCGCCGATGCGCTGTCGCTGATCAACACGATCAATTCGATCGTGGGCGTCGATCTGGCGACGTTCGAGCCGCAACCGTCCGTGGCCGGCAAGTCGAGCCACGGCGGCTACTGCGGGCCGGCCGTCAAGCCGATCGCCTTACACCTGGTTTCCGCGGTCGCCGCTGATCCGAGCGTGAAGATTCCGATCTCCGGCATCGGCGGGATTTCGACCTGGCACGACGCGGCGGAGTTCATCGCGCTCGGCGCGGGCACGCTGCAGGTCTGCACCGCCGTCATGCACTACGGCTTCCGGATCGTGGAGGACCTGATCGACGGGCTGTCGAACTGGATGGACGAGCGCGGCCACCGCTCCCTGGCCGATATTCGCGGCCGCGCCCTGCCCCGCGTCGCCAAGTGGGAAGACCTCGACCTCAATTATCATCTGCTGGCGCACATCGATCAGGACAAGTGCATCAAGTGCGAGCTGTGCTGGACGGCGTGCGAAGACGGTGCTCACCAAGCCATTCGGCGCTTGGAGCGGGGAACGGGAAACGGGAAACGTGGTCCGGTTGTCGAGATCATCGAGGAAGCGTGCGTCGGGTGCAATCTGTGCGCTGCGGTTTGTCCGGTGCAGGACTGCATTACGATGCGCGAGGTAAAGAACGATTACGCGCCGGTGAGTTGGAAGCATTACGTTGCGGGAAAGGGAAAGCTTGCGCCGCGTTCTTCACAATTCCATACCGTAAACTGGGCTCCGAGCCGGAAGTAACAAGGCGCAAGAAGAGTTCTGGTGTCTTCGGCGCTGTCAGCCAAAATTCAGTTCGATGCATGCTGCGACAACTGTCTACATTGCGTGCACACGGGGTGTGCGTCCTGTAACTCCCGAGTCAGAACCTCGTGCGTTTCGTCGAATCTTCATGGTGGGCCGGATGCAAAGGGCGAATGTCTCCCAGTTCACCCTTTCTTCCCATCTACAGGAGCCCGTCATGAAAACCGCATGGTTGGCCCTCCCCGCAGTCGCCCTCGTTGTCGCGTGTAACGAGCCCAGCTCGCCGGCCGCCGCCGCCGCCCTCGGCGCGCTGAGCGCCAGCTCAGTGAGCAGCAACGGGGTCGTCAATCGCGTATCCGTGGGCGGCAACGATCAAGACGCCACGAATAACACCGATGCCAACTTCTCGCTGATCGCCATCGAGAAGGACGACGGTTCGATTTCGGGCGAGTGGAGCGACCAGTTCGGACAGGGCCAGGGCGGCGTGCAGGTTGATGTGAACTGCCTGGTCGTCGTCGGTAATCAGGCCTGGATCGGCGGCATCATCCGCTCCGGCAGCACTGGGCAGGGCGGCGTCGATCTGAGTGGCTTGCCGGCACTGACGCGCGTCGCCGATCTCGGCAACTCGGCGAATGATCCCGCCGATGCCATCAGTTTCACGTTCATCGGCTTGGCGGTTCAGTGCACTGCGCAGCCGAATCTGCCGCTGCTCGCGAAGCCGTGGGCATCGTCCAATTCCCGTACCACCGGTCGGATCGTGGCCATGACGGCGGCCATCGCATGTGCGAGGCCGTCAAC
>JBOHSJ010000263.1:0-4716 GCA_050733035.1 Gemmatimonadales bacterium | reverse complement strand
CCCGAAGCGCGAGCACGGCGGCGAGATGGCGGGAAATCGCGTCCGAATCCGCCTCCACACCGCCGATCGCATTGTAATTGGCTCGTTGCAGGGAATTCCCCGCAGCCAGTTCGCGTACCCGCGTGCCCGCTAGACCATCAAGAAAGATGCCATCGGGACCGAGGAACTTGAGCGCGTTCCACTCGATGGGGTTGTGGCTGGCGGTCAGCACGATGCCCCCCGCCGCCCGATGGTGCTCCACCGCGAGTTGTACCGTGGGTGTGGCAACCAAGCCCACATCGATCACATCGCAGCCGACCGACTGCAGGCCGGCGGTCGCCGCGGCCGCGAACATCGGGCCCGAAGTTCTCGCATCGCGCCCGAGCACGACACGGACGCGCTTTCGGGCCGTCCGGCCGTCCGGCCGTCCGGCCGCCCAGGTCCCAAACGCGGCCGCCCAACGGGCGACAACCTCGGGAGTGAGGTCTGTCCCGACCAGACCCCGCACCCCCGCCACACTCACCATCAATGTGTCAGACATGGACGGTCAATTTAATGCACGAATCAGGCGCGACGGGCTTCCATTGCCCGCGTCGGCAGGCGCAAAGGCTGAAGCTGCGGGGTGGGAATGGGCAGCGTGGTGTGTTCGGCGAAAGCCTTCAGGAAGGCGTTCACGATATCCGCGTCGAACTGCACGCCCTTCCCTTCCTCCAGCTCCCGCATCGCGTGCTTGACCGTCAGGGACGGGCGGTAGGGCCGCACGCTCGTCATCGCGTCGAAGGCGTCCGCGACGCTCACCAGGCGCGCCTCCAATGGAATGACGTCGCCCTTGAGACCGTCGGGGAAACCCGTGCCGTCGAGCCGCTCGTGATGCGACCGCACGATCGACAGGGCCCCGGGCGCATCGCGCATCAAGGGCCCCAAAATGCGCGCCCCGATCACCGTGTGCTCCATGATGTGGCGGTACTCGGCGTCCGACAGTTTACCCGCCTTGTGCAACACGGCTTCGCTCACGCCGATCTTCCCCACGTCATGCAGCTCGGCGCCGAGCGCGATCGTGTCCATCATGTCCTTGTCGAGACCCAGCGCGCGCGCGATCTCGACCGAGTAGTTCGCGACGCGCATCGAGTGGCCGCGCGTGTACGCGTCCTTCGCTTCGAGCGCGAACACCAGCGCGTGGACGCCCTCGAGAAACAACTCCTCGATGCGCCGCGCTTGTGCTTCGACGCGCTCCTCGAGGCCCGCCTGGTAGTTACGGTTTTCGATGATGAGACGGCGCTTGTCCAGCGCCTGGGAGACGCGGGCCCGGACCTCATCGAGGTGAAACGGCTTCGCGACGTAATCGAGCGCGCCCATCTGCAGACACGCGACTGCGCTTTCGACTTCGGCGACCGCGGTCACGACGATCACCGCCGTCTCCGGCCAGCGCGTGATGATTTCGCGCAACAGCGTCACGCCGTCCATCTCCGGCATCCGCAGGTCGGAGATCACGAGCGGCACGGGCGTCTGCTCCAGCTCTTTCAGGGCCTCGACGCCAGAGCCGGCTTCGGCACACGCGAAGCCCTCCCCTTCGAGCAAACGGATGATCACGCGACGCAGTCGTGGCTCGTCGTCGACGACCAGGCAGCGCATTCCGGAGAATGACGGCATCGGCGCCTAACGTATGTGTCGCTTGCCCCTGGCGGAAGCGTCCCTTACGTTCCGGCCATGACGCGAGTCGCCGAACTCGACCTGACGCATCGCTTTGCGACACGCGCCGTGCACGCCGGGCACCTGGGGGATCCCCTCAGTGGCGCTGTGATGACGCCGATCTACCAGACCTCCACCTACATCCAGGACGGGCTGGGGCGCAACAAGGGCTACGAGTACGCCCGGACCCGCAACCCGACGCGCGAAGCGCTCGAGCGCAACGTCGCCGCGCTCGAAGGCGGCCAGCACGGGTTCGCGTTCGGCTCCGGGCTGGCGGCGCTCGACGCCGTGATGAAGCTGTTGTCCGCCGGGGATCATGTCGTGAGCGGTGAGAATGTGTATGGCGGCTCGCACCGCCAGATGACCCACATCTGGTCGCGCATGGGTCTCACGTTCACGTTCGTGGACGGCGGTGATACGGCGGCGGTGGCGGCGGCGGTCAAGCCGAACACCAGGATCGTGTACGCGGAGACGCCGACCAATCCGATGATGCGGCTGTGCGACCTCGCCGCGACGGGCGAGATCGCACGCAAGGGCAAAGCGCTGTTCGTCGTGGACAACACCTTCGCGACGCCCTTCTTTCAGCAGCCGCTGCAGTTCGGGGCGGACATCGTGCTCCATTCCACGACCAAGTATCTCAACGGCCACTCCGACATGATCGGCGGGATACTGGTCGCGGGGCGCGACGACGTCGCCGAGCGCCTCGGCTTCATCCAGAACTCCGCAGGCGCCGTGCCCGGGCCGTTCGACTGCTGGCTCGCGCTGCGAGGGACCAAGACGCTGGCGCTGCGAATGCGCCAGCACGACGCCAGCGGCCGCCGCATCGCCGAGTGGCTCGAGAAGCATCCCCGAATCCAGCGCGTGTACTATCCGGGTCTTCCGTCACACCCACAACACGATCTCGCGACCCGTCAGATGAAGGGTTTCGGCGGGATGATCAGCATCGAGCTGGGCGATTCGGGCCTAGCCCGGCGCTTTGTCGAGCGGACCAAGATCTTTGCGCTGGCCGAGTCGCTGGGAGGCGTGGAGAGCCTCATTGGGCATCCCGCGTCCATGACGCACGCCAGCGTGCCCCCGGAGATGCGGCGGCGCATGGGGCTTACCGACAGTCTGGTACGGCTGTCTGTCGGGATCGAGGATGTCGAGGATCTGATTGGCGACTTGGATCAGGCGCTGGCGGACGACTAATCGCACCGAAACACGGGATTCGGCCCACCGTACGGGTGGGAATCCATTCAGGAGATAGGTATGACACAGCCGACGAACAGCCTTCCAGCGGCGCGCCCGCGGAAAGTATTGACCCAAATCGCTTCCCTCTCGTGGGAGCATCCCGCGGATCGCGCGGCGCTGCAATCGCTGCGCTCCGTGCCTGGGTTCGACATGGTGGTCAAGAAGATCTACGGATTCATCGGCGAGCGCGGCATTCGCCTGCTGTTTCAGGCGGACGCCGTGCGCGTCGGGCCCAAGCAGTTCCCGCGGCTCAATGAGCTGTACACCGATGTGCTGACGACGATGGATTGGGAGCCACGGCCGGAATTGTTCGTGTCCCAGACACCGTTCGTCAACGCCGGCGCCTACGGCATGGACCAGCCCTTCATCGTCATCAACTCTGGCGCGTTGAAGCTGCTCGATGATGACGAGATGCGGACCCTGCTGGGCCACGAGCTGGGTCATGTGATGAGCGGTCACGCGCTCTACCACACGATCCTGGTTCTCATCCTCAACTTCAGCTTTTCGACCCTGCCGTTTCTGGCGGGGATCGCCCTGCTGCCGATCCGGATCGCGCTGCTCGAATGGTTCCGGAAGAGCGAGCTCTCGTCCGATCGCGCCGGCTTGTTGGCCGTGCAGGATCCCATCGCGGCCATGCGCATGCACCTCAAGATGGCCGGCGGCGGCGACATGACCCAGATGGACCTGAACGCGTTCCTGGTGCAGGCCAAGGAATACGAGGAAGCAGGAGGCGCGCTCGACCGAATCTTCCAGATCCTCAACACCCTCGAGCGCACGCATCCGTTCAGCACGCTGCGCGCCGCCGAGCTGCAGCGCTGGATCGAGGCCGGACATTACGAGCGCATTCTGAACGGCGAGTACACGCGCCGCGGGCCCGACGCCGACAATCGCCCCATCGACAAAGACATCGAGGAGGCGCGCGAGCACTATATGAAGGAAGCAAAAGCCGTCGTGAACGACGTGGTGGATTCCGCCAAGCGGGCCGCCCAGGCGTTCTCGGACGCATTCAAGAAGAGGTGAGAGTACTGGTCGTCGGAGGCGGCGGCCGCGAGCACGCCCTCTGCTGGGCCCTGCAGCGCGACGCCTCCGACACCGTTGTTTTTGCCGCTCCCGGGAATCCTGGCACCGCCACGCTCGGTACGAACCTCCCCATCCCGGCGACGAGCGTGGACGAGCTCACCGCAGCCGCTCGCGACCACAACATCGACTTCACCATCATCGGTCCTGAACGCGCGCTCGCCGCGGGCTTGACGGATCGCCTGCGTGACGAGGGCCGCGCGGTGTTCGGTCCGACGGCGGCGGCGGCACGGCTCGAGTCATCGAAAGCGTTCGCGAAGGAAGTGATGCGGCGCGCCGGCGTGCCCACGGCAGCCAGTGCCACATTCGTCGGGATGGGTCCCGCGCTGGCGTACATCGGAGATCATGCGGAGCCGCTCGTCGTCAAAGCGTCGGGGCTGGCGGCCGGGAAGGGCGCGGTCGTGTGCCAGACCCGGATCGAGGCCGCCAAGGTCGTGCGGGCGATGCTCGACGGGGCGCTCGGCGAAGCCGGCAAAGAGGTCGTGATCGAAGCGTTCCTCGAGGGCGAAGAGCTGTCCGTGCTCGCACTGACCGACGGCGAGCGCGTCCTGATGCTGCCGCCGGCGCAGGACCACAAGCGACTCGGCGAGGGCGACACCGGGCCGAATACGGGCGGGATGGGCGCGTACTGCCCCGTCGGCATCGCGACGGACGCCTTGCTCGAGCGCGTGCGCGTCGAGGTGCTGGAGCCGGTGCTGCGCGAAGTCGCCGCGCTCGGGACGCCGTACGAGGGCGTGCTGT
>JBOHSJ010000262.1:0-8251 GCA_050733035.1 Gemmatimonadales bacterium | reverse complement strand
TGGGGCCCGGCGTCGTGAGATTCCCCGCCTCGCTTTCGACCACCGCGCCGGCCGGATCGATGCAGCCCAACGTCCCGATGGCGCCCATCGGCCAGCGCGCGCCCAACACGTGCCGGCCGAGGATGACGGACGTCGTTTTGCCATTGGTCCCGGTGACGCCGATCAGCTGCAGCCGCGCCGCCGGTCGCCGATACCACGCCTCGGCCGCGATCGCCGCGGCGCGCCGGCCGTTGCGCACCAGGATCTGCGGGATGGCCACCGACTGCCGGAGCTCGACGAGTGCCGCCGCCGCGCCGCGCCGAGCCGCGTCTGCGACGAACTGATTGCCGTCCTGGACCGCACCGCGCACGGCGCAGAACAGCATCCCGCGCTCGAGCCGCCGGGCATCGGCGGTGAGCCCGGTGATCGCAGGCAGCGAGCCGGGATCCGGCGCATCGACCAGAGCGCCGGCACGTGCCAGCGCGTCCACTACTTCCTGGAGGGGTCGGCTCACGGACGCGATACAGGAGGCGGTTCTGCAAACATCGTCACCGTCGTCCCCACCGCCGCGTGCGCGCCGGCGGCGGGCCAGGTGTGGTGAATGACCCCCCACCCCTTCACGACCACGCGAAACCCGCGGGCGTGCATCGTCCGCGCCGCCTCGCGCAACGGCCGGCCGGCGACGTTGGGAACGATGCGCTCCGGCTGCGTCTGCGCGCTGTCGGGGACGTACGGCCACGGCACGACATAGGGCACGACGCCATCGGGCTCCTCGAGCGGTGACCGATCGGTCGTTGGCGCGACGTTCGACAGCCGGGCGCGATCGAGCGCGACGGTGCGTGCCGCCAGCGCCTGCTCGAGCATCGAGCGCGTCACCGGCGCGGCCGTCTGTGCCGCGAAGTAGCTGCCCTTTTGCGGATTGTCGATTTTCATCACGACGACGAGCTGGGGCGCCCCGGCGGGAAACAGCGCGGCGAATGACGCCGTGTACTGGCCGGCGGCGTAGCGGCCACCCACCACGCGGCGCGCGGTCCCCGTCTTGGCGGCGAGCTGGAAGTTCGCGAGTGCCGCTTTCTCGGCGGTGCCCCCTGCTGCGACGACGCCGCGCAACAAATCCCGCAGCTTGGCCGCGACCTCGGGCGTCACCACGCGACGCACCGGTTCCGGACGATGGAGGTACTTTACGGCGCCGTTCGCGCCGCGGATCTCCCGGATCAGTGTCGGTTGCAGCAGCACGCCGTTGTTGGCGATGGCGCCATAGGCCGCCGCGAGCTGGATCGGTGTCACCGCCAGCTCATACCCGATCGCGAGGCTCGCGGAGCTGGGCCGTGACCATTCGCGCGGCAGCCGCAGGCGGCCCGGCGATTCGGCGGGAAACTCGACGCCGGTCGGCGCCCCGAACCCGAAGGCGCGCAGCACGCCGTACTGCTCGTCGGGATCCAGCCGCGCCGAGAACTTCACCAGCGCGATGTTGCTCGACACGCGGATCGCATCGGCCAGCGTGAGCGACGGCAGCGGATGCTCGTCCGTGACGACGCGATCCGGCAGGCGGTAGCGGCCCCCTTCGCCCGAGACGCGCTCGGTGGGACGCACCCGCTCGAACGAGACCAGCGCCGCGGCGGCGAAAATCTTGGCGAGCGATCCCGGCTCGAAAGTCTCCGTGAACGCGCTCGGCCGCATCGAGCCGTCGGCACGGCGCGACGCGACCGCGAGGACCTCCCCGGTCGCGGGATCGAGCATCACCACGTCGCCGCCGTCCGCCTGCATGTTGTCGATCGCGTCATCCAGCGCACGCTGGGCGATCTCCTGCAGCTCGGCATCGAGGGTGAGCACGACGTCGTTACCCGCCACCGGCGCCGCAATGACCCGCGCCGGCGACACGTACTCCCGACCCGAGCGGTCCTTCAGGACGACGGCAGACCCAGGCGTGCCGGACAGCAGACTGTCGAGTAAGCGTTCGAGCCCTCCTCCACCACGGCCACCACCTCGACCGTCCTCCCCCACCCTCCCGATAATCGCGCGCGCAAACTCGCGCGACGGATAGAAGCGGCGCAGCACCGGCTCCAGATGAACGCCCCGCAAGGTCCGGATCGGCTGGACCTCGAGCGCGGTGAACGGGCCGGCGAACCACGCGTAGCGCTTGCGCAGCGCGCGCTGCACGTCGCCCAGCGGCACGCGGAGCTGGCGCGCGATCGTCGCGGCATCCCGCGTGGGATTCCGCAGCTCGTTCGGCGCGATGCCGACGTGGTAGGTCTCCTGCGTGAGCGCGATCGCGGTGCCGTGCCGGTCGAACAGCGTGCCGCGCCGCGCGTCGAGCACAACGTGCTCCGTGCGCTGCGCCCTGGCGGCGGCGGCGTAACGCCCGCCTTCCACCAGCTGCACCTGCCCGGCCCGCACCACCAACGCGAGCAGCGCGGCGACCACGCCAATTTCGACGACGCGAAGCCGCACGAGGGGTTTGGCCATCAGAACGGCCGTTCTGAAGGTGGTGCAGGGGGTGCAGGTTCTGACTGGCTCGGAATCAGAATGATCTCGGTGTCAGCGGGCAGCCGCAGCCCCAGTTTCTGGGCGCGCGGTAACAGCACCGCCCGGCTCTGCGCCGTCCGTATGCGCCGCTCTAACTCGGCGCGGCGTCCTTCCAGGGAGGCCCGTTCCTCGCGCCGATCATTGAGGGCACGTGCCGAGTTCAGCGCGGCGGTTTGTCGCGCGATGACCATCCACAGCGCCGCCAGCAGCGCCACCAGCCAGAAGGCGATCCAGTGGCGGCCCCTAAACGCCATCGGCCGCCGCAGTTTCGAAGACGCGGAATTGGGCCGATCGCGCCCGGGGATTGGACGCGATCTCGTCGGGTGAGGGGGACACGGGCTTCTTGGTGAGTACCCGTCCCAGCGCGCGGCCGCGGCACGTGCACACCGGTTGCCGGGGGGGACAGATACAATCGCGACTCCACTCGCGGAACGCGTGCTTGACGATGCGATCCTCGCCCGAGTGGTAGGTGATCACACCCAGCTTGCCGCCCGGCTCGAGCGCATCGCGCAATACCGGCAGCGCCTCGGCGAGCGACTCGAGCTCCTCATTGACGGCAATTCGCAGCGCCTGGAACAGCCGGGCAAAATCGGACGGGCCCGAGCGCGGTCCGAGCACGGCACGGATCGCGTTCACGAAATCATCGCTGATGGTGAACGGCGCGTTGAGCCGGCGCCGCACGATTTCTTTTGCCAGCGTCCTCCCCCGGCGCTCGTCCGCGTAATCCGTGAACAACGCAGCGAGCCGGTCGACCGGCCATGAGTTCAAGATGTCACGGGCAGTCACTGCTCCCCGCTCCCTGCTCCCCGCTCCCTCCATGCGCATGTCGAGCGGCGCGCCGGGGCGAAATGTGAACCCGCGCTCCGCCACGTCGATCTGATGCGAGCTCACGCCGAGGTCGAGCAGGATGCGGTCGGGGTGGAAGGATTGAATGGCGGCAAGGGCGGCCGGGGCGGCAAAAGAAGATTCGAGGTACTCGATGCGATCTGTGCCAAGCCTCTGCCGCGCGGCCGCTAGCGCCTCGGGATCGCGATCGATTCCCAAAACCCTAATCCCTAATCCCTGCAGTATCACCGCGTGCCCGCCCCCGCCGATGGTCGCGTCCACGGCGCGCGTGCTGCCCGCCGCCCAGCCTCGCACGGCGGCGGCGAGAACCGGAACGTGGTAGGGGACCGACGGGGAGTCAGAAGCGACCGTGGGCACGCTCCATAATAAGAAAACCCCCGCCAATAAGGGCGGGGGTTCAATGATCTCGACGTCTGAGAGCGGGGCTGACGGGGCTCGAACCCGCGACCTCCGGTGTGACAGACCGGCACTCTAACCAGCTGAGCTACAGCCCCCCAGCACCAAGCCCCTTACGGAGCGCCGGAATATAGACCGGGGGTCAGGTCAATTCAACGGCGGCCGGCATTTGAACGCTGCCTGGACCGACGGCTTGGCCTTTTCGTATTGCGCCACGAAGCCGAGCATCTGATCCGCCGTCGGTGGATGCACGCGACGCCCGAGCTGCAGCGCGGCTCGTGTCCGCGTGAGGCGATTGAAAACCTGATGCGCGAGGTCGCAGCGAATTGCCTTTGGCGCCTTGGTCATAATCTGATAGGGCCCGTTCAACGTCAGGACAGACGAGAGACCGTACCAGAAACTGCCGTTGATCCGAACCTGCTGCTTGGGCCCCAGCGTGTCCGCCGCGCTCTTCGGCGCCACGACCTGAAGCAGCGTGTCGAGCCACGGGTAGGCCGCGTCGTACGCCCCCGCTTGGGCAAGCCTGGAACCGCCCGTCAGCATGATCACGGAAGCAGCAAGGCGCTGCATCGAATCCGGGGAACTGATGCCGGGGCGCAGATACGGCTTGGCGGAGTCCACCTTTGGGGCGAACGCGTTTCGCCGCATCCTCATCGCCGCCGTGTCCGTTTTCGTGGTGTCCCACACCGCTGCGTCCACGATCAACTTGGCGATCTGGAGGCTGGTCGCGAC
The DNA here is from genome assembly GCA_050733035.1 of Gemmatimonadales bacterium. Lineage (GTDB taxonomy): Bacteria > Gemmatimonadota > Gemmatimonadetes > Gemmatimonadales > GWC2-71-9 > 20CM-2-65-7. Next base: position 3,772 of record JBOHSJ010000262.1, on the reverse strand, counting down.
ATCGTTCGGCTCGCGCGCCAATGCCTTCTTATAGTAGACCAGCGCCGAATCGGTGCGCCCGGCCATTTCGAACGCGCCAGCTCGAGCCTTGATGAAGCTCAGGTTGTTCGGGAACCGCCGCACCGCGACTACGGTGATGGTGTCGAGTCCGGCGGTATCGGACGCCTGCTGCGCCGCGCCGATCGCCGGTTTCAGGAAGTTCGTGTCGGCCGCCAAGACGGTATCGTGCTGGAGCTTCGTGATGAAGATTCTCGACGAGCACTTGAAGTTGTTCGCTTCGTTGCAAATCGTGAGTTTCAGCTCGAGCAGCTGCGCATCACCGGGCGCGACCGCAAGTCCACGATCGAGTACCTCGACAGCCTTGTCAAAGTGCTTCTGCTGCCGAAGCAGCTGTGCGATCCCGAGATACTTGCTGATGTTGCGGGGCTCAGCGCAGAGCTGCGAGATGAACGCGTCCACCATCTTCGTGGTGTCGCCTTTTTGCTGATACCCTCGGGCGATGTTCTCCCACGCCGTCCCGTTGCAGGAGTCGCCCTTCAACGCGCGCTGTGAGGCGGCGATGACGCTGTCGATCGGCATCCGCTGCGCTTCATACACGGTCGCGATGCAGAGCCACGCGCCGGTGGAATTCGGATCCTGCGTGAGCGCCTTATTCGCCTCGGCGCGCGCGCGCGCGAATTGGCTCTTTTTGCGCTCGTCGTTGCAATTGCGAATCGGCTCGCTGATCCGCACGATCGTATTGATGCGTTGCGCAATCAGTTCGGCGAGCGCGGCGGTCGTCCCCGGATTGGCATCGGCGACCTTGAAGGTGCCACTCATCCCGGAGCTGGCGATGTCGATGAGACGAACATCGGCCGTCGGGGTCGAGCCCTCCTTCTTGTAGGTCCCCGTCAAATAGGCGTGCACCTGGAGGAACCGCGCCAGCTGCTTCGCCTGCTGATCGTCGAGCAAACCGTCGCACGGAAAACCCGAGGCCTTGAGGGCTTCGCACAGCTTGGCCTTGGGCACCACCATGACTTTGGTTTTCGCGAGCGCCGTGACGCGGTCACGAATCGCATCCGCCAGCGCGATGCTCGCGGCCGAATCGGCGGCCGAAGCCTGGAAGGGCAATACGAGAAGTCTCTGACTCGGCGCTTGCGGCGCAGCGAGCTGCGCGGCCGCCGTCGATGCAAAACCGATTGTCAGAGCTACTGCGACTTGAAGCGCTCTCACCTGTGCGTTCCTCCGTTACAGGCTGCTACACCAATGGGCGAAGAGGGATTCGAACCCCCGACATCCTGCGTGTAAGGCAGGCGCTCTGAACCGCTGAGCTATTCGCCCGGGCCATGGGGAGGCGGGGTGCTAGAGAGCCAGGCCGACTGGAAACAACACACAGTAGCCCAGGACGAGCAGCACCGGCGCGAGCGTCGTGGATCCCTTCGACAACAAAAAGTACCCGAGCGCCAGCGACGCGAGCGCGGCTCCGAGCACGACATAGTTTTTCGGTCCGAACCGCAGGCGCGAACGCGCAAGAGTCTGGTCTGCCATAAGCGGCTGGAGTCTATTCGTTAATCCCAAGCTCGTCAAGCATTTGGCTTTCTTCTGACTCAAGCGCCGCGCGCTTGGCCCGGTCCCGGCGCCGCCGCAGCACGATGAGCGCGGCGAGCAGGCTCCCGATGGCCACCCAGAAGAAGCCCATCGCCGCGAGCCAGGAGATCCAGCCGTAGCGGGAGCCGACGTCCCGCTGCCAGCGCAGCTCGAAGTCGCCCTCGGTGACGTGGTAGGTCGCGCGCACCGCGGCGTCGAAGGACTCGGCCTGCCGCAGGTTCGCGAGTAGCGGCTCGAGCCCCCGCTCTCCCCCCCAGCGCTGCAGCAGCAGCACGGCCGTCGCGGCGAGCGCGTATCCCGCCTCTGCATCGCCGCGCGCGCCGCGCAACGCCCGGTCCACGTCGTGCAGATCCATGCGCACGCCGCGCGCCAGCTGCCAGTTGAGGCGCAGCGCGTCGAGGCGATCCCATTCCTGCGCCGCGACCGCCGCATAGCCTTCTTCCAACCAGAGCGGCGCGCGACGTCCGACGTGCCAGCGCAGCGCCAGATGCGCGAGCTCGTGTCTGAGGGCGCCGGCCGGACGGCCGGACGGCCCGTCGGCCAACAGCACGATCGTGCTCGCGTCGGGAAACGCGGCGCCTTCGCTCCACAGCGGCAAGCGGCCGCGCGTGAGCGAGTCGTACTGCTCGCGCGTCGGGGCGAGGATGATGCGGATGGGGCGATCGGGAAGCGGTCCGATCCCCGGGAAGTCGCGCGACCGATCGGCTGCCTCCGCGATCGATACAGCCAACGCTTGCTGACCCGGCCACGCGATCGCCGTTACGCGACCCACAGCAACGGAAGTGGGACCCTGCAGCAGCAGGGCGATGAGCGCTAGTCTCGCGGCGGCTCCTCGCCCTTAGCGACCAGCTCCAGCATCTCCTGACACCTCTTGCCCCAGGGATTGAACTTGTTCGCCTTGAAGCCGTCTTCCCACGTGGACTTGGCCTTCGCCTGATCGCCGGCGAACCAATGTGCGCGCCCCAGCTCGTAATACGCCTCGATCAGATTGGGACCGAGCTTGAGGGTCTTCTCAAAAAACGTTTCCGCGTCCTCATACATCTCGCGCTGCAGGTATACGAGCCCGAGATAGAAGTGCGCGTACAGCGTGGCCTTCTTGTCGTTGTCCAGGCGGATCGCTTTCGACAAATGCTCGATCGCCTCACCGAAGATCCGCTTCTTCAGGCAGATGTATCCGACATTGATGCGGGCGAGCGAGTTCGCCGGCTCCTTCATCAGGACTTTCTGAAATGTGCCGAGCGCGTCGTCGTAGTCTTCGTGCAGCATCTGCGCCCAGCCGAGCAGCGACTCCGCCTGGGTCTCGCCGGGCGAGAGCTGCAGTGCCTTGGTGAGGGCCTGGATCGCGCCGGCATGGTCGCCGAGCGAGATGAGGCTCCACCCTTTTTCGATGAACGTCGTGGCGCCGATGTGGTCGGCATGCAGCACCGGACGCTGCCCCGTGAACTCGGGCGCCGCCGCCTGTTTGGTGTCGGCCGCCAGCTGTTTGTACTTGTCCACGAGCTGGCGGATGTCGTCCTTCAGCTGCGTCAGCTCGCCGAGCATCGCGTCCACCTTCTTGAAGTACGCGATGATCTCGCGCTTGGCGGCTTCGCGCTCCGCGGTTCCGGGCGCGCCTTCGAGCTGACGCGCGATGGCGTCGTACTCGCGTCGCAGCGCCGTGACCGGCGTTTCCGTCATGAGACCGCCTGCAACGCCATTTTTTCCTTCGAATTCAGCAGCTTGTTCGTATTCAGCACGACGATCGTCCGGCCGTTCTGTACGACCAGACCGGCGATGTATTCGGCCGCGAGTCCTTTCACGATACCGGGCGGCGGTGTCACCGCCTGCGCCGCCACCTGCAGCACTTCCGTCACGGCATCCACGATCATGCCGATCTTCCCGCCCTCGAACTCCAGAATCACGGTGCGCGTGTCTTCGCGCAGCGGCGCGGCCGTGCCGAGGCGCTTGCGCAGATCCACGAGCGGGACGGCGCCACCCTGATACTGGAGCACACCCTCGAGAAAATCCGGAGCTTTGGGGAGGGGCGCCGGCGCTTCGTAGCGCAGGATGCGCTCGACCTGAAAGATGTTGAACGCGAAGTCCTGCCCGCCGACCTTGAACGTGACGAGTTGGACATCGTCACCGCTGGTGCTCGTCATCCGATCCGGTCTCCCAGCGCGTCCAGGTCGAGAATCGGCACCAGGCC
>JBOHSJ010000261.1:0-4529 GCA_050733035.1 Gemmatimonadales bacterium | reverse complement strand
ATCTCGACGTGTGGGTGATGACCGGGGACGGTGACGGCCTGTCGATCGGCGGCAACCACATGCTCCACGTGCTGCGCCGCAACGTCGATCTCCAGATCATCCTCTTCAATAATGAGATCTACGGGCTCACCAAGGGCCAGTACTCGCCGACGTCGCGCCGCGGCACGCGTTCGCCGTCCACGCCCCTCGGGTCACTCGAGTATCCGGTCTCGGCCTGCGTGTTCGCGCTCGGCGCCGGGGCGCGGTTCGTGGCGCGCTGCGTCGACACCCTGCAGTCGCACCTCGTCGGTGTCCTGAAGCGCGCCCGCACCCATCAGGGTGCGTCGTTCGTCGAAATCCTGCAGAACTGTGTCGTGTTCAACGACGCCGTGTTCGAGCACATCACCGGTAAAGAAGTGGCGGCCGACGCACAGATTCTGCTCGAGCACGGCAGGCCGCTGCTGTTCGGGAAGGACAAGGACAAGGGGCTGCGCCTGAAGCCGGGCAAGCTGGAGCTGGAAATCGCGGCCGCCGGTCCGGATATCCTCGTTCACGATGAGACGAACCGTCCCCTGGCGCAGCTGCTCGCCGCGCTGGAGCCGCCGTTCCCGACGGCGATGGGCGTGCTGTATTGCAACCCGACCGAGTCCTACGAGCATGACGTCTATGCTCAGAAGAGTGCAGCGCAGGGCAACGGAGACCTCGACGCACTGCTCAGCAGCGAACGGACTTGGGAGGTGGCGCCATGACAGTTGCGAATCGCAGGCGGGCGGATCGGCGGGTCAAGCACGTTCCGGTAGAAGTCGAGCGCCGTAGTGGGCTCGATCGCCGGCTGATCGTGGAATCGGCGACGGCACAGATTCACGCCGTCCTCGAGCTGCTCACGCAACTCGCGGATATGGGAGCGCTGCGGGATGATTCGCGGCGGCTGCTCGATACCGCGATGCTGCGGTTGCGCTACGCGTTGGAGCAGATCGAGCCCGACTAACCGTTGCGCACGCGCAACGGAGGCCTCACTCCGTGCGCGCGTGGGTAAGGCATACGACTTGCGAGTCCTCGGAGCGTTCGCTCACCCCGAGGACCCATGAACCGATGGCTCATCGCAGCGGCCGCGTCACTCGCGCTGGTCGCATGCGAGCAGACCCGCCCAGTCGCAGGACCTGATCACTCCACTCCGAGCGCCGACGTCACCGGCAGCGATGCCACGATCTACATCGTGAATTTCGACGAGACGCGCACCACGCTGGACGCCGTCACCACGGGCGTTCTGAATTCCGGCGCTGGGATCGTGCAGTTCAACAACTTCTCGATGGTCGCGGTGCTCGCGACACCGGCACAGCTGCTGACGATCTCCGCCTTGCCCGGCCTCGAGGGCGTCTACGCCAACACGCAGCTGGAGTACTACACGCTGCATGAGAGCGTCCCCTCCATTCGCGCCGATGGCGTGCACGTAGCGGGGATCACCGGAAAAGGAATCGGGGTCGCGATTCTGGACAGCGGCATCGATGGCCTGTACAACGCCGACGTCGCCTATCCGCAGTACACGGTGCAGAACGCGAAGGTGCTGTACAATCAGAACGATCTCTTCACCTTCGGAAAAGACGCGCCCAAGCCGATCCGCAAGGGCGCGACGGTGTTCGTCGAAAACCTGCCGAACTCCGAAACATCGGTGGGACACGGGACACACGTAGCCGGGATCGTGGCGGGCCGCGGAACGTCATCGGGCGGCTACTACACCGGCGTCGCGCCCGGCGCGAATCTGATCGGCATCGGCACCGGCGACATCCTGTTCATCTTCTTCGCGCTCGCCGGATTCGATTATATCCTGGACAACCAGCAGCGCTACAACATCAAGGTAGTGAACAACTCGTGGGGGACCACCGGCGCGTTCGATCCGAAGGACCCCGTCAACGAGGCCACGAAGAAGCTCAGCAGCCGCGGCATCACGGTCGTGTTTGCGGCGGGGAACGAAGGCCCCGGGCAGAACACCCTCAACCCCTACAGCGTGGCGCCGTGGGTGATCAGTGTTGCGGCCACATGCAAGATTGGCGTGGCCGATCCTACCAATTCAGAGGACCACTGCATGCTGGACGACGGCTCGAACCCGCTCGAGCCGACCGACAACGAGCCGCGCGACCACGTGCTGGCCGACTTCTCGTCGCGGGGCGTCCCTGGGGACCCCTTGTATCATCCGGATATTTCCGCACCTGGCGTGCACATCGTTTCGACGCGGGCCTCGACGGGGACGGTCCTCAACGCGCTGGACCTCAATCACGACGCGCGCATCTGCAACATTTCGCTGCTCAATCAGGCGTTCTATACCTGCGCCTCGGGCACCTCGATGGCGTCGCCGCACATCGCCGGCGTCGTGGCGCTGATGCAGGAGGCGGCGGGCGGCAGGCTCAGCCCCACACAGGTGCTGAACGCGTTGACATCCACCGCCCGGCCGCTCCCCGGCTACGCCAACTGGGAAGTTGGCGCCGGATTCGTGGACGCCTATGCGGCGGTAATGAAGGTAAAGCGGTAAGACGGTCGGACGGTTGGACGGCCTGATGGTCTGAGCCGGTAGGCAGCCTGCCTACCGGCTCGTATTTTGGCAGTCCACTCCGGGGGGCATCATGAACACGAAGCGCTTCATCGGGACCGTCGTGGCCGTGTTTCTCGTCGCGCAGGTGTTCGCCATCGTCATCCACGGGTTCATTCTGGGCGCGGATTATCGCCCCTTCTACGGCACGTTGCTGCGGCCGATGGATGCAGCGGACGGCTCAATGTGGATGATCGCGTTTCTGCCGCTCGCCCACCTCGCCATGGCCATCGCGTTCGTCACGCTGTACAGCCGCTGGGTCCGGCCCGGTCCTGAAATCCCGCAAGGACTGCGGTTCGGCGTGCTCGCCTGGCTCTTCGGCCCCGTTCCGATGTATCTCCTGTGGTTCGCCGAACAGCCCTGGCCGCTGAGTCTCACGATCAAGCAGCTGGTGCTCGAGCTCTTCACCATGGTCGTACTCGGAACACTGGCGGCTATGATCCTGCGACAACCTGCAACCGCCGAGAATCATCAGCTGTGACCGACCGCCCCGCGATTCTTCTGGATCTCGACGGCACGCTCACCGACAGCGTGTACCAACACGCCCTCGCCTGGCACAGGGCGCTGGAGATCGGCGGCATCGAGCTGTCGGTGTGGCGCATCCATCGGCGCATCGGGATGAGCGGCGGGTTGCTGGCGGAGAGCCTGGCCCGGGAGACGGGCAAGGAGCTGAGCGACAAGGACGCGGCAAAAATGAAAAAGGCGCACGCCCGGTTGTTCGCCGCGCAGCTGCGCGACATCCGCCCGCTGCCCGGAGCGAAGGCGCTCGTCCGCCACCTCACGAAGACGAAGGTGCCGTGGGCGGTGGCGACGAGCGGCGCGCTGGCGAGCGCGCGTCCGTTGCTGAAACTCATCGATTTGCCGCCCGGCGTCCCGATCATCACGCGTGACGACGTGCAGCACGCGAAGCCCAACCCCGATCTCTGGCTGGCAGCGGCGGCCCGGCTCGGGGTGCCGATCGAGTCGGCGATTGCGGTGGGGGACAGCGTCTGGGACCTGCTCGCGGCGCGCCGCGCCCGCGCCCTCGGCGTAGCGCTGCTATCCGGCGGTTATGGGCAGGAAGAGCTGGAACGCGCGGGCGCCTATCGCGTCTACGAGGATCCCGCCGACCTTCTATTGCACATTGACGAATTAGGAATCCGGGCGGATTAACGCAGAATGTCCAATGATCAATGATCAATGATCATTGGACATTCTACATTGGTATTTCGGTTTACCGGTTGAGCCAGTACGACGCTTTGATCAGGAACGTGTTTCTCGGGTACGCCTTGAAGAGTTTCTTGAAGTCTCCCCCAACGTCCCGTGTCCCCGTCGTCGGCTCGAAGTCGTCGCGTCCCTGATTCCACACCAGGAACAACGTCGAGCCCGGCCGATACTCCCACCGCACGACGAAATTCGAGTTGAAGAACTTGATGTTGAAATCACCCGGCCCCGGCCCGGTGAAGGGCTGGTAGCGATCGTCGTAGCGGTCTGCCCGCGGCGTGGCGGACAGCTCGCGCACGTTGGACCAGCGGCCCTTGCTCACAAAGGGTGACGCGTACACCTGAACCGTCAGCGTCGGCGTTGCGGTGTAATCGATCCGGAACGACATCGACGTCGTCTTCTGATCGAGGTGCGCAAACAGGTAATGCGTTCCGGTCGAGTCCGTTACCGGATTCAAGTCCTGGACGTCACTGATGTTGTGGCTGGTATTGTAGCTCACCGAGCCGCGGAACTGCGACGACACGCGCACATCGACCGACGGGTTCACGTTGGTGGACCGTGACCGACCGCGGTCGCCCTTGAAGTAGTTCACGAAGACTTGAGGGACGATCGCGGCGCGCTGGTCGTATTGGAGACCGGCCCACGGCGCGATGTACTGATCCCCGCGTATCGCCGGCCCGCCGCGCGCGCAGCGGTCGCAGCTCGCCATCCCGATGTTCGCGAGCGTACCGCCCCCGTGCACGTCCCAGTTGTTGTGGAGCCC
>JBOHSJ010000260.1:0-3360 GCA_050733035.1 Gemmatimonadales bacterium | reverse complement strand
GTCTTCCCCCACGCGCACCTGAGCGAGCGTGAAGCGGCCGAGCGCGCCGCGGCCATCGAAGCGCACCGTCGCGAGCTGGGCTCGCGTCTGGGGCGCAATGTCGGCGCCGTTGTGGCAGCCGTGGACTACATGCTCAACATCAGCGGCGACCTCGTGGCGCCCACGATCGTGGAGCACGAAGCACTGGAGCTGCTCGAACACCGCTCGGTCACCGATCCGCTGACCGGCTTGTTCAACCGCTACCACTTCGACGCGACGATGACGCGCGAGATCGCCCGCTGCCGGCGCTATGGCGCGCCACTGTCCTTGCTCGTCGTGGACGTGGACCGGCTGAAGCTGCTGAACGACCGCTGGGGGCATCACGCCGGCGATCAGGCGCTTGGCCGCGTCGCCGCCGCGATTCAGAAGAGCCTGCGTGGCACCGACATCGCGGCCCGCCTGGGCGGCGATGAGTTCGCGATCGTCCTGCCCGACACCGACGCGGTCGCCGGATTGATCGTCGCGACACGCATCCGCCGCAACCTGGTGGAGAACGTCTCGACGATGGTGACGGTCAGCGGCGGCCTGGTCGAGCTCCCCCGCGACGCCGCGGAGGCGTCAGCCGCCCAGCTGATGCTGGTGGCGGATCATGCACTGTATGCGGCCAAGAACTCCGGCGGGAATTGCGTGGTCCAGCGGGAATATCAGGCGGACGCAACCGGCGATTAGTCCCGAATCCCTAATCCCAAGTCCCTGATCCCCAGTCAGTGCCCCCAAGGAGAATCGAACTCCTGTTCCCACCTTGAAAGAGTGGTGTCCTAACCGTTAGACGATGGGGGCGGGAGTAGCGGTAACGGGATTCGAACCCGTGTTTGAGCCTTGAGAGGGCTCCGTCCTAGTCCCCTAGACGATACCGCCGTGGGCGCGGTGAATATCGCCACCCCGTCGCGACCCGGTCAACCCATTGTCGTACTCGGCGGCTCGGCGTCTCGGCGTCTAGATTAATGGCCCGATGAAACGCATCCTCTCCAAATTCGTGCCGGAAGTGCCGATCCTCATCGGCGCGTTCTTTCTTCTGACCCTGCCGGCACTGAGCGGCACGGCATCAACGCTCGCGACGGTCTTCCCGTTCACGGTGGTCGCGGCGGCGCTGCTCCTCGGGTGGCGATTCAACCGCTCCCGCCTGGTCTTCGCGATCGCGCTGCTGGCGCTCACCGAATACGTCCTGCTGGGCCTCGATACGCCGCGTGACCGCATCTTCTTCCATGCCCTGACGTTCCTGCTCCCGATCAACCTCGCGCTCGTGGCGTTGCTGCCGGAGCGCGGCACCCTGACGGCGGCGGGGTTGATGCGCTGGGTGATGCTCGCGATCCAAGTGATCATCGTCGTCTTTCTCGTGCAGTCGTTCCCGGACAAAGTCCTCAAGCTCCTCACGGTGCGGATCCTTCCGTCCCGTTTCACCGCCTGGACCCCCGTCCAGCAGCCGGCGATCATCGCGTTCCTCGGCATCGGCGTGCTGCTCACTATGGCGTGGCTGCGCGAGCCGCAATCACCGGTGCGCGGATACCTCTACGCGCTGATCGCCGTGTTCGTCGGGCTGTCGTGGCCCGCGGCCGGCACGGGCCAGGAGCTTTGGCTGGCCATCGCGGGCCTGATTCTCGTGGTCGCGGTGATCGAGGCGTCGTACCTGATGGCGTATCGCGACGGCCTAACGGAGCTGCCGGGTCGCCGCGCACTCAACGAAGCGTTGCCGCGATTGAGCGGGCAATTCACCGTCGCCATGGTGGACGTCGATCATTTCAAACGCTTCAACGACACCTACGGTCACGACGCCGGCGACCACGTGCTGCGGCTGGTCGCCGCGCGGCTGGCGCAGGCGTCCGGGGGCGGTACGGCCTACCGCTATGGCGGAGAGGAGTTTGCGCTCGTCTTCCCCGGAAAGGGCCAGGAGGAATGCCTGCCCCACCTCGAAGAGCTGCGCGAGACCGTCGAAACGAGCCGCTTCACGATGCGGCGCCGGTTCCGCCCCCGGGTTAAGCCCAAGAACGATAAAGGAAGGAAGAGCCGGCAAGCGATTACGATTACCGTGAGCATCGGCGTCGCGGAGCGAAATAACCGCTATGCGACCCCCGACCAGGTCGTACAGGCGGCCGACAAGGCGCTGTACCGCGCCAAGGAAGCCGGCCGGAACCGCGTAGCGACATAGCGAGGGTTACCAGCGGGCCGTAGTTTCGGTCCGATGCGGCTCAGTCTGCTTCTCCTCCCCTTTCTGTGCGCCGCCGCGCGCGCCCAGGTCTCCCAACAAGCGCCGCCTCCGTTGTTCCAGACCAGCGCTCCACTCACGCTGCAGCTCGAAACCGACCTGCGGGCGCTGCTGCGTGACCGCGGCGAGAAGCGGGTGGAGCACGGCGCCACCCTCCGCTTCCGCGACCTCGCCGGGGACAGCGGATCGGTCAATGTGGATCTCCGGACGCGCGGCATCTTCAGGCTGAAGCGCTGTTCGTTCCCGCCCATCCGGATCGACCTGCCGGCCCGCAAGGTCGAACACACGCCGTTTGCCGGTCAGGACAAGCTCAAGCTCGTCACGCATTGCCAGAACGACCGGTCGTTCGAGCGAAATCTGCTGCGCGAATACGCGTTGTACCGGGTCTTCAATGCGCTCACGGACACGAGCTTTCGCGTGCGGCTGGCGCACATCACGTACATCGATTCGGCGCGGGCCGACACCGTCACCCGCTACGGCTTCCTGATCGAGTCGGAGACCGAGTTGGGCCGGCGTATCGGCGCTGAAGTGCTGGAAGCCGACAAAGTGCACGACGTGCTCACCGATGCGCCGTACATGACGCTCGTCGCCGTTTTCCAGTATCTCATCGGCAACACCGATTGGTCGGTCTGGGGCCGGCACAACATCGCGATCTTCAGCGACACGCTGTCGCACAAGCCCGTCGCGGTGCCGTACGACTTTGATTTCTCCGGCGCGGTGGGCGCTCCGTACGCCGTTCCACCCGAGCAGCTCCCGATCAAGTCGGTCCGGGAGCGCCTGTACCGCGGCTACTGCCAGCCCGACACACTGCTCAACCGCGTCCTCGACCGCTTCCGGCTCGCCAAGGACTCGATCTACGCTTCCGTCCGCGCCGTCCCAGACCTCCCGGAGCGCGATGTGCGCGGTGTACTCGACTATTTCGACGACTTTTTTGGCGCGATCGACAATCGAGGCATCGTGCAGCGCGAATTCGTGCGCCGCTGTCGCACGGTCTCCCAATGAGCGAGCGGCGCGCGTTAGGCTTGTTCGGGCGGCTGCTCGCCTACTATGCGGCCCTCGCCGGGGTCGCATGGATCGCGGCGCGGCGGATTCCGCAGTGGGGCGAATTCTTCTCCCCC
>JBOHSJ010000259.1:0-6482 GCA_050733035.1 Gemmatimonadales bacterium | reverse complement strand
CGTGAACGACGCGCCGGCCCTGGCGACCGCCGACAGGGGTCGTGCTCACACCAGCGCTCGGCGCGGTACTTATGTCGGCCAGCACGGTGATCGTGGCGATCAACGCTCAGCTGCTGAAGCGCGTCCGGCTGTAATGCGACCGCGCACGATCGGTTATCGTCCCGCCGTCACCGGGTGCGATGACCAGTGGATCGCCCGGATCTTCCAGCCGTCCCGCTCGCGCGTGAGCACCATCAGCTCGGCACCCTGCACGTCGATGGCGCGTCCGTGGAATGCGCCCCGCGCGCTGCTCGTCGAGGCCGCCCAGGCCACGTTGCTGCGCACGAACACTCGCACCGGGCCGCGCGTGCCGGGCACCGCGCGGGCGAACCGGATATCGGCCGGCAGGTGGTGCGTGCGATACTCGTCCCGAGTCTCCAGGTCGCCGCTCTCGAGAATCACCGCGCCGTCGCCGAGCAGCGACAACGCCGCCGCGCTATCTCCGTCCGCCAGAGCCGCGTGATACTGTTGCGCCACGCCGGCGACGGCGGCGGAGTCCCCGACGGTGGGTACCTCGGCTCCCCCGAGCAGTCGCTTCATCAGATCGATTTCCGTCTGCTGACTCGTGACGATGTTCTCGCACAGCGCCCGGATGGCGGCGTCGCGAATGGGCGCTTCCTCGCACATGAGGATCGCGCCCGCATGATGGGGAATCATCGACCTCAGGAACTGACGGTCGGAGATCCCGGTCTGCCGGCGCATCAACAGCCAGCTCACGATCAGCAGCACGGCGGCGGCCCCGAGGATCATCCCGTTCCGTTTCTTGTCGTGATACATGCGCCACATCAGCGTCAATTCGATGATCACCATCGCAGCGGTCATGAGCGCGGCCATGTACACCTGATTCAGATTCGAATACACGTTGCGCGCGCGGTCGACCATCGCGTACATGAGGACGTACATCGCGATGAATGACAGGACGATCATCAGGAACAACCGCGCGTAGTGGCCGCGGGACGCATGCTCCTGGTGGCTCGCTGGGTGTGCGGTCATGGATCAACGCTCCGTGCCGTGGTCATGCTGCATGGGTGCCGGTGATTCATCCATTTCATGCGGGCTGTGCAGCGGCCGCAGGCGCAGGAAGACCATCGCGCCGACGGGTGTGCGTGATCCGTAGAACGGCTCCAGCGCACTCGGCACGACATTGAGCGAACCCTGGATGCCGATGCCCAGCGTCGCGCCAGAGCCACGCGTCACTTCGCGGATATAGCCGGCAGACAGCGCGCCCACGTTAAACTGGGTTTCTGGAGGGAAGGCGGTCAGAACGAGGTCCTCCGCTGTCTTCTGCGCGAAGTCCACGCGGCCGTACAGGGTGTGCGTGCGATTCAGAACTGCTTCGACTTCCGCCAGGCCGGAGTGGGTCGTCGTGCCGCCGTGGCTGTTCGCGCCCCAGACGAGGGCGCCGGCCAGCTGACCGTCGCGTCCGATCTTTCGACCGTAGAGGACCGAGGCGGTCGTCCGGTGCGTCGGCTCTCCCGGATTCAGCGCCTCGGGACTTTCGAGAAAGCCGTAGCCCAGCGATACCGTCCAGCTGGAATCCAGGTGGGCGTTGAATCGTCCCGAGTAGGAATCGAGGCGAATGCGGTCGAATCCCCAGCGCTCTTCATCGGGTTCGCGGCCGTTGAAGACCGAGCCCTCGAGCTTCCAATGGTGCCCGAAGATTCCGGCCGTGAGGACGCCGAAGCTGATGTGCGTGGCGTCCTGCCAGTGATGGCCGAGCGGCGCGAGGGGATTGTCCATGGCCGAAGGACGATGCATGAACGCCGCGGGCCCGAGTGCCGGTTCACCCGACGGCGCGGCATACAACGTCACCCCGATCGCCGGCGAGATGGCGCGCTCATACATCGCCGCCAACTCCATCCAGAAATCGTGCGGATGCTGCCGGTCGACGAGCGGCTGGCCTTGATAGGACTCGCCGCTCTGGAGCAGCAGCGGATAGCCGCGGTTCGTCACCGTTGCCGCATCGAGACTCAGCATCGTTCGCGCCTGCAACCGACCGCCCCACAGGTTCCGGCTTGCCATGAGCATCGCCCAGTTGAGTGAGCCGAACTGCTCGTCACCCCGCGAGCCGCCCTGCTTGTCATACTGCAGAAACGCCCATCCGTGCAGCATGATCAGCCATGAACCGGCCATGGTATGGCGCGCCGGAAGGGGCACGGCATCCGGCACCCACGTGGTGCCCGAACCCATTCGCTCCATGGGGACTCCCAACGGGTCAATCATATCCATCGACATCCGCGGCGCCTGCCCTGCCGGGGGCCGGTGTTCCGGGTGTTGTTGCGCAGCCAGCGTGGTCACCAGGGACAGCGCCGTAAGCACTCCAAGACGGATGAGCATCTTGAGACGGCTCCTCGAAGCCAAAGACTCGAAGGTCGCAGCGACGGAGTCGCTGCGAGGGGAGAACCCGCACCTGTCGAGTGCTAGGCCTTGGGAGGCGGTGCTTCTGGAGCGGAGGTCTGGGAGCCCGGGAACGCCGGTGGAATGCTGCTGCGGCCCACCCTCACCGGACCCGGCAGTGACATCTCGACGGGGCTCGTCACGTCAACCGTCACGGCGCAGGAGGTCAGGGCCTGGCAGCAGACGGGAATCGTGGGAGCGGACGGCTGCTGTGAATGCTGTTGGTGGTGCTGGCTGGGAACGGGGGTCTTCCCTGAAGTAGCGTGCCCCGGGGCACAACGCGATTCGCCGGTCGCGAACCCAAGGTGCAGGATCAGAACACTAGCGGCGAACGCGACGGCCTGGCGAAGTCTCACGCAGGAAGCTTAGCCGAGACGAGGCTGGAAGAAAAGGATGAACCCGAACATCAGAATGGCGCTGAGAATCAGCACCGCGGTATGAACCCGCTCGCTCGTGCTCCGCAGGGCGAGCAGCATGAGCAGAACCATGACAAGTCGGAGAATGTTGGAGCGATCCACTAACGGGAGACCGCGCACAAAGATTGCCGTGAAGCCGGCCACCACCCCGTACAGCGCGAACGTCCCGAAGAAACCGACCCGGTTGGCGAAATAGTACTCTTTCAGGTCGCTTACGGCATCAGAGGGGTCTGGGATTGCGACCGCGGTGAGGAAGTAGAAGACGATCGTCGGGCTGAGGTAAGCGACAAAGCGGAAGAAATCCCAATCCTGGATGCTGCGGTAGTTCCAAAACGTCCACCACAGCAGCAGGCTGAACACCACGAGCAAGACGATCCAGGCCCAATGGAGCCAATAAGTCCGGACGCGCTTGCGCGTGCGATACAGCTGTGCGATTCCCCGGAGTAACTGCGTTACCGCCAATCCCAGGACGATCGACATCACCACGACCACGTGCTGGTATGCGCCCATTCACGTCCACCGAGGGGGTTGGGATGGTGTAAAAAACGATTCTCCCTCAGCTTAATGCGGTCGGGCGCGGCGAGCGAGCCCAAGGGTATCCCGTAACACAACCGTCCGGAGGCGTTCATGTGGAAGCGAGTCGTAGCTGCGCTGGTCGTTGTGATGGTCAGCGCGACTGTCTTGATGGCCCATGACCTTTTTCTGAAACTCGAGAGTTATTTCGTGCCGCCCAACACGGCCGTGCGCGTCGCGGTCTTGAACGGCACGTTTTCGGCGAGTGAGGGCGCCGTTGCGCCGGATCGCCTGCTCGACCTCAGCATGGTTGGTCCGACACAACGCCGGGCGATTTCGCGCGGCTCATGGAAACCGGCGGGCGACACCACATGGCTCAGCGTGCAAACGGGCGCCCCTGGTACCTACCTGATCGGTGCGTCGCTCATGCCGCGCCAGATCGCGCTCTCGGGTGAGGATTTCAACAGTTATCTCAAGGAGGACGGCCTCCCGGATGTCCTCAACGCCCGCACGCTCAACGGTGAGCTCGGCGTGGCAGTCCGCGAGCGTTATCAGAAACACGTCAAAGCGATTCTCCAAGTGGGCGACGCGCGCACCAATGCATTCGCCACGGTGCTCGGCTATCCGGCGGAAATCGTGCCGTTGTCCAATCCGTATGAAACGCGCACCGGCGATACGCTCGCCGTTCGGGCGCTAGTGGATGGCAAGGCCGCGGTCAACCAGATCATCATCGCCGGTGGAGAGCAGGACGGCCGCGCCATGGGGGAGGTGCGCGCGCGCAGCGATTCGACCGGCGTCGCGCGGTTCGCCCTGAGCGGCGCGGGGAAGTGGTACATCAAGTTCATCCATATGGTGGCCGTGACGGGCGACAGCGTGAACTACGAGTCGAAGTGGGCCACGCTGACCTTCCAAGTGCGTTGATATGGAGACCGGCGCGCACGCCGTGCTCTCGCAGTGGGAAGCGTTTTACGTCATCGTCGGCTCGTCGGCGGGCGCGCTCACGGGCCTGATGTTCGTCGTGATAACGCTCGCGGCCGATACGAACCTGCCGCGCACGCCCGACACGGTGAACGCCTTCGCCACACCCAACGTCATCCATTTCGCGGCGGTGCTGCTGCTCTCGGCGATCCTGAGCGCGCCCTGGCGGCGGATGCAGGATCCTGCTCATATCGTCGGCGCCACAGCGATCGCCGGCGTGATCTACGTACTCGTCGTCGCTCGGCGCATGTTCCGGCAGACCGGCTACAAGCCGGTGCTCGAGGACTGGATCTGGCACCTGATTTTGCCCATGATCGCGTACGCCGCTTTGTTCATCGGCGCGGCCGGCCTGTCGCATGATCAGGATTGGGCCACGTTCCTCGTCGGCGGCGTCAACATCCTGCTGCTCTGTATCGGGATTCACAACGCGTGGGATACGGTGACGTACATCGTGGCGGCTCGGAAGGAAGCAAAACAATAATGATCGTCCAGCGTCGGGAGCTGCTCAAATCGATCGCCGACGCACCCGAGTCCGTCAGAAGAGATCGAAGTCGAACCCGTCGAAAAAGTCGGCCACCCACTCGAAGACGCCACCGGCGACTTCGCCGGTCCCGTCTACAATGTCGCCCGCGACATCCCCGATTCCACCTGCCGGTGCGGCGTCTATCACTCCGTCGCCCAGATCCGGCACGATGGCAGGCGAGCCCGAGGATATAGGAAAGGGGGGAAGCCAGAAGAACGCATCGAGGAAGAAGTAGTCGTCCACCACGCGCTCAGGTGGCGCGCCGCGGCCGCGGCGACGGGCTACGGCGGTCACCGAGCGGTTCCAGATCTCCGCCAACTCCACGTTGTCAAACCAAGCGCCGTGGCAACTGCGGCAGACGTCGAGCTGGAGGCCATCGCGGAGCACCGGCGCAAGCGGCTTCTGGCACAGCGGGCACAGCAGGACGTTTTTCCATCCGCACGCAGGACACTTGCCGACGTTGCGGGACATCGAGGCGTGGCAGGCGTGGCACTGCATGACCCAGGCCTTATTGCTGATCTTGACCGTGGTGGCGACCGCCTGGGGCGTCGAGCGGCGCAGCAGATCCGCCTCCCCTTGGTCGAACCAGATGCCACCGCAACGCTCACAATGGTCCAGCTCCAGTTCGAGCGTGGCTTCCGGCTTGAGCTTCGTCATCTGCACGCCAAGACACACGGGGCAGGGGTATCGCACGGCGCCGAGCCCCCGCTCAAGCATCGAGGACATCGCGACTGGTGCCTTTGCCGGGCAGGTGCTGTACGTCAGGGAAGCGGTACACGAGGAGGCCCGCGTCCGTGATCTCCAACTCAGCCAGTCCCCGCTCATGGAGGCCGGCCAGGAGTTGCTCGACGGTGCTCGTCGGGAGGGCGAGCCGACTCACGACTTCCACCACCGTCAGCTTGCCCTCGCGTTCCTGGGCCAGCTTGAGGATCTCGGCCTCCTGGGTCTGACGGCGGAGATCCTCGCGCCGGCGGGCGAGGCTGGCTCCGGCGGCGAAGTGCGAGCGGAGCAACGCGATGCCAGCGGCGCCCGGCAGCGCCACCGTGAAGAGCAAGGTGGCAATCGCGGCCGGTACGCCCAGTGGCCGCGATACGTTGAACAACCCGACCAGCATGAACAGGGCGACCGCGATCAGTGCCGCACCGCCGAGCAGCTTGCCCATTTCAGACGCCTCTTTCAGCGCGGCCCGATCCGCTCCAGTTTCGCGCGCGCGAACGATCGCACGAAGGCTGCGGGCGGATTGTGCCCCGTCGCCAGGTCGTACGCTTTCTTGTACATCGCCTTCGCCTGGTCGTGCCGGCCCAGCCGCTCGAGCGTCATCGCCAGGAGGCAGTGCTGGAAGGCATCACGCTCGTTCCCCTTTGTGCCGACGGCTCTGGTGAATTGTGCTTCGGCGGTCGCGAGGTCGTTGGCATAGAACGCCACATAGCCCACGAGGTAGGGGAAGTACCGCTCCTGCTCCGCGGCCATGGCCGTGTCGCCGTCGAGCGCGCGCCGCGCCGCGGCAATCTGCTGCCGCGCTTGCGTCGTGTCACCACGCCGCGCCGCGATGCGGGCCAGGGCGTGCGCGAGACGAAACTCCCACACGCTACGCGGATGCTTCAACGGTGCCGGCT
>JBOHSJ010000258.1:0-1912 GCA_050733035.1 Gemmatimonadales bacterium | reverse complement strand
ATAACGTCACGGACTCATTGTACGCGTTCACCGTCCCGGTCCAGTATCCGAAGGCGGGACAGACGAATTCCGCCGCTCGCGTCGGCGTCGTCAGTGCGGCGGGTGGTGCGACGCGCTGGATCAACATCCCCGGCGATCCCCGCAACAACTACATTGCGCGCATGGAGTGGGGGCCGCGCGATGGGCGCGCCGGGGCGAGCAAAGAGCTGGTGATCCAGCATCTCAACCGGCTGCAGAACACGCTCCAGGTCATGCTGGCGGACGCGCAGACGGGCCAGGTGCGGACCGTCTTCACCGAACAGGACAGCACCTGGGTGGAGCAGTTCGACGAGCTGCGCTTCCTGAACGGCGGCAAAGACATCCTCTGGCTGTCGGAGCGGAGTGGGTGGACTCATCTGTACCTGTTCCCGCGCGACGGCAAGCTGCCGCGGGCACTGACGTCGGGGAATTTCGACGTGCTCGGCGTGCAGCGCGTGGACACGATCGGGAAGTGGGTCTACTACACGGCGTCGCCCGACAATCCGACGCAGCGCTATCTGTACCGGGTCAATTACGGGAAAAGCGGGCCGCCGGTGCGCGTCACGCCGGCGAACGAGACGGGCACTCACAGCTACAGCCTGTCGCCGGGCGGCCGGTTTGCTGTGCATACCTACTCGCGCTTCGGCGTGCCGCCCACGATCACGCTCGTCGCGCTCCCGGAGCATCGCACGCTGCGCACGCTGGTGGACAACGCGGCGCTCAAGGCCAAAGTGGCCGGGCTGCGCCTCGGGCCCGTTGAGTTTCGGCAGGTGGAGATCGGCGACGGCATCAAGTTGAACGCGTGGCTCATCAAGCCGCCCAACTTCGACTCGACCGCGCATTACCCCGTGCTGTTCTATGTGTACGGTGGGCCGGGCTCGCAGACGGTGCTCGACGGGTGGGGTGGATCGAGATTCCTCTGGCACCAGATGCTGGCGCAGCGCGGCTACATCGTGGCCAGCGTGGACAACCGCGGCACGGGCGCGCGCGGGCGGGCGTGGCGCAAGATCATCTACAAGCAGATGGGCGTCGTCGAAACGCAGGACCAGGCGGCCGCGGCGCGCGCGATCGGCCGTCTGCCCTATGTGGACTCGACGCGCATGGGCATGTGGGGCTGGAGCTACGGCGGATTCATGTCGTTGAACGTGATGACGCAGACCCCCGGCGTTTTCAGCATGGCGGTCTCGGTGGCGCCGGTGTCGCACTGGAAGTACTACGACACGATTTACACCGAGCGCTACATGGGGCTGCCGAAGGACAACGCGGCCGGCTACGACAAGGGCTCACCGCTCACGTACGCGAAGAATCTGAAGGGCCGGCTCCTCATCGTGCACGGTTCCGGTGACGACAACGTGCATTTCCAGAACACCGAGATGATGGTGAACGCGCTGGTCGCCGCGAACCGGCCGTTCTCGTTGATGGTGTATCCGAATCGCACCCACTCGATTTCGGGTGGCGCCACGACGCAGCATCTCTACACGCTGCTCACGAAGTTCATCGAGGAGAATTTGCCCGCGACGCTAGGCCCGCGGCCGGCGATGCCGTAGGCCTCAGTCAAAACCAGTATCTCGCCCCGAGCTGGATTCGCCACCGGGACGCGGCGTCGTCCACGACGCCGCGGCGCGGCAATCCGCCGACGGGAAGCCTGTAGATACCGCGGTCGTTCGCCGCGTCCCATCCGGTGAGAACCAGCATCCGGACCACCGGGCCAGTCGTCGCATTCAGATTGCGTCCCCAGCGTGCGCTGATCAGGTTGGGCACGTTGAACACGTCGGCGATGACCTCGATACGCTGTCCTCTCACCAAAGAGATCGTTGTGGTGAGGCGGGCGTTCAGGGAGCCCAGCCACCCATTCCGGCAGCTGTTGCGAGCCATGATCCGTCCGCGCTGCTCG
>JBOHSJ010000257.1:0-5501 GCA_050733035.1 Gemmatimonadales bacterium | reverse complement strand
CCTCCTGCAGCGGCTTGGTGCCGAGCTCGATCTGACCGTTGCGCCCGATCTGGCTCCGTATGACCGGCGGTTGCCCCTGGTCGCGCCCGTCCAGAATGATCGCCATGTAATCGCCGATGTGCCGCGCCGTTTCCTGGCCGAACTTGCGGCCGCCACGGTTGCTGAGCTGGAACGTCACGATGGACTGATTCGTCACCTGATCGCGGCGCGCGTTGGCCTTGACCAGCTCTTCGCCCGTGATGATCGGCCGGGAGTCCACGGCGTACAGCGCGCGGTACGCCTGCGCGCCGCGCGACTCCGACGCCGCTCCCCAGCGCAGCTCGATGCCGCGCGGCATGGCCCCCCGCACGTCGGGGCGCTGGATCAGGCTATCGACCAGCGGCCACTGCTGTTCGGGAACGAGGAATTCGCCCGGCAATTGTCCCTGGAACAGCAGGGACGAGAGCACGCCCGGCGCATGCGCGTCGGCCGAATCCTCGCGCTCGGCCTTGCTGGTATCGCCGAACAGCTGCGTCACGGCCGACGGCGCCGTCGTCCGCGACTTGAAGCCGGCGCGGCGCAACGCGGCGTCCATCGCCGGCAGCGCGTCCCGGAAGGTGTTCTTCATGTCGGTGATGCGGAATTCGAGGAACGCGGTCCGCTGGATCACGCTCTTGGCGCGGGCCGGATCCTTCTCGCCCGCGAGCTCGACGATGAGCCGGCAGCGGCCCTGGATTTGGACGACGGGCTCGGTCGTGCCGAACTCGTCGATGCGGGTGCGCACCACCCGCTCGGCCCGTTGAATCGCGTCGGCACAGTCGGGTACCGGCCCCTTGGACTCGTCGACCTCCAGCGCCAGATGGATGCCGCCTTGAAGGTCGAGACCGAGCTGGATCGGCACTCGTCGGACCGTGGTGTCTTTCATCCCCGTCACGGGGTCGCGCACACGCTGCCGCGTGTCGCGCGGCAACAGGGCGACGATGCAGCCCCCGACGAGCACTCCAATGACGATCAGCCGCTGACGAATCGTCCCCATCGCCTCTCTCTACCGGTTGAGGGTCGCCCGCGCCGCCTGGCGGTCGCGCTCGAGCTGCGCCACCAAGGCCACACGGGACGGAAACGCCTGCACCTCGCGCAGGCGACGGACCCATGCCACGTCCACAGTCTCTCCGTATACATCGCCGTCGAAATCGAACAGATGGATCTCGAGCGTGCGAGCCTGCTCTCCAAATGTCGGCCGCGGGCCTTGATTCATCATGCCGCCGAACCATTTCTCCTTTCCCGTTTCCCGCTTCCCGACGGCTACGCGAACCGCGTACACGCCATCGGGCGGGAGCAGCTTTCTCGTGTCCGGCCGCTCGAGGTTGATCGTCGGAATCCCGATCGTGTTGCCTCGTCCCGCGCCCTTCACCACCTTGCCCCGAATCCCGTACGAGCGTCCCAGCCAACCGGCGGCCGAATCCAGGTCCCCGTGCGCGAGCGCCGTGCGGATCAGCGTGGACGAGATCGGCTGCCCATTCTCCCGCACCGCGTCCACGACGGTCATTCCAAATCCGTGCGCCTTGGCCAGCCGCTGCACCAGATCCACGTCACCCGCGCGGCCCCGGCCGAACCCGTGATCGTACCCCATCACGAGCTCGCGCATCGCGTACTCCTCACGCAACCGCAGCACGAACGCTTCCGCATCGAGCTGCGCCACCGCCGGCGTGAACGGCATCAACACGAAGCGCTCGATGCCCTGCGCCGTCACCAACTCCTGCTTTTCGTCGGACAGCGTCAGCAGCAGCGGCGCGGCCGCCGGATTCACCACCGCGAGCGGATGCGGCTCGAAGCTCACGAGCACGCTCGTCAAACCGTTCGCGTGCGCGCGTTGCGTCACCTCGGCCAGCACCGCCTGATGGCCGCGATGCACCCCATCGAACGTGCCACACGTGACCACCGCACCCGCGGAGCGGCGCGCCATCAGTCCTCCACCACCACGACGCGCGGCTTCAGAAGGTCGCCTAACTGCTCGGCAACTGCTAGAAGCTCGTCGCCTGCGAAAACCGCTATCGGCTTTCGGCTATCGGCTATCGGGTGCGTGGCGCTCTGGATCGGCCTTCCATGCACCACCGCCTCCCGTTCCTTCTTATCTACCTGGCGCCGAGGCAGATGCGCGACCAGGATCGCCGCATCCTGCAACACGTCCCAGGTGACCGCGTCAGGCGCGACCGCATCGGCCAGAGGTAGCGGCCCGACCGCCGTGCGCCGCAGCGCCGTGAGGTGCGCGCCGCACCCGAGTGCCGCGCCGATGTCCCGCGCCAGCGACCGCAGGTACGTGCCGGCGCTGACCGTCGCCCGAAACTGCAGATCGGGCACCGCCGCCTCCACGATCTCCAGCTCCCGGATCTCGACGGACCGCGGCTCGGGCGAAACCGCTTCCCCGCGCCGAGCCCGCCGGTAGGCGCGCTCGCCTTCGATCTTCACCGCCGAATACGCCGGCGGCCGCTGCTCGTACCCGCCGCGAAACCGCCCGATCACGTCCGCGAGCTGCGCCGGCGTCACGCCGGTCCACGGCGCCGTGGCCACGATCGCGCCGGTCGCGTCGTCGGTGTCGGTGGTGACGCCGAGACGGATGACGCCTTCGTACGCCTTGGGCCAGTCCGCCGCGAACGGCGCGAGCCGCGTCGCCCGTCCCACCACCAGCACCAGCAGCCCTTTGGCGAACGGATCCAGCGTTCCCAGGTGGCCGACGCGCTGTTCGCCGAGCGCGCGGCGTACCATATCGACGACGTCGTGGGACGTGGGGCCGGCCGGCTTGGCCACCAAAACGAGCCCCCCGTGTCTCAGTCGTCCGTCTCCTTCAGCTCCTTCAGCACGCGGTCGATGCGCTGCGCGTGCTCGATGCCGCGGTCCAGATGAAAGTGCAGCTCCGGGGTCACGCGCAGCGGCAGCTCCTTCGCGAGCTGGGCACGCAGGTACCGTGCGGCACTCGCCAACCCCTCCAGCGACCTGGCCTTTTCCTCGTCGGTGCCCATGACGCTGACGCGCACATTGGCATGCGAGAAATCGGGCGAGACCTCGACGCCGATCACGGTGACGAACCCGATCCGCGGATCGCGCACGTCGCCGGTGAGAAATACGCCGACGGTGTGCCGGATCAGCTCGCTGACGCGCTCGGGGCGATGGCTCGGCCGCTTCATCTCAGAGATAGCTCGTGCTGGTGTCCACGATGCGCGCGCCGTCCGCTCCGGCGACCAACTGATCCGCCTCGCGCAACACGCGTTCGGCGTGGCGCCGGCCGGTGCTGACGACGGCCGCGGTCAGCTCGGCGCGCTGCCAGAGATCGTGATGCCCCGTTTCCGCCACCGACACGTTGAAGCGATTGTGCATCCGATCCTTCAAACTCTTCACAATGGTTCGCTTGTCTTTGAGCGACTGGCACGCCGGGAGGTGCAGCTCCCAGACCATCACGCCCACGATCACGACTCAGTGGCGCTGAGTGAGCGCGCGACCTCCTCGATCCGGTACGACTCGATCAGGTCGCCGACTTTGATGTCGTTGAAGTTCTCGACGCCCATCCCGCACTCGAAGCCTTCGCGCACCTCGCGCACGTCGTCCTTGAAACGCTTGAGCGACGACAGCGTGCCATCGTACGCCTCGACGCCGCTGCGGATGACCCGGACGCGTCCCGTGCGCGGGATGACGCCGCTGCGCACGAAGCATCCGGCGATCGTGCCGATCTTGGCGATCTTGAACGTCTGCCGCACCTCGGCCTCGCCCAGCACCACTTCCTTCTTCTCGGGCGCGAGCAGGCCTTCCATCGCCAGTTTGACCTCTTCGACCGCCTCGTAGATGATGCGGTAGGTGCGGATTTCCACGCGCTCGCGGTCCGCCGCGGCGCGCGCATTGGAGTCGGGGCGCACGTGGAAGCCCACGATGATGGCACCCGAGGCGCGCGCGAGCAGCACGTCCGACTCGGTGATCGCGCCGACGCCGCGGTGCACGACTTCGACCTTCACCTCGGCCGTCGAGAGCTGCGCCAGCGCGTCGGCGAGCGCCTCGGCGGGACCGCCCTGATCGGCCTTGATGATGATGCGCAGCGTGGCCACGCCACCTGCCGCGGCTTCCGCCATGAAGTCTTCCAGCGTCTTCACCCGGCCAGAGCGGCGATGTTGCGCCTCGCGCTCGAGGCGCTGGCGCTTCTGCGCGATGTCGCGCGCCGCGGCCGCATCGTCCATCGCCAGGAAGCTGTCGCCCGCCTCCGGCACGCCCTCGAAGCCGAGGATCTGCACCGGCGTGGACGGCCCGACTTCGGTCTCCGGGCCGCCGCGCTCGTCGTACATCGCCCGCACGCGTCCCGAGTACTGGCCGCAAATGAAGTCGTCGCCGATGCGCAGCGTACCGCTCTGGACGAGAATCGTCGCCAGGGCGCCCTTGCCAGGATCGAGCTGCGCTTCGAGCACCGTCCCCTGCGCCTTGCGCTCGGGATTGGCCTTCAGGTCGAGCAGCTCGGCCTGGAGCAGGATCTGATCGAGCAGCGCGTCGACGTTGGTGCCCTTCTTGGCGGAGATCGGTGTCATCAACGTGGTGCCGCCGAACTCCTCGAGCACGACGCCGTGCGACAGGAGGTCCTGCTTCACCTTCTGCACGTTCGCCGACGGCAGGTCGATCTTGTTGATCGCCACGACGAGCGGCACGCCGGCGTTCTTGGCGTGCGAAATGGCTTCGATCGTCTGCGGCATGATCGCGTCGTCGGCGGCAACGACCAGCACCACGATGTCGGTGACCTGCGCCCCGCGGGCACGCATCGCCGTGAACGCTTCGTGGCCCGGCGTGTCGAGGAACGTGATCTTGCGGCCGTCCTTGAGCGTGACCTGGTAGGCGCCGATGTGCTGCGTGATGCCGCCCGCTTCGCCCGCGACGACGTTGGCTTTGCGGACGTAATCGAGCAGCGACGTTTTGCCGTGGTCCACGTGACCCATGATCGTCACGACGGGCGGCCGCGGCTTCAACGTCTCGTCGGCGTCCTTCGCCTCTTCGGTCTGGGTCGTGGCGTACTCCTCCTCACGCACGGCCTGGAAGCTGAACGCCGAGGCGATCAGCTCGATCATGTCGAAGTCGAGCCGCTGGTTGATCGTCACCATCTGGCCCAGCTCTTTGAACGCGAACGTGACGATCTGCGTCGGCGGCACCTTGAGCGTGTTGGCGAGCTCGGAGACGGTGATGAATTCCGTCACGCGCACCAGCGTCTTTTCCCGCTCGCGCTCCTCGCGCCGGCGCTCTTCCTGCGTCTCGCGGAACGTCGGTCCCTCCTCGCGGCGGTGCACGCCCTTCTTGCCGACGGGCGCCTTCAGCGTCGCGAGCGTGCGCGAGATGTTCTGCGCCACCGCTTCCTGATCGACGAGCGACTTCTTCCCCTTCTTGCGCTTCTTGCCCTTCTCGCGGCGCCGATCATCGAGCGGCGGCGCGCCCGGCGCGGCCGAAGCGACGGGCCGCGGTGGGACGGAGGGCCCCCCCCCGCCTCCCGGGCGGGACGAGGG
>JBOHSJ010000256.1:0-8932 GCA_050733035.1 Gemmatimonadales bacterium | reverse complement strand
GTCGTCGATGATGCGCCAGCCCGCTTCGGAGTTGTACAGTTTCGCGATCGCCGCCTCGAGCCGGATGTCGTAGCCGCCGCGTTCCGCCATCGCGCCGCACAGCTCGGCGACCGCCTCCATCGCGAGGGTATTGGCAGCCATCGCGCCGAGCTTCTGCGCGATCGCGTCGTGCTGGCCGATCGGCCGGCCCCACTGCACGCGCTCGGCCGCCCAGCGGCGCGAGATCTCGAGGCAGCGCTTGCCCGCCGCGACGGAGGAGATGGGGAGCGTCAGCCGGCCGGTGTTGAGCGTCATGAGCGCGAGCTTCAGGCCTCTGCCTTCACCCCACAGCACGTTCTCCTTCGGCACGCGCACGTTTGTGAACCGGATCACGCCGTTGAAGAGCGCCTTGAGGCCCATGAAGCGAGAGCGATGTACGACTTCCACACCGGGCCAGTCCGTCTGCACGATGAACGCGGTGATCTGCTTCCTTTCTTTGCCGTTGACCATCTTCGACGGCGTCCGCGCCATCACGACGAGCAGCTCGGCCTTGGTGCCGTTGGTGCACCACAGCTTTTCGCCGTTCAGGACCCAGGTGTCGTCGTCGAGGATCGCGTTGGTTTCCATCGCGGCGGGATCGGAGCCGACACTCTCTTCGGTGAGCGCGAACGCGGAAATCGCGCCCTGCGCGAGGCGGGGGAAGTACTGCTTCTTCTGGGCCTCGCTGCCGAACATCTTGAGCGGCTGCGGCACGCCGATCGACTGATGCGCGGAAAGCAGCGCCGTGAGGGAGCCGTCCACGGAGGAGACGAGCTCGATCGCTTTCATGTAGGAGAGCTGCGAAAGGCCGAGGCCGCCGTATTCGCGCGGAATCTTGATGCCGAACGCACCGAGCTTTTTTAGGCCCTCGACGACCGCGTCGGGAATCTCGCCTTCGCGATCGATGCGGTCGGAATCCACCTCTTCACGCAAAAATCGCTCGAGCTTGTCGAGAAAGGGCTTGGCTCGAGCGACCTCATCCGGATCCTGTTCAGGATAGGGATGGATGAGATCCATCCGCAGCTTGCCGAGGAACAGGTCGCGGACGAAGCTTGGCGACGCCCATTCCTGCTCGCGGGCCGCCTCGGCGACCTCACGCGCTTCGTCCGCAGTGACTTTGCGTTTCGGTTCGGCTAGGCTCGTGGCCATTCGCTAATCTAACACCTTGACGACGCCCGCAGGTCCCGCGTTTCTTCAATCATCCAACCTGCCGTCAGCTTCATAAAAGAGGAGATAGTCATGTCCCGCATAGCGTTGGTCACCCTGGCGCTCGGGTTCGTGGCCGTGCCGGCGGCGCCGGGGCAACAGCCGGCCCGGGCGTCCCGCACCACGGCGCAGCGCGCCACACCCGCGGCGATCACGATCCCGTATCAACGGTTCGTTCTGAAAAACGGCCTCACCCTCCTGGTCCACGAGGACCACAAGGCGCCGATCGTCGCCGTCAACATCTGGTACCACGTGGGATCCAAGAATGAACGGCCGGGCCGCACCGGCTTCGCCCATCTGTTCGAGCACCTGATGTTCAACGGCAGCGAGCACTACAACACCGATTACTTCCAGGCGCTCGAGCCGCTCGGCGCGACCGACCTCAACGGTACCACCAACGAGGACCGCACCAACTACTTCCAGAACGTTCCAACCAGCGCGCTCGACGTCGTCCTGTGGATGGAATCGGATCGCATGGGCCACCTGCTCGGCGCGATCGATCAGGGCAAGCTCGACGAGCAACGCGGCGTGGTGCAGAACGAAAAGCGCCAGGGCGAGAACGAGCCGTACGGCAAGGTCGACATTCTCATGACCGAGGGGACCTATCCCACCGGCCATCCCTACTCGTGGTCCGTCATCGGGTCGATGGAAGACCTCAACGCCGCCAAGCTCGACGACGTGCAGGAGTGGTTCCGGACCTACTACGGTCCGAACAACGCCGTCATCGTCCTCGCGGGCGACATCACCCCGGATGTGGCGCGTCAGAAGGTCGAGCAGTACTTCGGCGACATCGCCGCCGGACCGCCGATCGCCAAACAGGACACGTGGATCGCGCGCCGCACCGGCTCGCATCGGCAGGTGATGCAGGATCGCGTGCCCCAGGCCCGCATCTACAAGGAATGGAACGTCCCCGAGTACGGCTCGGCCGATGCCGATTATCTCGATCTCGTGACCGACGTGCTCGCGCAGGGGAAGACGTCACGCCTGTACAAGCGGTTGGTGTACGACGAACAGATCGCCACCGACGTCGTCGCCTATGTGGATCTGCGCGAGATCGGCGGCCAGCTGGTGATTCGCGCGACCGCGAAACCGGGCGGCGACCTGACGCGCGTCGAGCGCGCCATCGATGAAGAGCTGGCGCGGTTCATCCAGTCTGGTCCGACGCCGAGCGAGCTGCGCCGCATCAAGACGCAGTCGCGGGCAAACTTCATTCGTGGCATCGAGCGGATCGGGGGGTTCGGGGGCAAGTCGGACGTGCTCGCCCGCAACGAAATCTTCCGCGGCAACGCCGATCACTATCTCGTGACGCAGCGGCGCATCGCGGCCGCGACCGCCGCGGAGCTGCGCTCCGCAGCCGCCCGCTGGCTGAACGACGGCCAGTGGGTGCTCGAGGTGCATCCGTATCCCGAGTTCGGCACCGTCGCGAGCGGCGCCGATCGCTCGAAGGCACCGGCGCCGGGCACGCCACCGGACGCCAGGTTCCCCGCGGTCGCCCGGGCCACCCTGCCCAACGGACTGAGAATCGTGCTCGCGGAGCGGCACACGATTCCGCAGGTCAACATGACGCTGCTGGTGGACGCCGGTTACGCGGCCGACCAGTTCGCGGCGCCGGGCACGGCGAGCCTCGCGCTCGACATGCTCGACGAGGGGACGACGCGGCTCAATGCGCTCCAGATCAGCGACACGCTGATGCAACTCGGCGCGGCGCTGGGCACCGGGTCGGCGCTCGACGCGTCTCGGGTCGCGCTGTCGGCGATCAAGGACAAGCTCGATCCGGCACTCGACATCTTCGCCGACGTGATTCTCAATCCGTCGTTCCCGCAGGCGGATTTCCAGCGGCAACAGCGGCAGCGGCTGGCGCGCATCCAGCGCGAGAAGGTGCAGCCGGTGCAGATGGCGCTACGCGTGTTCCCGCAGCTGCTGTACGGCGCCAATCACGCGTACGGTAATCCGCTCACCGGCTCGGGGACCGAGCAGTCGGTGTCGCAGATGACGCGCGAGGACCTCGCGCGCTTCCATCGCACCTGGTTCAAGCCGAACAACGCCACGCTCGTGATCGTGGGCGACGTCACGCTGGCCGAGATTCAGCCCAAGCTGGCGCGCGTGTTCGGACGCTGGCAGCGAGGGGACGTGCCGCAAAAAAATATCGGTACCGTTGCCGACCAGCCGCGGCCGCTGATCTACCTCCTCGACCGGCCGGGCTCGGAGCAGTCGACGATTCTCGCCGGGAATCTGGCGGCGCCGAAGGCCAACGCGAAGGAATACGCGATCGAGGCGATGACCGCGCTGTTGGGCGGGCAGTTCATTTCGCGCCTGAACATGAACCTCCGCGAAGACAAGCACTGGTCGTACGGCGCCTTCACCCTGGTCTGGGACGCGCGCGGCCAGCGGCCCTTCATCGCGTACGCGCCCGTGCAGACCGACAAGACGAAGGAGTCGATGATCGAGGTCGACCGCGAGCTGCGCGGCATTCTCGGGCCCAAGCCGGTGACGGCCGACGAGCTGTCCAAGGCGCAGGCGAGTCTCACGCTCACGCTGCCGGGGAACTGGGAGACGATGGGCGCGGTGCAGGGGTCGCTGGAGCAGATGGTCATGTTCGGGTTGGACGACCGCTACTTCGAGACCTACGCGCAGCGCGTGCGCAGCCTGACGATCCCGGACGCGGCGGCGGCCGCACAGGAAACGGTTCGCCCCGACCATCTCGTCTGGGTGGTTGTCGGCGATCGCGCCAAGATCGAAGCCGGTATCCGCGAGCTGAACTGGGGTGAGATCCGCTTCCTCGACGCGGACGGCAAGCCGCTCGCCGCGCGCTAGACCTCCGTACCCCCTCTCCGCATTGCGGAGAGGGGGACAGGGGGTGAGGACGTGAGTCTTGTCGAGAGCAGCCACGCCGCGATCGCCCCGCCGAGCATTCCGCCCAAGTGCGCGAAGTTGTCCACGAACGGCGTGAGAAAGCCGGTCAGCAGCTGCCAAGCGGCCCAGGCCGCGAGCACGAAGCCGATGCGCTTGTCGCGGACGTAAAAACGATCATGGTTCCGATACAACATGACCACGACCGCCGCGAGCACGCCGAAAATCGCGCCCGAGGCGCCGACCGACGGGCCCGGGCTCGCGAGCAAGCTCAGCGCCGAGCCGGCCACGCCGCTGCCGAAGTACACGAGCGTCGTGCGGGCCGGGCCGAACGCGTGCTCGCACGCCATCCCGACGATGTACAAGACGATCATGTTGCCGATGATGTGATTGGCACCGCCGTGCAAAAACATGGCGGTGAACATGCGCCACCACTCACCCGCCAAGACTTCGGCGCGCACGAGCGCGCCCGTTTCGAACAACCTCGGCCCCGTGATCCCGGCTTCAATGAGGGTCTTGGGATCCATGAAGGCGCCCGACGCTATTTCCCAGGCGAACACCGCGATATTCGCGAGGATAATCACAAGGATCACGGGCGGCATGCGGCGCATGCCACGCTCGAAATCGAGACGCCCGTCTGCGGGAGGGCGCGGGGGGCGCTGCGCCAGCATGTCGGGCGTGATGAGAATCGGCTCTTCGCCGGATTCTCGACCCAGCCCGCCGTCGGTCACCGGCGCTCCCCGGTGTCGAGCATGACGCCCAGCGCAATCGCGATGCGGCGGTCCATGAGCCGCTCCGGATCGGCTGTCATGTCGAGCACGTAGCGGTCGAGAATCGTGAATTTGCGCTTGAACTCGCCGATCACGTCCTCGGTCCCGGCCGGGAGGAAGATGAAGTTGGTGCGCAGCAGGCCGAACAGCGGGCCGAGGAAGCGGCGCAGCAGCGAGAGAATGACCGAGTCTTCCTTGGCGAGAAACAACAGCCGCCGATCCGGCCCCGGAGCCCACACGTACCAGCGCTTCCGAATGAAGTTGAACAGCAGGTTCTTCCCCAGGCGCGCGAGCGGGCGGCCGCGTGCGTCGCGTACGGTGTACGTCGTCATGATCGGCTGGAACTTCTTGTCCTGGAGGATGTCGAGCAGGCGCTCGCGCTTGGACTCATCTCGATAGAACGTGACATGTCGTTTGGCCGAGATCGCGATACCGAGGGCGAACGCACCGACGAGAATGACCATCATGCCGATGACGACGAGCCACGCCATCACCGCACTTTGTGTCGGCGAGCTCGGCAGAGCGGCCAACGCGGCCATCCCGCCGAACAACACCGCGGCGCCCGCGAGCAGCGCGCCGAGATTGCGCAGCAAGTGGGCAGGCCGCTCCACGAAGATGATCTTGTTGCCCTGTTCGTCACCGACGTCGTACTTCTCCGAGATTTTGAGCAGCTGTTGGCGCAGCAGGAAGGTGTCCCGATCGAACGCCGGATCATCGGCCGCTGTCGCCACCGCGGCGGGCGCACGCGCGGGACGGCCGCAGTTCGGGCACTTCACGAGCTTGCCGGCGAATTCGTCCTTGAGGTTGTACGACGTGCCGCATTCGCAGCTGACGGGGACGGGCATCTGGCGCCTCCCGAGGGGGAAAAGGAGTTGCCGCTATTATAGGAAATCGCGTGAAAAAAGGGGGGCGCGAGGCTAGATTCACCGCCGCCCTCGACCGGAGCTTGCTCGAAATGCGTGCTTTCATCGTCGCATGCGCTGTTTCCGTTCTGCCACTTGTCCTTGCCGCCCAGGCGCCTCCAGCGCCTCCGGTGCTCATCAAGGCCGGGCGCCTGATCGATGGCCGGTCCCAGCAGGTGCAGACCAACGTCGGCATCCTGATCGATGGTGAGCGCATCAGGGCCGTCGGTCCGGTCGCGCAGGTGCAGGCGCAGGCGGCGAACGCGCGCATCATCGATCTCTCCCAGATGACCGTGTTGCCGGGGCTCATCGACACCCACACCCACCTTCTCCTCCAGGGTGACATCACGTCGCAAGAGTACGAGGACCAGATCCTGAAGCAGTCGATCGCCTATCGGGCGATTCTGGCGGCCCGCAACGCGGGACTGGCGCTGCAGCATGGCTTCACCGCAATCCGCGATGTCGAAACCGAAGGCGCCATGTATGCCGACGTGGACGTGAAGTTGGCGGTGAACCGCGGAGAGATTCCCGGCCCGCGCATCTTCGCGTCCACGCGCGCGATGGCGCCGACAGGGATGTATCCGATCAACACGCCGAACTGGGACATCGAGCTGCCGCACGGCGTGCAGGTGGTGGACGGTGTCGAGAACGCGCGCCTGGCGGTGCGGCAGCAGGTGCAACATGGCGCGGACTGGATCAAATACTACAGCGACCGGCGCTATTTCTTCACGCCCGACAGCGTGCTGCGCAGCTGGGTCAACTTCACCGACGCCGAAGCGAAGGCCATCGTGGACGAGACGCATCGCCTCGGCCGGATGGTGGCGGCCCACGCGATCGGCACCGACGGCATCGCGGCGGCGCTACGCGCCGGCGTGAATTCGATCGAGCACGGCGACGGTCTCACCGATTCGCTGATGGACGTGATGGTGAAGCACAACGTCTATTGGGTGCCCACCGTGACCGTGGGCGTGCACGTGCTGCCGCGGGGTGGGGTCTGGCCCGCGCTCGTCCAGCTCGAGCGGCGCGCGTTCGGGCGCGCGCTGCGGCGCGGCGTCAAGATCGCGATGGGCACGGACGTGGGCGGTTTTCCGTGGACCGAGATCAATCAGGCGAAAGAGTTCGAGTACTACGTGCAGTACGGCATGACGCCGATGCAGGCGATTCAGTCCGGAACTTCTGTGGCCGCCGCGCTGCTCGGCCAGGAGCAGAACCTCGGCGCCATCGCGCCCGGACTCTTTGCCGACATCGTCGCTGTGGCCGGCGATCCGACGCGGGATGTTACGGAACTCCAACGTGTCAAGTTCGTTATGAAGGGCGGCACCGTCTACCTTTCTCAATAGTGAGACCACTCGGTCTAGCGCTCTTCCTTAGTATCAGCGCCGCGGGCGCTGGTCTGGCGCAGTTGGCGCCGGCCGGCACCGGCGGCGTTGCCGCATTGGCCAGCACCCTCCGGCAGCTGGGCAGCAACAAGCGGGTCCTGATGATCGGTGCGCATCCCGACGACGAAGACACACAGCTCCTCGTCTGGCTGTCGCGGGGCATGGGTGCGCAGGCAGCCTACCTGTCGCTCACGCGGGGCGAAGGCGGCCAGAACCTGATCGGGCCGGAGCTCGGCCCGGAGCTGGGCATCATTCGCACCGAGGAGCTGCTGGCCGCGCGGGAGCTCGACGGCGCGCGGCAGTTCTTCACGCGCGCGTACGACTTCGGATTCTCCAAGTCGGCTGAAGAGACGTTCCGCTTCTGGCCGCGCGATTCGATTCTGAAAGACGTGCTCGCCGTGATCCGGCGCTTCCGCCCGCAGATCATCATCGCGGTTTTCTCGGGCACACCTGTGGATGGGCACGGCCATCACCAAGTCTCGGGGATGCTGGCTCGGCAGGCGTTCGACCTGCTGCGTGACTCCGCCGGCGGACCGCAGAAGTTCTACCGCTCGACCCGCGGCGATCCCACATCCACCACGGTGACGCTGCCCGTCGGCACGCTCGATCCCATCCTCGGGCAGTCGTATTTCCAGGTCGCCATGGCCAGTCGCAGCCGCCACCGCTCCCAGGACATGGGGCAGCTGCAGCGGCCGGGTCCCGCCACGTCCGGTCTCGCGCTGCTCGCGACGAAGCCGGGAGTGCCCGCGGCGAGCAGCGGAGCCGAGACAGGCATCTTCGCCGGCGTCGATACCACTGTTTCAGCACCCGGGTATAGTGCGCTGATCGACTCGGCCCGCGCGGCGCTGACGCCGTGGCGGCCCGCGGCCACCCTTCCTTATCTGCTCCGCGCGCTGCGCGTGTTGGAGGGCGGGGGCGCGGGCGGGGGCGGGGGCGGGGGGGGCGCCGATTCCGTGCAGCGTCCGCTGCTCGAGCGCGCGATTGCCAGCGCCGTTGGTGTGACGATCGACGGCACGACGGATGACGGCATCGTCACACCGAGCCAACGGCTGCAGGTCGAGGTCACGGTCTGGAATGCGGGTGACAGCGCGGTGCGCGTGGACAGTGTCAGCCTCGCGGCGCCGTCCGGTTGGGGGTTGGAGCGGCT
This sequence comes from Gemmatimonadales bacterium, assembly GCA_050733035.1. GTDB lineage: Bacteria > Gemmatimonadota > Gemmatimonadetes > Gemmatimonadales > GWC2-71-9 > 20CM-2-65-7. The sequence goes on along the minus strand of JBOHSJ010000256.1, from coordinate 660 downwards.
GGAGCTGGGCGCCCCGACTGTCGCGGCAGGGACACTGGTGACGCGCCGCTTCGTCTTGACGGTGGCGCGCAACGCCGAGCGCACGCAGCCCTATTTCCTGCGGCGGCCGCTCACCAACCGCGGCGGCCTGTACGACTGGTCCGGCGCCGCGCCGGACCTGCGCGGCCTGCCGTTCGAGCCGCCGCCCGTGACGGCGCGCGTGCGTCTCGTGATCGCAGGCGCGCCGGTGACGCTCACGCGCGAAGTCGTGTACCGCTATCGCGATCAGGCGATCGGCGAGATCCGGCGACCGCTGTTCGTGACGCGCGATGTGGACGTCGCGATCACGCCGGAAGAATTGCTCTGGCCGATAGACGGGAACTCGCGCGAGCCGCGGCACTTCACGATCACCACGACCAATCGTTCTCGAGCCGGTGCGACGACCGTGCGGAGTGCCGTGACGGTCCCGCCCGGTTGGCCACCGGTGCCCGCGGAGAGCCTGACGTTCACGCGCGAGGATGAGACGAAGAGCGTCGTGGTCGCGGTCGCCCCGCCGACGGCCGACAGCCTCCGCTCCGGCACGTACGAGCTGCGCGCCGGCAGTGGTTGGCTGGAGATCATCGACTATCCGCATATTCGGCCGCGCGCGCTGGCCCGGCCGGCGGTCGCGCAGATCCGCGC
>JBOHSJ010000255.1:0-6750 GCA_050733035.1 Gemmatimonadales bacterium | reverse complement strand
CGTCCGGCGCGTCCGCTTCGAGGCGATACTCACGAAGCCGTTGGTGGCTCACCTAGCTCGTGCTACCCCGGCGAGTGTCGCGCAAGCTGCGGCGGGTAGGGCGGCGATATGAGGGTCGTGATCGTCGGTGCAACCGGCAATGTCGGAAGCGCGCTGGTCCGCGCGCTCGGGAGCGACGAACGGATTGTCGGTGGAAGGCCCACTCGCGAGGCCCGCCAGCAGCGCGGCCTGGCCAAGCGACAGCCGTGCCGCCGATCCGTTGAAGTACAGCGCCGCTGCGGCCTCCACCCCCACCGTCCCCTGCCCGAGCGGCACGCGATTCAGGTACTGCTCCAGGATCTCCTGCTTGGAGAGGCGGGCCTCCAGACGCAGCGCCCACAGGGTTTGCAGCGCTTTCCCGCGCCAGGTACGACTGGAGGGCCGCAGGATGCGCGCGAGCTGCATCGTGATCGTCGAAGCGCCCGAGCGAACCCGGCCGGCGCGCAGATTCTGCGCGAGTGCCCGGGCCGCGGCGCGGATATCCACGCCACCGTGCTCGTAAAAGCGACGGTCTTCACTCACCATGAACGTCTCGAGCAGATCGGGATCGATCTCGGCGAGCGCGAGCCACCGCTGCATTGTACCGTCGCCGGCGCGCGTGCTGCGCAGCACCAGCCCGTGGCGATCCTCGAGCGTGAGACTGGACAGCGGCGCCGGCGCCGTCAGGCCGGACGGCAGCGGCAACGCCACCCACACTCGGACAGCGATCGCCGCACTCGCGAGCACAGCGGAGATCCAGATGAGAGCGCGCCGAGCGTGGCGTGTCACGGCGCGCGTGCAGTCACCGTGAAGACGCCGCCATCGCTCCGGCCCTGCACCGCCGGGTTGTACATCTCCTCGGCGTGGGCGGGCGGCCGGATGAATGTGCCAGGCGTGGTCGCGCGTGCGACATAGGTGGCCGTGTAGCGGCCCATCCAGAGCACAGTCGCGAAGTATGCGACGCGGTCATCGCGCATTTCCTTGTGGTCGAACGGCGACCACCAACCGGCGTCCCAGCTCCCGTAGTACCAGTCGTACGCGTAGTCGCCGAGCTCGCCACCGTCGCGTTCGTCGGTGCGCTCCGGCCGCGCGGCGCCGGGACCCGGCAACTGGCCGGTGGTGCGCAGACTCAGATCCACGGCCTCGAGCCCTGCCGGTAACGGATCGGTAAGCGCGATGAATTGGCGCTGCGCAGGGACGGTGATGCGGAGCCGCACCCGAACCAGCGACCCCTCGGGGACGCTCACGACCGGCTTGCCCGTTTCGTAATCCTCATACCAGCGCTCGACCTGGATGCCCTGCTGGTCGGGCGTCACGGGACGTTGGCGCGGCACTTCATGCACGGTGACGTAAAAGAAGAGCGGAGTCCCGTTGGCGGCCCCCGGATCCGTCGCGCGGACGGTGAGGGCCACTCGCTGGCCACCGGCTGGATCGTTCGAGAGCAGCCCGGTGAGCGGACGCGTCACCGCGCCCAACGAGTCGCCGCGCGAGCGATAGACCACGCGATTCCCCCCCCCCGCTCGGATCTCGTATCCGCGCTGCGCCGCGCGTGACTGGCGCGCGGTGAAGTCCGCAAGCGCGGCAGCGGCGGCTCCGTAGTCCTGCGTGTTCCAATAGCCCCAGCGGGAGCCCCTGCTCTGCTCGACGAGCGTCTCGACGAGCGGGCCGATCAGTGCATGGCTCGAATCCACAGCCAAGGTCGCTGAGAGGAGGCGTGCCACGGGCCGCTGGGCGGAGGGGAAGTAGAACCAGAGCCGGCGCGCCGAGTCGGGCAGGACGGCCCTCCGTCCTTCCAGCCGCACCGAACCCCAGATCGGTGTGATCAGTTGCCGAGCCGCACTCCTGGCGCCGCGGCGCGCCATCATCTGCGCCAGGCGCAGCCGGTCTTCCCACGAGAGCTGCGCCGCAAGGCGGAACAGCTCGTTCTCGGTCGGCAGATCGGGCCGGCCAGAGCGGCTCAAGAAGTCCGCGGCCGCCACCTGCTCGGCGAGAATCACCCGATGGTCGCTGTACCACGTAGCCACCGGCGCCTGGATGGCCTGTCGCTCGTGCGCGCTGCGGAACAGGTAGTTGCCCAGCCGCTTGAGAACGGAGTCGCGCACCGGCACGCCGGCGTCGCGAGCCGCGAGCAGCGCTTCTCCTGCATGGGCACTGAGCCACGGCGTTGTCCAGTCGTCGGCGGACCAGAGACCGATGCCGCCGTCGGGACGCTGCCGCGCGCTCAATACCGCGACTCCCTCCATGACTTCGGTGCGCGCGCGTTCCGGCGTCAGGCCGGGCAGCTGCGCCGCGGGTCCGGCCCGGTAGAGCGCCGCGATCGCGATCAGCTCGTCAGCGATCTGTTCGGAGCAGTCGAACGGGTACACCGAGAGCCACCGGTAGCTGCCTGCCAGCACGGCGAGCGGTGTGGTGCCGATCCCCAGCTCGAGTCGCGAGCGCTCGGCGTCCACGGGCTCGGGAAGTGTGATGACGATCCCCGTCGTATCCACCACACTGCCGGTGACCGTGTACGCACGCGGCGTGAAGACGGGGCGGCCGGGCAGCCGCACCAACACGGCGTCGGAATCGCTCTGAGCCGCAACGTCGAACCGGAATGCGACCGAGTCGGCGGTCGTATCGCGGAAGGCGAAGCGTACTTCGCTGCCACGCCCCGCAGCGAGCGTGACGGTGCGAGTCGCGCTGCCGCTGCGCACGACACCTTGCGCGTCCGCCCGCACGGTCACGCTTGGCGTGCCACCGGAGCGCTGATTCACGACCACGCCGGCGGTGAACGCATCGCCCAAACGCAAGAATCGCGGCAGAGCCGGACGTGCCAGCAGAGGCCGGGTGACGAGGAGCGGCGACTCGCCGCGGCCGTAGCGGTCGCCCGCCGTGACGGCAACGGCCATCACGCGGAAAGTGGTGAGATTGTCCGGCAGTTTCGCGCTGGCGACGGTAGCGCCAGACGAGTCGGTCTCGACCGAGCCCAGGAAGAATGCCGTCGCGGCGAAACGCGAGCGCAGGATGTCGCCACCGGCGAGCCCGCCGCCGCCCCCGGGCTCCTGCTCGCCCTTGATGGACGTTCCTTCCTGATCGAGTACCTGCGGCGCGATGGTGACGAGATTGCTCGCGAGGCGGAGGCTCACGCCGCGCGGCTGATACAGCAGATCGAGCGGGTCCGGCGTCTTGTACCCGGTGAGCGACAACACGCCTTCGTCCACCGCCCACAACGTCACTTCGCTGCGCCGGCCGCGTCCCGTTGCGTCCTTCACGCGGATCTGCACCCGCGCGCTGTCGCCGGGCCGGTACTCCGACGCGAGCGGCTTCACATCCACCGCCAGCCGCTTCACCTCGGGTGTCACGCGCAACTCGGCATAGCCCACGCGCAGGGTCGGGCGGCCGGCGTCGGCGATCGTGCCCGGCGGCGCGCTGCGGCCGCGCACCAGCACCATCGACACGAAGACATTGGGGGCGTAGGCCTCGGTGATCCGGAACTTGAGCGGCGTGGCGCCGCCGGTCACGCGCATGCGGCGCTGCTCGATCACGCCCTCACGCTCGACGGTGACCCACGCTTCGGCGTCGGTGAATGGCGACGCGACGAGGATGGTCGCGGTATCGCCAACGGCGTAGCGCGTCTTGTCAGGAATCAAATCCATCTTGAACTGGCTCTCGTCGTTCCACGGAATCCAGTCCTTGCCGGTCGCCCAGCGATAGAAGCTGGTCGAGGCGGCGCGCCCGACGTCGTCCGTCGCCCGGAACGACACGATGTACGTGCCGCCGGCGGCGGGCGTGAACCGGCATTCGACCGGCTGTTCGGCGCTGACCAGTTCACAACGGCCCACCGTGTCGGCTACCCACTCCCCGATCTGCTCTTCGACGCCGTCGCGAGCTCGCTGCACCCGATGCCACTCACGGCGCACGATCGTGCCATGGATCCGCACGCCGTTGACACGGCGTCCGTCTGGTCGCACGGCGAGCACGGCGATCCGTTGCGGGCTGCCCGCGGTCCAGAAGTAGTTGGAGCCCAGCGGCCGCGCGGCGACATAGAACGACGCGGGGTGGACCACGACCGTCGCCGATCCCGACACCGTCTGGCGGTTCACGTCGGTGACGGTGGCCTGCAGACGCGCGTCGGCGGGGCGGCCTTCGGATGCCGTGAGCGGAACTCGCAGCGTCAGGCGGCCAGCGGCGTCGAGCGTGTCAACGCCGGTGGCGGCAGCGCGGACGTGAGACCTCGTAGAGCTCCAGTCCTCCCACCACCAGCCGCTTTCGCCCAGGTAGTAGCGGTCGAGACCGGGAATGTTCAGGTCGAATGTGGACCCGGGCGTGACGTTGAGCGTCCAGTTCACGACGGCCCGCGCCATCGGCGCGCCGAACAGGTAGCGCGCTTCGACACTGCCCCGCAGTGAATCGCCGCTGAAGCGGGGCGCGGTATCGGCGGTGACCGTCACGAGGAACTCGGGCGGGCGGTATTCCGCGATGCGGTAGCTCGTGGTCGCGACCTCCTGCCACTCCCCGCGCTTCATCTGCAGCGCGACGTTGTACGTGCCCAGGGGGAGATCGCGTCCCAGGGTCAGCGTCTGTTCGGCGGTGCCGAATGTGGAGAGCCGGACGACCGAGTCGCGCATCACCCCACCCTCCCGATCACTGAAGAGCCACCGCAACGAGTCCGTCGCGGCCGGGACGCGCAACGCGCCGAGGGCACCACTGCGGACGATTGCTTTGACGTACACGGGCTCGCCCGGCCGATAGATGCCGCGTTCGGTGAACACCGCCGCGGCGATCGGGAGCCGATCGGTGCCCCACGCCGAGCCGACGTTGAATCGCCAGGGCGAGAGGTCGCCTGACCAGGCGTTGATGGGAACGACGGCGCGATCGAGCCCCCCCCCGAGTCGCGCGGACACGTAACCCGCGAACCCCCGTTGCTCCTCATCAGCGCCGCCGCTCTGACGCAGGCCGGCGAGGCGGACGAGGCCCTGCGCGTTCGTCGCGCCGCGCGCCCGGACCTGGCCGGTCGGTCCGCGCAGCTCGATCTCCACACCGGACTTCGGCAGGCCATCCTGCACGCCGGTGACCCAGATGGCCGCTTCTTCTTCGCCGACGCGCGCGGTCACACCGAGGTCGGTCGTCTGCAGCAGTGCGACGGGCGGACCGCGGCGCCACTGGTCGCGAGAGACGCCGGGGTGCGTGATGCGCACTGCGCTGAGCGTTGGGGGTCCGGGGGGGGCGCGCACGACGCTCACGAGGGGGACATCGCGGCGCGATTGGACCACGACTGTCCGTGTCGTCGCGCTCTGCTGGAGCCGCGTCCAGACCTCCGCCAGGCCCCAGGGGGGCGCGCGGAGTGCAAATGCCTCGAGACTCTCCGGAACGGCGGCGGTGGTCACGATCAACGTGTCCACGTTGACATGACGCACCGGGAAGGTGCGGAAACCGTTCCGTTCCACCAGCATCATGCCGTAGTCGTAGGAGACGGCCTGGTCATAGCCGCTGGTGGCGAACACCTTCACGGGGTTGCCCGTCAGCTTCTGGCCGAACACGTCGCGTAGCACCAGCGTGTCCACCACAACGGCGTATCCCGTGCGCGGCTTCAATGACGCTTCGAGTGTCCAGGTGGCCGACTCTTCGCTCGTGTCCTGGATCGTGAACGGGGTGCGCGGCAGGAAGTGCACGCCGCGGAGCAGATCGGCGCCGCGCACGGGCGTGGAGAACTCCACGCGGGCGTTGCCGGTCGGACAGCTGCGGCTGTATCCGCAGGTCGCCATGATCAGCTGAAACAGCCCATACGTCGCGATACGCCAGCGCAGATAGGAGCTGGTGCTTTCCTCGTCGAGCTCGGACGGCACTACCAGGAGGCCACTGCACGCCTTGGGGAGCGGCTCGACGGGTGACAGGCGCACGACGCGCCGCAGGGCGTCCGCGCCGCGGTCGCGTTGCCAGCCGCCCGCCTCACGATAGCGCCACGAGTCCTGGTCCGTGATGGGACGTTGCGAGACCGCCTTGAGCCGCACGATGGGACTACCGCCCCTCCCGGCGCAATTGCGGTCAAGCTCGATGTAGACGCGCTTGCTCGCTTCACCGAGATCGACGGGCGTGCTCCACACGATTTCAAACTGCGCATCGGGCTTGAGGTATTGCGCCGCCTGGTTGGGACCCGCAGGCGCGCCTTCGATCGGCACGGCGCCGTGTACCCGGAACGTGAAGCGATACGGTCCTTCGAGGCGGCTGCCGTCCATCGCGGCGAATTCGTTGCTGATCGTCACGGTGTACTCGGTACCCGGATCGAGCGACGCCGCGGGGGTGAACCGGAGCGTGATCGGATCGCGCCATTCCAGCCGCCCGGGCACCGCGGGGGCAATCGTAAAAATCCGTTTGGGATCGACCGTGGCGTCGAGCGATCCCGCGACGGGGCGGTCGAACGTCACGGAGACGGCGGCGGTAGCGGAGGCGGGACTGGTTGGTGTGACCCGGAGGACACGGAGCGGTGTCGCGGTGGACACGGCGAAACTGCCGATGGCGATCGTGGCGACGGCGTGGAGCGCGCGCATAGAGCCTTTTCGAGAGGTTCATAATACGGAAAAGCAAAAAGGGGACCAGCCGTGTCGGTGGTCCCCTCGAGTCAGTTTCTCATTCAGAGCGGGCGACGGGATTCGAACCCGTGACGTCCAGCTTGGGAAGCTGGCATTCTACCCCTGAATTACGCCCGCGATGTTACGGCGACATCACTTACACGCGAAGACCGGGAGTCTACGC
>JBOHSJ010000254.1:0-2562 GCA_050733035.1 Gemmatimonadales bacterium | reverse complement strand
GCGGTGCGCCAGTCCAGCCCGCGTCAGACTACGAGACTGGCGTGACGAGCCGCTGGCTCTGGGGCGACGTCAAGCGCCTTCTTTATATCGCGGCTGGCCCACCGCCCGGATTCTCCGACCCGTATCCAAGCGTCGCTGCCGGACTGCGGGAAGTCCTCGGGCCGCAGCCGCCCGGTACTCGGAGCGAGACATGGAGCTCGGACGACCGCTGGCCTGCGGTAGGCGAATGGGTTCAGGGAATCGGCCAGCTGCTCGGACTGCTCCGGACACGGTTTGCGCGGAAGCGAGATCGCCCGGCCACGCCACGACCGGTGCTTGAGGCCTCATGACGAGACCGATGGTGACGGTCATCGTACCCTGCCGCAATGAAGCGCGCTTCATTGCGGGGTGCCTGGATTCCATTCTCGCGAGCACGTACCCGCGCGATGCGCTGGAAATCCTTGTGGTTGACGGTCGGAGCGACGACGGCACGCGCCCGATTCTGGCGGACTACGTCGCGCGGCATGCCGCCGTTCGGATGCTGGACAATCCCAGGCGCATTCAGCCGGTCGCCCTCAACATCGGCATCGGTGCCGCCCGGGGGGAGATCCTGGTGCGCATGGACGCGCACGTCGTGTACCCGCCGAACTACATCAGCGACCTCGTCGCCGCGCTATTGGAAACCGGCGCGAGCAACGTCGGGGGCGTGCTGGTCACGGTGCCCGCCGACCAGACGATCATGGCCCGAGCGATCGCGATCGGGATGTCGCACCCGTTCGGAGTTGGGAATTCCCTCTTCCGCATCGGCGTCCGGAAACCGCGCTGGGTCGATACCGTCGCCTTCTTTTGTTGCCGCCGGGAGACGTTCGAGCGGGTGGGCTTGTTCGACGAAGCGGCGCTGGACGAGGACAGCGAGTTCAACGCCCGACTGATTCAGTGCGGCGGGCGGATCCTGCTCGTACCGAACGTCGTGTGCCACTATTACGCGAGGGCCTCGTTGCGACAGGTCGCGCGTATGGCGTATCAGTACGGCTATTCGAAACCCTTCGTGATTCGCAAACTCGGGCTCGTGATGACGTTCCGGCAGCTGGTCCCATCCGCCTTCGTGCTCGCGCTGGCCGGAACGGCGATCATGAGCCCCTGGCTGGAGGCGGCACGCCTGCTGTTGGGCGCGATCGGCAGCGCCTACCTGCTGGGCACGCTGGCAAGCTCACTCGCCGCCGGTCGTAAGGCCGGGCTGCCGGCAGCCGCGGCGCTCGCGCTCGTTTTTCCCGTCCTGCACTTCAGTTATGGGTTCGGGTTTCTCAAGGGCGCCGCCCAGCTCGCACCGGGGGCCGGACGGACAGCTCGGCGCGCCGAGCTGCCGCTGTCGCGCTGAGGCCCGAGACTGTGACGGTCGCAGCGTTCGCATACCACGACGTTGCGGACCAGCCGCATGAATCCGGCCTGCAGCGCCCCGGCGCTGCGGCGTACACGTTGGGGCGGGCGGCCTTCCGCCAACACCTCGACGCGATCGCCATCGGACCGCTCCGCCCCGAACTCGTAACGGCGATCGATCTGACGGCGCCGGGCCGGCATGTGCTGCTGACCTTCGACGATGGCGGCCGGAGCGCGTTGCACGTGGCAGACGAGTTGTCCCGTCGAGGCTGGTTGGGCCATTTCTTCATCATCACCGATCGCATCGGAGCGCGGACCTTCCTCAACGCCGAGGGGATCCGCTACATCCGCCGGTGCGGGCACGTCATCGGCAGCCACTCTCACACCCATCCCGACATCTTCCGGGAGCAAACGCTGGCGCAGATGGTGACCGAGTGGCAAACGAGCCGCGATCGGCTCGCAGACCTGCTGGGCGAGCCCTGCACGGTGGCGTCCGTGCCGGGGGGCGACATCTCGCCGCTGGTGCTCGAGTCCGCCGGAGTCGCCGGACTCCGGTTTCTGTTCACCTCCGAGCCCACGCTCGCTCCCCAGTCCGTCGCCGGCAGCTGGGTGCTGGGACGATTCTGCCCGAAAGCCACGACGCGTGCGCTCCGGATTGGAGAGCTAGCAGGCTTCCGCGGCTGGGAGCGGGCCTTGCTGGTCCGGCGGCTTAAGGGAGTCGCGCGGACTCTGTTACCCGGCCCGTATCGGTATTACGTTGGCCGCCAGGCTCGTGAGATCTGAGGAGCGCTGACATGTGCGGCATCGCCGGATTCTTGCGGCCTGGAGGCATCGCGGCGGAACCCGCCGCACAGATCCTCGAGGGCATGACGGCGGCGTTGCAGCACCGCGGGCCCGACGATCGCGGCGCCTGGATCGACGCCGAAGCGGGGATCGCGTTCGGTCATCGGCGGTTGTCGATTCTGGACCTTTCGCCGCTCGGGCATCAGCCGATGCCCTCGGCCTGCCGGCGCTACGTCATCGTCTTCAACGGCGAGATCTACAACTTCCGCGCGCTCCGGGCAGAGCTCGAGGCGTTGGGGCAGCGCTTTCGGGGCCACTCGGACACGGAGGTGTTGCTCGGAGCCGTGAGCGCGTGGGGCGTGCGCGACGCGGTCAAGCGCTTCAACGGCATGTTTGCCTTCGCGCTCTGGGACGGGAGGGAGC
>JBOHSJ010000253.1:0-2566 GCA_050733035.1 Gemmatimonadales bacterium | reverse complement strand
GCCTCGTCATGGAGTACGCCGAGCACGGTGACCTGAGCACGTGGCTCACGGGGAAAGGCGGGCAGCCGGAGAAATTCGTCCGCCGCGAGATCGCCGCCATTCTCGAGACGTTGAACGTGTTGCATCGCGGGCAGGCGCTCCATCGCGACCTCACGCCGTTCAACGTCTTTGTGTGCGAGAACGAATGCCTGAAGCTCGGGGACTTTGGCATTGCGACCCACCAGGCGAGCCGCGGCGGCGTCACCGCCGACGCGTTCAACCCTCTGGGAGCGCCGACCGAAATCGCCTGGGGCAAGGTGCGCAAATGGCAGCAGCGCGACGACGTCTATCAAGTCGGCCAGCTCATCGCGATGCTGCTGCGCGGCGACGTGCACAGCCCGATGCGCACGCGCGACGTCCGCAAGCTTCCCTGCAGTGATCACCTCAAGGAAGTCATTCACCGCTGCCTCGGCGCCCGCGGCAAGCGCTACGAGTCGGCGGGCGAGCTGATCGCCGCGCTCGAGAAACCCACGAAACAGCTCCACGCGGGCCGAGTGAAGAGCCTCAAGGGACGGCGCGTGTCGTTTACCGGGTTTCTGAAGCGGCCGCGGCGCGATGCGATCGCCGCGGCCACGCGCTCCGGCGCCATCTTTCAACGCAGCCCCGGACCGACGACCGACATCCTCGTGCGTGGGCGGCCCAACGCGCTTCAGATCGCGGGCAAGGACGCCGGCCTCAAGCTGATGGAAATCAAACGGCTGGCCGGCATGGGTCACCGCGTGACCGTCATCGGAGAGGCGCAGTTCTGGAAGCTCGTCTCACCCGGTAAAGTCGCGCGCCCGAGGAGAGCTCACTGACGCGGTCGATCATCCGCGGTCTGCTCGTGGCCGGGGTCGCTGCCAGCTGCGACTCTGCGTCGGGACCCTCTGACACCGCGGCCCCAGTCCTTGCTGCGGGCTACGACGGTGACGGTCGCGGCGTTCTGAGGACAGAGTGAAGAACGTCAGCCAATTTCGCCCGCACCCCTGGCACGGCCTCGAGATCGGCCCCGAGCCGCCGGGTCTCCTCTACGCGTTCATCGAGATCACCCCGTTCGATCTCGTGAAATACGAAGTCGACAAGCAATCCGGATACCTACGCGTCGATCGCCCGCAGCGTGGCTCCTCGCAGCCGCCCGCACTGTACGGATTCATTCCGCGGACCTACTGCGCCGAGCGGCTCCGCGAGCTGTCGCCTCAGTCCAAGAAAGGCGACGGCGATCCACTCGACATCTGTGTCCTCTCGGAACGGCCGATCGCGAAGAGCGAGATCCTGGTGCGCGCGAAGGTGGTGGGCGGCCTGCAGATGGTGGACGGCGGCGACGCGGACGACAAGATCATTGCCGTGCTCGACAACGACTACGTGTACGGCTCGGCGGGCGACATCAAGGATGTGCCTGAAGTGCTCGTCGAGCGGCTGCGGCACTACTTCGAGACCTACAAGCTCGTCCCCGACCGTCCCGCTTCGGTAACGATCGAGCGCGTGTATGGTCGCGCGCACGCCTTGAAGGTGGTCACGGCGGCGATCGCCGATTATGCCGAGGCGTACGGGCGTGGCGCCTAGCGCGTTGCTATCGGCTGCGCTGCTGGCGGCCACGGCACAACAGCCGTATCCGCACCGCAGCGAGCCGATCGGGACGGTGCGCCAGATCTACGATGGCGCGCTACCGTCCGACCTGGCGATCAACACCTTCCGCAACATCGATCGGCTCTTCCCGTCGCGCACCGTGTCGCGCTCCCCGCACCCGCTGCCGCTGGTCGCCGCGGCGACTCCACTCGGCGATGTCGAATTCATGGATCGCGGCAAGCGCTACAGTCTCGACGACTACCTCGAGCTGAACCGCGTCACCGCGCTGCTCGTGCTGGACGACGGCCGCGTCACGCTGGAGCGCTACCGCTTCGGCAATTCCGCCCGCACCCGATGGATGTCCATGTCCGTCGCCAAGTCGATCACGTCTACCCTGATCGGCGCGGCCCTGAAGCAGGGCTCGATCGCGTCGCTCTCCGACTCGGTCACGCGGTACGTGCCGGGGCTCGCGGGGAGCGCGTACGAGGGCGTCACGGTGCGCGACGTGCTGATGATGTCGTCGGGCGTAGGGTGGAACGAGACGTACACCGACCCCAGATCCGATCGGCGGCGGCTCCTCGAGGCCCAGATCGCTCAGCGCCGCGCCTCGGCGATGGCCGTGATGAAGAGCCTGCCGCGGGCGGCTCCGCCGGGCACGTTGAACAACTACAGCACTGGAGAGACGCAAGTCGCCGCGGAGGTGTTGCGGAGCGCCGTACAGCAGCCGCTGGCGTCGTATTTGTCCGAGCGCATCTGGAGCAGAGTCGGGATGGAGTCCGACGCGACGTGGTGGCTCGACTCGCCGGATGGCGTTGAGATCGGCGGGAGCGGGTTCAATGCGACGTTGCGCGACTACGGCCGATTCGGCCTGTTCATGTTGCACGGCGGTGTCGTGGGGAACGATTCGATTCTTCCCAACGGATGGACACGCGAAGCCACGAGCCCCAAGGTGCTGCGTGGCGGCGCGCCTTTGGACTACGGT
>JBOHSJ010000252.1:0-12617 GCA_050733035.1 Gemmatimonadales bacterium | reverse complement strand
ATCAATCGCAATTTTCCGGGCCGCTCCGGTCCGGGCCGCCTGTATCTGGCAAACCCCTACACCGTCGCCGCCTCGGCGATCACGGGCTACATCACGGAATGGGAGCCGGGGAGCGTCCTCTCCGGCGCGAATTAGACGAGGGTTACGGCTGTGCGGTCGCGCTCGCGGCCGCCGCCGTCACGCGGTAGGGCCGCAACGCATCACGCTGGTACACACTGCGCGGATTCCACAGCACCCACGAGTAGATACCGACGTCTTCCGCCGCGCGGATCTGCTCGCGAATCTCGTGCGGCGTGTAGCGAGGTTTGCGGCGGCCCAGGGTGAACGCCTGCAGGAACGGACGGATCGTGGCGGCCTTCCCGAGCGGGCGTGAGCGCTCGATCGCTTCGCGCAGCGCGTTGCGCACCACGCGGTACGGCTCCGCGTTCGGCCATGCCAGCCCATAGCTGCCGCGGTAGTAGTGGCTCGGATAGATCATGGGAAGCACGACGTCGGCGACGGTGACGAAGTCTTCCCACACCTGGCCGATGCCGAGATCACCGGTGGCGGAAGACGTCAGCCCGAAGATGTCGAACGTGATCGGCACGCCGAGCTGCTGAATGCGATTGGCGAGAATCGCGATGCCGGCCTGCACACCCTCGCGCTGCGTCTCCCCGCGGCGGCGCGCGGCGAAGATCGCCAGCGCCATCGCTTCCTTCGGCTCGTCCGGGAAGCGCACGTAGTCGAACTGCACTTCCGCAAAGCCGAGCCGCACGGCCTCTTCCGCGAGCTGGGCGGCATAGATCCACACCGAGTCGTTGTACGCGTCCACCCACGCGCTGCCGATCCGGTCGCGCCACAACCCGCCATCCCGATGCTGCACGGACCACCCCGGCCGGTGCTCGGCGAGTAGCGGATCCTTGGCGACGACGATGCGCGCGATCGCATAGATGTTGTGCGCGTGCAGCGTGTCGAGCCGCGACTTCACGTCGCGGGTGCGCACACAGCGCGTCGCGCCGATATCCTGTGCGACTTTGACTTCAGAGGGATACAGCAGACAGCCCGTGTCGTCTTTCACGTCTACGACGAAGGCATTGATCTCGGTGGAGTCGGCGAGATGCACCAACTGCGCGAGCTTGCTTCCCCCAAACGCCCAGGCGTTGACGTACAACGCCTTGACCGGCGGCGTGGCGGGTCCGTTATCGAACAACGGCTCGGGCAGGATGTAACGCAGCTCGACACCGCGCAGCTGCATGCTGTCGGGCGATGAAGGCAGTTGCTGGGCAAAAAGGCCGCGACTTGTGATCGCGGCCCAGAGCAGGAATGCGCTGGTCAGCCGAGCCAACTTCATAGGGGAAACCAACATAGGAAACTGACCCCCGGCTCGGCAAGGATTAACACCTCATGGCCTTGGTGTCAGCCGCAAGCTGTTGAATAGCAATGGGTAAGTGACGATGCTCTGGCCGCGATACTGTGGCCGCATCCCGAACAAGATGACGCGGCCCTCTCCCTGTTTCACCTCGAGAATTGCGGCTTTTCCGGCGATACGGTCGGGATGGAGCACCCAGCCGGAGAGCAATACCCGCGCGGGATCCTCGGGCCAGCGCCCGATGACGCGCGACACCGTCGTGTCGAGGGTCTCGAATGCCGGCCCGCCCTGAAACCAGCCGATGGTCTCGCGCGGCATGCCGCGCGCGACTGCGTTCGCCGTGTCGAGCTCGAGGCGGAAGATCGAACCCGGCGCGTAGAAGTCCTCGTCCGGCACCGCCTCGAGCACGTTGCGCACCGGCAGCAGCAATGCCTGGATCGCGAATCGGCTTGCTTCGTTCAGCGCGACGAGTGTCCCGCCGTCCACCACGAATTGTCGCAGCGCTTCACTGCCGTCGGGGCCGATTCCCCCGGCGTAGGGTGCCGGATACCGGCGGGGCAGGCCCTCCAGTATTTCGCGCGGCGACTGGTCGGGCAGGACGATGACGTCGAATTGCTCGCGCAGTTTGCCCGCGCGCACCACCGAGTCGACGAGCGATGTGGAGGGCACCTTCCAGTTGTCGAACACCCAGCGCGTCCAGCCCTCGTCCATCGTCGCGTCATAGGACTTGTAGAGGCCGATGCGGGGGACGTCGCGACCGAAGTCGTCATCTCCCGTGCCCTTCTCCGTACCGCGGAAAGGAGGCGTGGCCGCGACCAGACGCGGCGTTATCGGCGACGACAAAGGGACGCGCAGCGAATCATTCGCCACGAGCGCGTGCACGCCCATCAGCAGCGGCAAAGTGTGCGCAGTGACGTCGTACGGCCGCTCCGGCGGTCCGCCGGGATATTGACGGCGATCGGGATAGCGCTGCACTTCGAGCAGCGTCTTCGCGAATGCCGCGTAGGGCTGCCGCAACACGATGACGTACGTCCCGGCGTTGAGGCGCTGGCCCTGGAGCGAGAACGACTGCAGCGCCGTGCGAATCTCGACGCTGCCGCGCCGCAGAATCGCGAGCATGGCGCTGAGCGCGACGGAGTCCTGGCGCGCGGGAATGACGTAGGCGTAGGGCCATTCCCGCCACCCGCGGATCGCGCGCGTTTCAATCGTGAAGAAGTTCGCGAGCCAGCGCTCGCGCTCCCGTGCTGCCTGCGCGAGCAGCGCGTACGCGCCCTCGGTCTGATAGGAAACGATGTCGCGCAGCGTCCAGCGCCCGCCGCGCCATGGGTTCGTGAAGTTCCAGGAGCGCTCGCGTGGGATGAACCCGCGCGACCGCGCCTGGAGCCGGTCGAACGGGACGTCCACCGGCGACGCGAGATCGGCGCTCGCGGTCTCGGAGAGAATCCGCACGCCGCCGTGGTAGTGCTGGTAGGCCCGGGCCGGAGTCCAGGCGTCGTACGTGGCGTTGATCGAGATGCCGGTCTTGCCCTGGCCGGCGAGCTCCCACGCCATCGTGGTGCCGAGCGCGTTCACGCCGTCCACCAGCAGCGGATCGACGTTGGGCTCGACCGGATCGAGATAGGGCGGCAGAAACAGCCGCGCGCCGTCGGAACCCATTTGATGGATGTCGTGCACGATCTGCGGGTGCCACACGTTGTGCAGCGAATCGACTGTGAGGCGCGTCTCGACCTGCGTGAACGCATACCAATCGCGGTTGTTGTCGTGGCCGGTGTAATGGTGGTACAGCTCGGGCGGCGACGTTCCCTCAGCGGCTGTCCCCAGCGTGCGGTTGTACCAGCGCGACACGATGGTCACGCCGTCGGGGTTGAGCGACGGCACGAGCCAGAGAATCACGTTGTCGAGAATCGCGCGCGTCGTGGCGCCTGTGTCCGTCGCGAGCCGGTAGGCGAGCGCGACGGGCGACAGATGGCCGCCGACTTCCGTCGAATGGATGCTCGACGTGATGAGCACGATCGTCTTGCCGTTCTGCAGCGCGTCCCGTGCGGCTCGGCTGGTGCGAAACACTCTGGGGTCGGCGAGCCCGGCGTTGACTTGACGGTAGTAATCGAGCCGCCGCAAGTTCTGCGCGCTCGAGATCGCCAGTGCGATGAATGGTGCGCCCAGCGTGGTCTTGCCCAGCTCCCGGTACTCGACACGATCGCTGGCCTTGGCGAGCGCCTCGAAGTAGCGCACCAGCACCGGCCATTCCACGAGCTTGCGGTCCTCACCGGGCTCGAAGCCGAGAATCGAACGCGGTGTGGGGATCGCCGGCGGTGCGGGGCGGCGAGTGCTCGGCCGCTGGGCGAGCAACGGCCACGCCAGCAATGTGCCTGCCAGCGCCAGAAGCGCGCTTCGCCGCAGCATCAATGCTGGCTCGTGGTCGTCACCGACAGTGCGGCCGCACCCGTCCCGATCCAGTGCGCGAACCAGGTGCGGATCCGCTCCAGGCGGTCCACCAGCAGCCACGGTGGGCCGGTGCGCGACAACCCGTGGAAGGATCGCGGATAGCGCACGAATTCCGCGGGAATGCCGCGTTTGCGGAGCGACATGAAGAGCTGCTCCCCATCCGTGATCGGCGTCCGTTTGTCGTCCTCGGAATGCACGATCAGCATCGGCGTGCGCATGTTGTTGGCATACGTCATCGGCGACAGGACGCGGTAGAGGGAATCGCGTTCCCAGGGCGCGCCGTTGAACTCGTAGTCCGTGAGTCCCTGCGCGTCGGACGAGCCGTACCAGGAGTACCAGTTGAAGATCGACCGGTCGGTCTGGGCGACACGGAACCGATTCGTGTGCCCGACGATCCAGTTGGTCATGAATCCGCCGTACGATCCACCCAGCACCGCCATCCGCGTCGTATCCACGCCGCCCTTCACCCGCGCAATCGCCACGTCTACGGCCTGCATGAGATCCTGGTAATCCTCCATGCCCCAGCGCGCGCGCGTCGCAAACGTGAATGCATGGCCGTACCCGCTCGAGCCGCGCGGGTTGGTGAACAACATCCAGTAACCCTGGCCGGCGAGCATCTGGAATTCCGGGAACAGCACGTTGCCGTAATTCGAGTGCGGCCCGCCGTGAATGGAGAGCACGAGCGGGTAGGTCTTACCCGGCTGGTAACCGTACGGCTTCATCAGCCAGCCCTGGATCTTCAGTCCACCTACGCCGCTGAACCAGAATGTGTCCGCCGGAATCAGCGTGACCTGCTTGAAGAGCGAGTCGTTGAATGACGTGAGCCGCCGTTCCGGACCGCGCGCAAGCGCGGTGAGGTACAATTCCGTCCCGTGCGTGATGTCGCTGGACGTGTAGGCGAGCATGCGCCCGTCCGCGCTCGTCGTGAACCCGCGCAGCTGCCGCTCGCCGCTCGTGACCTGACGCACCGGACCACCGGCGACTGCTACCGAAAACAGATGCACGTTGCCGTTGGTCTCGGCGCTGAAGTACACCGTCTTGCCGTCGGATGACCACGTGGGACTGCTTGGATCGAGGTTCCATCCCGAGGTGAGGTTCCGCGCTGTGCCTCCGGCAACCGGGACCACGCAAATGTCATTCTCCATTCCCCGGCCCTTGGAGCAGACGAACCCGATCGTGCGCCCGTCGGGCGACCAGGCCGGACTGCTGCTCTGCGGGACACCGGTGGGCAACGCGCGAATCGTGCTGTCGGCGAGCGTGAAGAGGAACAGTGCGGGCCATCCGTCATCGCGCACCTCGCGATTCTCACTCGTGTCCTGCTCGAACGCGATCGTCCGGCCGTCAGGCGACCAGGCGGGCGAGGTCTGACTCAACTCGCCGCTCGTGAGCTGGCGCGGTGCGCCGCCGGCGATGGGGACCAGGTAGAGGTGGCTC
Source organism: Gemmatimonadales bacterium (assembly GCA_050733035.1). Lineage (GTDB taxonomy): Bacteria > Gemmatimonadota > Gemmatimonadetes > Gemmatimonadales > GWC2-71-9 > 20CM-2-65-7. Next base: position 7,390 of record JBOHSJ010000252.1, on the reverse strand, counting down.
GGCCGCCGCGTTTCACGCGGCGGCAGGTACCCGCGCTCGTCACCCACGACCGGAATCGATGTGTAGACTCGGCCGTCGAATCGCTTGACATCGGCCCCGCGCGTGATGGCTGTCGGCGAGACCCGGTTGCGCCACGTTTCCTTCTTCAGGCTGTCCGGCTCCTCGCCGCGCCACGAGTAGACCAGCCACTTGCTGTCGGCTGAGAACAGCGGCATCGCGTGCACGCCCTTGATCTGAAACGCTTCGCCACCCGGCGCCGCCGTGCGCAGGAACCAGATGTCGCCGTCCGACCCCTCGCGCTTGCTGGAGAACGCGAGCAGCGAGCCGTCGGGCGACCAGTTGGGGTTCGAGGCTTCAGTGGACGGACTGGTGTAGCGGAACGGCGCCCCCCCCACCCCCCCCGCCCCCCCCGCCGAGCCATCGGTGGTCGCCATCCAGATCTCGTTGTGCCGCCGGTCTTTGTCCTCGACTACGGTCGTGACTACGAACGCCACCCGCCGTCCGTCCGGCGATAGCTCCGGGTTGCTGACGACGGTCAGCTTGTAGTAGTCGGTGGACTGCCACGGACGAGACTGGCCCTGAAGCAATGAAGGGAGGAAGAGGATGCCGGTGATCAACGCAAGGCGAACGCGCATAGAAGGCTCGGGTATCGGGGCGAGCAAAAATACCAGCAGGACATGCAAAAACTAGTTGGACAGACGCACCGCGGTAAACAGTCAAAAGGGGCCAGGACAAACGGTGTTGTCCTGACCCCTGGTTCCTACAAACCGCTGTGCGTCTGTGCGTCGAGCTGTTGCCTGTCCTAGTTCAGCTTATGCAACTCGACCCGTCTATTCATCGCTCGCCCTTCCGCGGTCTTGTTGTCCGCGAGGTATCCAGACGCTCCGTATCCCGTCGCCCGCATACGCATCGGAGCGACGCCCCTGCGCGCGAGATACGTCCGCACCGCAATCGCGCGCGCCTGGGAGAGCCCCAGATTCATTCTCCGGCTTCCCGTGGAATCGGTGTATCCGGCGATCTCGATCCGGATCTCGGGGTTCGCGACCAGCGAAGCCGCCACTTGATCGAGCACCGCATACGACGCGGTCGTCAGCACCGAGCGGCCCGATTGGAAGTTCACGCCCTGGAGGATGAGCGTCGGCCGCGGCTGCGCCGGTGCTCCGGGAGGCGCCGGGGCGCGCTCCTCGAACAGGATCAAGCATCCAAACTGATCCACGCGCGATCCCGCCGGCGTGTTCGGGCACCGGTCCTGCGGATCGATCACGCCGTCGCCGTCGGTGTCCTTCGCGAGCGGGCAACCCGTCGCGTCCACCTGGGTTCCCGGTGGCGTGTTCGGGCACTTATCGAAGCCGTCCCCGACGCCATCCTTGTCGGTATCCGCCGGGCAGCCGAACGAATCCACGGGCGTCCCGGGAGCGGTGTCGGGGCAACGATCGATGCCGTCGAACACCTTGTCGCCATCGGCGTCCGACGGGCAGCCGTTGGCATCGACCGTGGCTCCCAGCGGCGTGTCAGGGCACTTGTCGATACCATCCCAGACGGTGTCCTGGTCCGAGTCAATGGGACAACCGTTGAAATCGACCGTCGCGCCGCTCGGTGTAGCTGGGCACTTGTCGAGCAAGTCGTTGACGCCGTCACTGTCGGAATCGCCGGGGGTGGGGGGGCAGCCCCGCGCGTCGACGGTGACACCCGCGGGCGTGTCAGGGCATTGATCGATCCCGTCGAACACCTTGTCGCCGTCCTGGTCGTGTGGACAGCCGGTCGTATCGACCGTAGCACCCGCCGGTGTATCGGGACACTTGTCGATGCCGTTGAGCACGGCGTCGCTGTCGGCGTCACCCGGACAGCCACGGGTATCCACAGTTGCGCCAAGGGGAGTGTCGGGACATGCGTCGCGCTTGTCCGAGACGCGGTCCTTGTCGGCGTCGCCTGCCGGCGTGCCGCCGGCCTGGAAGAAGGCCAGCCCGGCCGACCCCACGAGGTGCGTGGCTTTCGTCGGGCCGAACGTGCTCTTGGTGTCTGGTGAGTAAATGCCGCGCGCCTCGAAGCGCAGGGCGAACCGCGAGCTCACGTAGAATTTCGCGCCCGCGCCGCCATGGAAGCCGCCATCGGTAAAGCGGTACGGGTTCGAATTGCCGAAATCGAGCAGCGTGTAGCCGCCGAGGACGTAAACCGACATGCGGCTCGCGTTCAGCGCGTTCACCACGAGACTGCCGCTCCCGATGAGCGGCTCCATGTGCACCGTGCCGACGTCCTGCGGCGATTGGAACAGCCCTTCGACTTCCAGCCCCACCATCGGCGTGAGCGCGTAGGCGAACCGGACACCCCCGCCGATTTTGTCGCTGAGATTGAAGGCCTTGTCGTATTTCGTGAATGCTCCGAAAAGCCCGACCTCGTACTTGCGGTCGTACTGAGCCTCCAAACGAGGCCCAGTGAAATAGAGCACCAGAAGGATGGGGGCGAGCTTGTTCACCGTTAGCCTCCGCCTCAGTTTGTCTGACGCAGCTCGACGCGCCGGTTTTGCGCGCGGCCGGCCGCCGACGTGTTGGGCGCGACGGGCTGATCGGGTCCGTAGCCCCTCGCCACCATTCTGTCGGGAGCGACGCCCTTGGTCGCCAAATACGCCCGCACTGCATCGGCCCGCGCCTGCGACAGGCGCAGGTTCGTCGCCGCGGATCCGGTGATATCGGTGTGGCCCGCGATCTCGATCTTGATGTCCGGGTTCGCGATGAGCGACGCCGCGACGATGTCGAGGATGGTGTACGAATCGGGCTTCAGCGCGGAGCGGCCCGTTTCGAACGTCACACCGCGCAGCACGACGGGTGTGCGCGCTTCCGTGAACAGGATGGGGCAGCCTGCCGCGTCCACGCGCGTGCCTGACGCGGTGCCGGGGCACTTGTCCTTGGTGTCGTCCACGCCGTCGCCATCTGTATCCGAGGCGCGCTGGCATCCCGCCGTATCCACCTCGGTGCCGGACGGCGTACTGGGGCACTTGTCAATGCCATCGGGGACGCCGTCGCGGTCGCTGTCTACCGGGCAGCCGTTCGCGTCCACCGTCGCGCCGGCGGCTGTGTTGGGGCACTGATCGGGACCGTCGGGAACGCCGTCGGCGTCGGCGTCTGTGGCACACCCCGTCGCATCAACGCGCGACCCGGTTGCCGTCGCCGGACATTTGTCGATGCCGTCGTACACACCATCGGCGTCGGCGTCCTTCGGACAGCCGCGCGCATCGACTTCCGCCCCCTCGACTGTATTGGGGCAGGCGTCGAGACCATTGTAGACCTTGTCGCGGTCGGAGTCGCTCGGGCATCCCTGTGGATCGACGACAGCACCAGCGGGCGTACCGGGGCACGTATCCCGCTTATCCGCTACGCCGTCGCCGTCGCCGTCGCGGTATGCGCTCGGGCCCGTGAAGATGGAAAGGCCCACGGAGCCGACGATGTGTCCCGCCCAGTCGCCGCCCGCAAAACCGGTGCTCGGCGAATAGATTCCCCGTCCTTCAATGCGAAGCGCGATCCGCTCGCCGAAGAAGATCCGGTCGCCGATTGCGCCATGGAAGCCATTATCGGTGAAGCTGTACGCCGGATGATCTCCGTAGGCGAGCCGCGTATAACCACCGAGGATATAGAAGAGATTGTGCTCGTTGCCGAAGTTGAGGCTCAGGCTGCCGCTCCACAGCATCAGTGACGCGTTGGTGCCGCCGCTCTTCGGTGTGGGTTGCTGAAAGCCGAGCTCGGCTTCGAGGGCGAGCGCCGAGCTGAAGAAATAGCCGAGTCGCCCGCCTCCGCCGATCTGGTTGTCCAGATTGAAGAAGCGATCGTAGCGCGTAAATGAGCCGAATGCGCCGATTTCGAATTGATGGGTATGCTGGCTGACGCACAGCGCAGGAACGGCAAGGAGACAGAGCAGCAGGAGGGTCGTCCGAGCGCGCATTGTCTCTCCCCGAAGGTTAGCGGCACTCCACTTTAATAGTCGGTCTCTCGTTCAGAAACCCCAGGAGCAGGTTCGGCGCGCCCCGGTAGCCAGATCCAGCCCACCGACCAGCACGCCACGGGGGGTCCCATTCGCCTCTCGCCACGTGATTCCGGCCGCCCCTACGAGCGTTCCGGCGGGTTCCGAGACGCAAACCAGGTCGGCGATGCGGTTCGTGCCGACCGGCCCCGTGAAGGGGCCAAGCGAGTCTCCGGACACGGATGCCGCGACCGTCTCCGCCGAGTTCGTCGCGGCGCCGGCGTACACACCGCCGACCGCCAGCACCGTCGAATCGAGGTCGAACAGGACGAACTGCGAGCGCCCTTCCGGCAGCACAGCCGGTCCTGTTCCCCAGGCGCCCGTGAAGAATCCCGTCAGCGGGCTGACCGCCGCCGTATCCCCGGTCACCAGCCGTTGGGTCCCCGGGGCCAGACCGCCGCCGGCGGGCACGCTGTCGGCGACTCCCCCGATCGCGACGACGCGGCCGCCGCGGGCGATTCCGCCGCCGTAGGCGCGAGGGCCGGTCAGGGGTGGTTGGACATACCAGCCGTCGATGTGGCCATCCACACCGATGCGCCCCATGTAGACCGACGTCTGCGGCCGCCCCAGGGCGTCCGTTCCGCCGATGATGTAGATCCTGCCGTGACGTAGGACCGCGAGCGCGCCGGCGCGTGGGGCGGGCAGCGGCTCGAGCGTGACGAAGCGCCCGGTGACGCTGTCCGGGGTGATGTCGGCGCCGAAGACGGTGGCCTGTGCCCGCCCAGCAGTGTCCACCCCGCCAATGACGTAGAGGGCGCTCCCGCGGAACCGCGAGTTGAAGCGGGTAGCGACGACCGTCGCGGCAAAGGCGCGCGGGGCGGGCAACACGCGGCTGCGCGTCTGGTCGGAGGTGTCGCGTTGTCGCGCCCAGACGTCGATGGTCCCTGCCCCGCCTGGCGTCACGTGCGCGACGTACACGCCGGAATCGGGGATCATCTGCGGCGGCTCGGCGCCGCCGGCCGCGTAGAGCGTCGTGTTGAGCACTCCGCCAGCCTCCGGAAACTGGGCGGCGGTGAGTGCGATGCCGGCGGGCGCGCCGGGGAATCCTGTGCGCGCCGCCCAGGTCAAGGAAGCGGGAGCGAACGGCACCCGGGCCAGGATGTGGACCGTGGCGATCAGCGCGCTCCCGCCCGCGGGTTGGACGCTGAGTGCCTCGCGGCCCGTGGCGGCGGAATCGGGGACGACGACCGTAATCGCGAACGGCGTCCAGTCCGAGTCGGCCACGGCCGCCTCGATCGTCCCGCCGCCCACGCGCGTGAACAGCACCGTGCCGGCAGTGTCTCCGAAGCCCAGGCCTTCCACGACAAAGCGCTCGCCGCGCGTTAGCACCGGTTCGATCGCCCCGGCGATGAAATCGATGCGTGCTGATCCACCCGGCGACGAGCCGTCCTTACAGCTTCCCACGCCTGTCGCAACGAGGATTGCTGCCGCGGCAACGACGAGTCTACGGATGACCGTTGCCCCCGCGGATGAACCGGAGTGCCTGAGCCAGCTGCTCGGAGAGGGCCGACAATTCGGTGGCGCCATGGGCGAGGTCCTGGATCGCTCGCAGTTGCTCCGCCGCCGCGGCCGCGACGGCTTCAGCTTCCTGACTCGAGGTCTGTGCGCCCGTGCGCGCCTGTCCAAGCGACTCGGTGATCTTGCTCGCCAGCTCGGCGCTGTGGCGTCCCAGCTCGGCGACTTGCTTGCCGGCGCGCGCGGTCTCGACGGCGGCTTCGCCGATGCGAGCGAGATCTTGTACCCACGCGGCTGAGTTTTGGACGACTTGCCCCAGGTCGCCGCGGATCCGCTCGATCAGCTGCGCGGCGCGGTCCAGGGCGCGCCGGGTGTCCTGCACCGCCTTGCTGACGTTGCGGGCCTCGCGGCCGCTCGCTTCCGCCAGCTTGTGCACCTCATCGGCGACCACGGCGAATCCGCGGCCGTGAATCCCCGCCCGCGCCGCTTCGATTGTCGCGTTCAGCGCGAGCAGATTCGTTTGGTTCGCAACGAAGCCGATCGTCTCCGAGAACTTTTCGACCTGCGCCGCCACATCGCGCAGCCGGCCGACTTCCGCCGCGCTCTCCTCGGTCGTGACCCCGAGATCGGTGAGCTGCCGAACGGCGCTTTGCGTTCCGGTGCGCACGCGCTCCGCCGTCTTTTCCATTTGCGATCCAGCCTCGCGGGTACGGTCGCCCGCGGCGGCGAGCTCGGCGGCGCTGTCCTTCAGCTGGCCCGCTTCGCGCGCCGCCGTGCTCACGAGCGTCGCGGCCTGGCCGGCGCCGTGACTGGCGCGCTGCGCCGACGCGGCGACCTCCTCGCTGGAGGCGTGGATCTGCTCTGTCGTGGCGGTCAGCGTCTGGACGTACTGCATTGTCTGGTCGGACGCGCCGGTGACCGGCCGGAGCGAGCCGTCGATCGCCACCATGAGCGCGAGCTGCGGGGCGAGCAGCTCGAGCAGCTCGCCGTCCGATTGCCGGTACATCGCGGGATCGGAGTGACGGACGCTCCAGAGCCCGACGAGCTGTCCTGCGTGATAGAGCGGGACGAGCATTTCGGAGCCGGGCGTCTCCGCGCCGGGAACGACCACTTGGTCTCGGGCGAGCCCGTGCGCTACGACGGGACGCCGCAGCCGCAATGCCTCCCCGGTGAGTCCCGCATCGGAATCGAAGCGAAACGACGCGCCTGGCTGCGCCGCGGTATCGGCCACCAGCTCCATCTGGCGGGTGCGCGGATCGTAGCGCGCGAACCCCATTTGCTCCCACGGCACGAGCTGGCGGGTGAGTTCCTGCACTTTCTGGAAGCTCTGGCTCAACGTCAGCTCGGCGGCGATCACCTGCGCGAGCCGTTGGATCAGATGCAGCTCGTCGGCGCGCACGCCGAGGCGCAGCACGTGGAGACTGCCGGCGGTCGCAATCGCCAGCGCGGTCACGAGCAGCGCGCGCGGGCCGGCCGGCAGCGTTGCATGGATCAGCGCGAGCCAACCGAGCGCCAGCGCCGCCGACACGAGGTAGACGATCGACTCCCAGCGCAGCGTGAGGCGCGCGTCCACCCAGGCGATCGTCTGGCCTAGCGCCAGCTCGAGATAGAACGTGCCGTTCACGATGAGGGGCAGGATGACGATCGTAATGGCCACGGCGCCGACGTTGTCGACGGCGAGTGCGGCCGCTCCCGTCTCGCCGCCGATGCGCGCGTACATCAGGCCGACGAAGGTCGTTCCCGCCGTGAGATGAGCGGCGTTGCCCAGCGCGGCGCGGACCGGCAGCCGCCTGAGCAGCACGTCACCCACCAGCATCGCGAACGGCGCCACGATCGCGGCGAATGCCCAGCCACGATCGAGAATCGCGAACAGCATCACGCCGATCACGTAGGAGGAGAAGCCGTTGCCGGGGAGCGCGATGCC
>JBOHSJ010000251.1:0-7494 GCA_050733035.1 Gemmatimonadales bacterium | reverse complement strand
GTGGGACTGTGATGTGGTGACGCGGTGCCGCCGCGCGGCGCCGAGCCGACGAACGCGAAGCACCCCGGCACGCGCTCCAGGAAGTACGCCATGTCCTCGCCGCCCATCGTGCGTACTCCCGTCCGCACGTTGCCCGCGCCCACGACAGCGCGAGCGGCGTCACTCATCAATGCGCTCAGCTTCGCGTCATTGACCAGCGGCGCGCTCAGGCGCCGGTAATCCACGTTGGCCTGTGCGCCAAACGCGCTCGCAATCCCCTGCGCCGTCTCCTCGACCAGCCGCGGCGCGTCCTGCCAGAATTTTCCGCCGAACGTGCGGACGGTGCCCCGCAGGTCGGCCCGAGCGGGAATGACATTGAACGCCCGGCCCGCGTGCACTTCCGTCACGGAGACCACGACCTCGTCCATCGGGTCGCGCCGCCGCGACACCAGGCTCTGGAGACCTGTGATGACGTGAGCGGCGATGAGCACGGGATCGATCGTCTGATGCGGCGCCGCGGCGTGGCCGCCCCGCCCGAGGATCTCGATCTCGAACTGATCCACGGAGGCCATCACCGGTCCGGGCATGATGCCGATCGTCCCGACCGGCAGATCGTTCCAGAGATGAATGCCGAAAGCCGCGTGAACCTCCGGCGTCTCGAGCACGCCGTCCCCGATCATCGCCTGCGCGCCGTTCGACGCCTCCTCGGCGGGCTGGAACGCGAACTTCACGCTGCCGGGGAGCTCGAGCGGCGCAAGCCGGCGGGCTACTTCCAGGCCGATCGCGACGTGCCCGTCGTGACCGCAGGCGTGCATCTTGCCCGGATGCTTGGACCGGTAGGGGACGGCGTTCGCCTCTTCGACCGGCAGCGCGTCCATGTCCGCCCGGAGCAGGACGCAGCGACCCCCGGCCTTCTTCTTTAGGGCCACGACGCCCGTTTTGCCGATTCCGGGTGTGACCTGATAGTCGAGCCCGCGCAGCCGCTCAGCGACCAGGCCGGCGGTCCGAGTCTCCTCGAAGCCCAGCTCGGGATGCTGGTGGATGTCGCGTCGAGTGGCGATCAGCGAGGCACGATCCACCGGCGCCAGGGTGGTCATACCAGCGAGCTCGCGCACAGCCGATTGATCACGCAGTCGGCGCACCTCGGCCGCCGCGCGATGCACACGCTCCGGCCGTGCAGGATCAGCGTGTGTGAGAACCACGTCCAGTCGTCCCGCGGTACGATCTCCATCAGATCCTGCTCGATCTTCACCGGGTCGTCCTGGCGCGTGAGCTTGAGCAGCCGGGTCAGGCGATGAACATGCGTGTCCACCACCACGCCTTCGTTCTTCCTGAACCAGGTCCCGAGGATCACGTTGGCCGTCTTGCGGCCGACGCCCGGCAAGGCGGTCAACTCTTCCATCGTCTGCGGAACCGCGCCACCGTGCCGCTCGACCAACGCCTGCGCCATTCCGATGATGGACTTCGTCTTGTTCCTGAAGAAGCCGGTGGACTGAATCTCCTTCTCGAGGACGCGTGGATCGGCAGCGGCGTAGTCGGCCGCGGTCCGGTACTTCGCAAAGAGGTGCGGAGTGACCATGTTGACGCGCGCGTCGGTGCACTGCGCCGAAAGGATCGTGGCGACGACCAGCTCCAGCGCGCTGTGATGGTGCAGCGCGCAGGTGGCGTCCGGGTACTCTTGCTTGAGCCGCGCAATGATCTTGCGCGCCAGCGCCGTAGTCTTCATGGCGATGGGGCAGAATCTAGCAGCGGAAGCAGGCGGCACGTGAGCAGCAGCAGCTCGCCGGCATTGGCGACGGAATACAATCCGGCCTCGGTCCCCCCGGCGAGGGTCGGACCGAAAGGGGCGCTGCCGTCGTCGCGGCCGGCCTCGATTTCGATTTCGTGCGCGCTCGGATCGTCCGGATCCGCGCGGCCCTCCAGGGCGACCGCGCTGAATCCCGGCCGGTCGGGACGCATGCCGAAGATCGCCAGCACTGCGATCGCGGCAGCCTCGGGGCCCCCCCCCGCGCTCACGAACATGCCGTCCAGCGGCTCCGGCGGGCTCGCCGGGTTGGGCGAGCCCCAGACGCGCAGCTCGGGAAGCTGCAGATACTGCGCGGGATGACGCAGCCGTGTCCTGATCTGTTGTTCGGCGACCGCGCGACGCAGCATGCTCTCCCCGATTTGATACACACGTCCCTCGGCGGCCCAAAACAGATACGCATGATGCAGCAGTAGCACGTGCGCCTCGAGCGCGTCGGGTCCCCCTCCCTCCCCGTCCTCCGGCATGATTTCGCGCAACAGGCGGCCAACCGGCTCGAGGAGAGTGAAGCTGTCGCGGTCGGTAGCGGTCTTCCCGTCCTGCTCCAGCGCTTCGCGAATGGCTGGAAATCGGCGTGGGGCGATTTCTCCGAAGGCGAAATCGAACGGCGTCGGTCTCACTGCTTTGGGAGGAACGCGTCGAGCGCCTGCACGAACTCGGCCGTGGCTTCGACGTGCGGGCAGTGTCCGACCGGGAGCTCGACCAGGTCCGCGTGGATGATCTCAGCCAGCTCGCGGGATCCGGCGATCGGGATCGGATCGAATGTGCCGTGAAGAATGCGAGATGCGGGAAGCGAGATGCGGGATGCGAGGTCTCGGAGTCGGGGGCGGAGATCGTATTCGCCGAGACTATCCCAGACGGCCTGCTGCGTCCGCGCGGTGACCCGGAAGGGCGTCAGATTCTTCGCGTCATGGAAATCGCGGAAATAGCCGGCGACCGACAGCTCGAACGCGCGGCGCTGGTAGGCAGCCGGATCGCGCGCGCGTAATCCACTCGCGCGCAGCGCCTCGCGCTCCCGCTGGATCTGGGGTGCCGCCATGCGGCGTGCAAATTCCGCCTCGAACTGCGGGCGATACTCGACCGTGAGCGACGCGGGCGAGACGAGCGCCAGCCGCTCGACGTTCTCCGGATGCTCGAGGAAGTACAGGATCGCGAGCAGGCCGCCCCAGGAGTAGCCGCACAACGTCACCCGCTCGAGGCCCAGCTCCGCTCGCAGCTCGTGCAAATCAGCGACGTGCTCGCGCCATCCCACCGGCGTGTCGCGCGGAACGGGGGACTGGCCACCGCCGCGCTGGTCGTAACAAAGGAGAGAGCGCTTGGTGGCGAGGAGGTCATACTGGGGCAGGAGGTAGTCGTGGTGGGCGCCGGGACCACCGTGGAGCACTACTACCAGGGGACCGCTGCCGACCCGGCGCGTGAACAGCCGCACTACAAGAGAACGGCGAGCGCGTCCGCGACTTCCTTTACATCGGCATGCTCGCGCTCACCAAAGCCGTCAGGGACGTCGGAATCGATGTCGATCTGCCCGAGGATGTGATCCCCCCGCCGGATCAGCACGACCAGCTCGGACCTGGTGAACGCGTTGCACGCGAGATAGTTGCCCAAGGCATTCACGTCGGGCACGTTCTGATCCTGCTGCTCGGCGACCGCCGTCCCGCAGACTCCCTTGCCGACGGGGATGCGCGTGTGCTCGGTGTCGCGTCCCGCGTGGGCTTCCAACTCCAGCTCGTTGCCGTGCAGCATGTACGCGTACACGGAGGTATACGGCGGACCCCACGATCGAATTCGCTCGCAGGCCAGCTGGAGGAGCGCCTGACGACCTTCATCGTGGAGGTGCGCGGCCCGAAGCGCACGCACGACTTTGGTGGCGGTCATGATGCGCGTTTCCCGAGTACGGCCGTCGCGCGACGCTCGACACCAGCGCGCTTGCTCACGATGACCACGGTGTCGCCGGGTTGATGGCTGCGCAGCGCGTCGGTCATGTCGTAGAGATTGGCGATGCGCTTGACGCCGATGGCGGTGATCACGTCGCCCGCCTGAAGCCCGGCTGATTCGGCGGGGCTGCCGGCCCGCACGCCGGTGATGCGCACGCCCCCCCCGTCGGGGACGCCGCCACCGCTCATGTCCGGGATCGTGCCCAGGTACGCTCCGTATCCCGATCCCCCAGCCGCGACCTGCGGGCGGGGGGCGTCCACGAACGTCAATGCTCCCGGCCGATTCGCCAGCGCCAGCGTCAGATCGGCCACGAACTGCGCCACCTGCACGATGCCGCCGATGTTGAGCTTGTCCCAGTCGTCGCTGGCGCGGTGATAGTCGTCGTGCAGGTCGGTGAAGAAGTGCAGGACAGGGTGCCTGGTGGCGAAGAACACGGCATGATCGCTCGGTCCCCACCCGTCCCCGGACGGGCGCAAATCGAAGCGGGCGGGCGTGTTGAGCGAATCGAGCAAGGCGGGGAATTCTTTGGCGGTTGCGGCGCCGAGTGCCATCAAGCGCGCGTTCCGAAGTCGCCCGACCATGTCGAGATTCAGCATGGCGTACAGCGAGTCGATGGGCTGCGGCAGCGGGTGCTGCGCGAAGTAGCTCGAGCCCAGCGTCCCCAATTCCTCGCCACTGAAGGCGACCAGCACGACGGTCCGCGCCGGGCGGCGGTTCGCCAGCACGCGCCCGATCTCGAGCAACGCCGCGGTCCCCGAAGCATTGTCGTCGGCGCCGTTGTGCACCGCGGTCGTGGTGTCGAGCGCGCCAAAGCCGCCGAGACCCAGGTGATCGTAGTGCGCTCCGACCACAACGATTTCACCACCCAAAGCGGCGGACGTCCCGGGGATGACAGCGACGACGTTGCGCGCGGCTTTGCCCCCGAGGTTGCTGTGCAAGACGGCGGGCGCGTCCGGCGGGATGGTGAAGTCCTGGAATGACGCCTGCAGGCCGGCTCGCGCGAAGCCGTCGCGGATGTACGCGCCGGCGCGCTCCAGCCCCGCGGTTCCGACACCGCGTCCATCCTGCCGATCGTCCGCAAGAAAGCGCACGTCGTCGAGCACGCGCCGGGCGGCCGGCGAGATCGTGTCCTGCTGCGGCCCGGCGAGGGCCGCTGTGAGCAATAAGAGTGCGAGCATATCGCGTACTCTATAGATTGAGCCTCCCCATGGCCACCCCGCAGGAGTTTGCGGCGCTGTTCACACGTACTCTGGACCTGTTTCGCGATCCTGGAGCGAAAGAGGAACAGAAGACACAGTTCCGCACCCTGGTCGGCCTGCTGAAGGCGGAACCAATGACAATCGCGGCGCAGGACAGCGCCGGCCTCCTCGTCAACGGCGCTGCGTTAGACCGCGGGCCGTACAACTCGTTGATGCAGCGGCTCGAGTTACACTCTGTGACCGAGATAAGGATTCCCGCCGACGCGCCCCTGGCCGAAACGTTCGAGCTGCTGCGCTTGCTCGCCGATCAACCTCATGATGAGGATGTCGCCGCCCGGCTGCATGCGAGCGGTGCGAAACGCATCAGCGTCGCCGTTCAGTCCTTCATGATCGAAACGCCGGCGGTTCCTGCCGGTCCGGCCACTCCCCGAACTGGGGCCAGTACGGACGGAGCGTCAGTACCGCCGCGAGGCACCCCGAAGGGTTCACAAGATGAAGCGGCTCCCCCGCCTGACGTCCCCGCCATCGTCCGGGAGGCGGCTGCCGAAGGCTCGACGTTTTCCCCGGCGGCCGCCGCCACGCGCTCCGCGCAGGATCTGATCGCCGAGCTGCAGGACAAACCGGGAGGGCCGCATGTCGGGGAGCTGCTGGCGGTGCTGGGCCGCCAGCTCGAGACGGCAATGAAGTCCAATCGCACGCCGCAGGCGCTGGCGATCGTCGCCGGCGTGGTGCGGGCCGAGCAGCAGGTGGCCGACGCGACGCGGAAGCGGCAATACTCGATCGCCCTTAAGCGCATGTACAGCAAGGCGTTACTCGAAGCGATCGCCGAGGTGGCGAATCATCCGTCGGACCGGGAACCCGCCCTCCTCGTCCTGCGCAGGGCAGGGGAGGATGGCGTGGAGGTACTCCTCGATCTGCTCGTCGCGGCACCGACGATCGAAGAGCGCCGCGGCCTTTTCATGGCGCTCACGGGAATGAAGGAAGGCACGGACCAGCTGGTTCACATGCTGGGACATCATCAATGGTTCGTCGTCCGCAACGTCGCTGAGTTGGCGGGCGAGCTCGGGCTCGATGTCGCCGTGCCGGCGCTGGCGCAGCAGCTCGCCCACGAGGACGAGCGCGTCCGGAAGGCGGTCGCGCTGGCTCTGGCGAAGATCGGGTCGAGCGCGGCCGCGGAGCCGCTGCGCCGGGCGCTGCGAGACAAGTCCCCCGAGGTTCGCCTGCAGGCGGCCCTGGGTGTCGGTGGGCGCAAGTCGAGCGCCCTCGCCATGCCGCTCGTCGTCGCGATGGAAGAAGAGGAAGATGAGAACGTCGAGCGGGAGCTGATTCTCGCGCTCGGCCGGATCGCGAGTTCTGCGGCGGTGCAGGCGCTCATCAAGTTCGCCCAGCCGGGTGGCCGTTTGTTCGGTCGCAAGCCGGCGGCGCTGCGCGCCTCCGCCGTCGAAGCGCTACGTCTCGCCGCGACGCCCGCGGCGATCGGCACACTGGAAGGACTCACTGACGACGGCGACAAACAGGTCCGTTTGGCCGCTCAATCCGCACTCGCCGATTTGAAGCGGAAGTAGGGCAGTTTTTGCTGCCTTTTTGTCTCTTGCATATCGCCCGGAAAACCGCACAATACAACGTCAATAAATCATACGACAGCACGAGGCAGTTTTTCGCCGTGCTGATGGTCTATGCTGCACCAATTCAGCGACTTACGTGTGCAATGGCATCATCGGTGCGCTTCTTGCCGAAGTGGGATGCGCTGTTTCTATGCACCCTAGCCTCGGTCAGGAGAGGAATATGAAAGCGTTTCGTGTGATCCTCGCGGTCCTCGCGCTGCTCGCCGTGCCATACGTGGCGAGCGCCCAGGGCCGTAGTAGCAAACCGAAGCCTCGCCTCCAGGCTCAGGAAGAGGAGAGCGAGTGCAAGCCTGAGCATCGAGAAGCGATCGCTCGCGCCCGTGCTGAAGGCCGCGAAGTACCACCGGGTCTGGAGAAGAAGTGCGCGGACGCGCCTCCGCCGCCTCCGCCGCCGCCGCCGCCTCCTCCGCCGCCCGCGGATCACCCTCCGTCAGGTATTCACCTGTCAAAGGGCATCGTCTACGAGGACGTCGATGGCAGCGGCAGTCAGGACATGTTCGCGGGTGAGATGGGCATGGCGGGTTGGACCGTGCAGTTGTTCTGGAACGGTCAGCTCGTGACGTCGGCGACGTCCGACGCAAACGGCGAGTACCAGTTCCCTGGACTCGGTACGTCCGACTTGTGGAGCGTTTGCGTCGTAGGCCAAGCGGGCTACAACCGGACGCAGCCGCTCAGCGGCGACGCTTGCGACGGCGCCGGCTACCAGTTCCAGGTGTTGGAGAGCCCGTTCCTGACCTGGTACCAGAGACACTTCGGCATGATGCTGCAATAGGTAGACGTAACTCCTGACCAACTCAGGGCCCCGGGTAGTCTGCCGGGGCCCTGTTTTTTGTCTATTGCGGGATGAAGTCGATCCCGGGCTCGAGCCGGCGCGCGAACGCGGCGAGCAAATCGGCGGCACGATCGAGGTCCTCCAGCGCCACCATTTCGTTGGGGCTGTGCATGTAGCGGT
>JBOHSJ010000250.1:0-4794 GCA_050733035.1 Gemmatimonadales bacterium | reverse complement strand
ATGTTGATCCAGCGCGTCGCACCACCCGCCGCACTGACGACGCCGACGCGAGCGGCGGAATTCGTCTGTCCCGCCTTCGGATACTGGACCGGGACGGTGAACGCGTACAATGAGTCCGTGACGTTATAGAGGCGGAAGTCGCGCACGCCGGTGGCGTCGAGCTGCCAGTACGCGATGGATTGGCCGTCGGGATTCCAGCGCCAGCCGTCCTGCAGGCCGAGCTCCTCTTCGTAGACCCAGTCGAACGTGCCGTTGATCGTCGTGCGCGAGCCGTCGTGCGTGAGCTGGGTGAGCTTCCCGCTCGCGATGTCTTCCACGTAGATGTTGTACTCGCCGTAGCGCACCCACCCGACGCGGCCACCGTCCGGCGAGAATTTCGCGAACATCAGCGTGGAGGTCGGTCCGGTCCCGCCGAGTTTCTTGAGGGTCCAGCCGGCGAGATCGAGCACCCAGTAGTCCCCGCGGGTGTTCGTGCGCCACACCTGCTGCGAATTCGTGAAGATCAGCAGGCGCCTGCCGTCCGGGGACCAGGTGTACTCCTCGATGTCGAGCGGCGTCGAATCGCCGGCCGGGACGAGCCGCGCCGCCGGCACCAGGATGGTACGCGCTCCGTTTTCAGCATCGTAGCGGATGATGTCGCGTCCGGGTCTGCCGGCGGCGGGACGCTCCAGCGTCGTGTAGCCGCCGAACCCAT
Organism: Gemmatimonadales bacterium; assembly: GCA_050733035.1. GTDB lineage: Bacteria > Gemmatimonadota > Gemmatimonadetes > Gemmatimonadales > GWC2-71-9 > 20CM-2-65-7. Next base: position 4,100 of record JBOHSJ010000250.1, on the reverse strand, counting down.
CCGAGAGCCACGCGAGCGGGCCGAAGGAGCCGCCGCGAAATTCCTGCGATCCGAAGATGCGGTCCACAGTGAGGAGGGTCGTGTCGGCGGCGCGCTGGGCGCTGAGGTTGCCACCCAGCGCAACGGCGGCGAGAGCAAGAACACAGATCCGGCGAAGCATCGCTTTGGTCCTGGTTTCGGAGAGACGGAAATCTACTGCCGGCGGCGGAACACGACTTGAGGCTTGGGAAGCGCGTCGAGCTTCGCCTGCTGGTCGGGGGTCAGGTTGTTGCGAATCGCCGCGTACCACTCATCCGCTTCGGCCTGAAACCCTTCCAGCTCGGCACGCACGCTGTCGAACCGGGCGCTCTGCTCGGGCGTCGGTTCCTGTCCGGGCGTGAACGATCCCATCTGCTGGCGGATCGCCTGGCGACGCGCAGCGGCGTCCTTCATCACGCCATTCAGCGCGGTGTAGGCGGGCGTAATCTTGGTGCGTTGCGCCGGGCTCAAGCCGAGCGCCTGGCTCAGGGAATCGATCGTCATCCAATGATCAGGAGGCGGTTGAAAGCGACGTTGGGTGGCGCCGGAAGGAGCGCCCGAAGCTGGCGGCGGATCCTGAGCACGAACGGCTGCGGCTCCAACAACGAGCGACAACAAAAGAAAGGCGGCTAACGAACGCATCGGTAAGACTCCGCGGGAAGAGACTGTTCTCATACGTCCGAGCACCCCTGGATGTTCGAGTAGCTGGCGACGGGGGTTACGCGCCCATATCGTAGATCCCGGTCAAGCCTGGAGCGTCACGTGAGCACCGCAGCGGACCGGATCGGCCGCCTCAGATCGGCGCTCGCCGGGCGTTATACGGTCGAAGGCGAAATCGGGCGCGGCGGCATGTCCGTCGTCTACCATGCGCGAGATATGCGGCTCGATCGCGACGTGGCCGTGAAAGTCTTGCGCCCCGAGCTCACGGTCGCGCTTGGCGCCGACCGGTTCCTGCGCGAGATCCAAATCGCCGCCCGTCTCCAGCATCCGCACATCGTGCCACTCCATGAGTCCGGTGAAGCCGATGGGCTCTTCTATTATGTGATGCCGTTTGTGGCCGGTGAATCGCTGCGGGCCCGACTCAGGGAGCACGGCCCGCTCTCGGTGTCGGAAGCCGTCCGCATCGCGGGGGAGATTGGTAGCGCGCTCACATATGCGCACGAGCAAGGGTTCATTCATCGCGATGTGAAGCCGGAGAACATCCTCCTGTCGTCGGGTCTGGCAATGGTCGCGGATTTCGGCATCGCCCAGGCTCTTGTCGACGCGGGAGTCGCGCCGCTGACCGACAGCGGTGTGATTGTCGGCACGCCGGGTTACATGAGCCCGGAGCAGTCGGATGGCCAGTCGAAACTCGATGCCCGAACCGACGTGTACTCGCTCGGGTGCGTCGTCTACGAGATGCTGGCGGGCGAGCCGCCGTTTACAGGTCCCACCGCGCGAGCCGTGCTGGCGCGCCACATTCATGATCGTCCTCCCTCGATCCACGTGATTCGGCCGGGTGTTCCGCCGACGATCGAACAGACGGTCAATCGGGCTTTAGAAAAGTCACCGGCTGACCGGTTCGCCTCCGCGGCGGAATTCGGCGCCGCCCTCGCGGCGTCGGATGTCAAAGAGGTGGATTCGTCGGGCTGGCGCCGGCTGCTGGTGCCGGTGGTGGTCAGTACCGTCGTTGTGTTAGGCGGGTGGCTGGCGTGGCAGCGTTGGGGACAACCCGCGACCGCATCACCCCCGCCATCGCCCGACCCCACGCGCATGGCGGTGCTGTATTTCTCCGATCGCAGCGAGAACGGAACGCTACGTCACGTCGCGCACGGGCTGACCGAGGATTTGATCGACAAGCTCAGTACCGTCTCCGCCCTGAACGTCGTGTCGCCCGGCGGCGTGCGGCCGTACAGCGACAAGGCCATCCCGCTGGATAGCATTGCACGGTCGCTGCGCGTTGGCACGATCGTCGAGGGGAGCGTGGAGCGACCGGGGACACAGTTACGCGTGCGCGTCCGTCTGATCGACGCGGCGACGGGGCAACAGATCGAGGCCACGCAAATCGAGCGGCCGTGGGGAGATCTGTTCGCTCTCCAGGCGCAGCTCGCAGACTCTGTGTCCCGGTTTTTACGCGTGCGACTCGGTCGCGAGCTGCGGCTCCGGGAACAACAAGCAGCCACTCGCAGCGTGCCGGCGTGGGACCTCATGCGGCAGGCGGAGACACTCGCGCAGGATGCCGAGGCAGTGGACCCGGTGAGTGCCGGACGCCTGCTCGACCAAGCCGATGTCCTGCTCGCCCGGGCCGAACGCGTGGACCCTCGCTGGCGCGAGCCGATCATTGCGCGGGGCTGGCTCATGGCGCGACAGGCGGATTGGCACGGCTTTGATGCGCAGGCGGGTTGGCTGGAGAAGGCATTGGGCCACGCCGAGCGCGCGCTACGACTCAATCCGGACGACCCGCGTGCGCTCGAACTCCGGGGAACGTTGCGCCTTTCGCTGTGGCAGCTGCCCGCAACGGATTCCGCACAGCAGGCCGGCCTCATGCAGCAAGCCGAAGAAGACTTGCGCAGTGCGGTGTTGGGGGCGCCCGGGCTGGCGCGCGCGTGGAATGCGCTCAGCCTGATCTATCAGCAGAAGGGGGACTGGGTTCAGGCGGACGTCATGTTGCGCCGTGCGCTGCAGGCCGATGCGTACCTCACGGAAACAGCGCGCAGCATGCAGGTCCTCATGTTCGCGGCGCTCGAGCGGGGCGATACTGCCGCGGCGCGTTCCTGGTGCACGACCGGGAGGTCGCAGTTCCCAAACGACTTTCATCTGTGGGAATGCGAGCTGACGCTGCTGGGGTGGCTCTCGAATCGACGGTCGGACGTGCCCCGCGCCTGGTCACTCGTCGAGACCATCGAACAGCGCGATACCCTGAGCCTGATCGCGATGGGCTGGGGCGTCCGACGCCTGATGGTGGCCGCCCTGCTCGCGCGCGCCGGACTGTCTGACAGCGCCCGACGTGTGATGCGCGCGACACGCGCCGCCGCCGCCGCTCCGGTGCTGGAAGGGCTCGAACTCTATGAGGCCATGGTGCTGACCGAATTGCGCGACCATGACGGCGCGTTTCGGGCGCTCGACAGCCTGGTGCAGAGATTTCCGCAGGCGCGTAGCTACATCGCCACTGCCCGCTGGTTCACGCCATTGCATGACGATCCACGCTTCGCGCGCGTGTTCGGCCGGGGCGCTGCGGACACCCTCAGCAAGCGGCGCTAGGGACGTTCCGGCAAGCGCCGGATGTAGTGCAGAAGCGTGTCCCGCATTTGTCCCGCGACGTCGAGCCCCGACAACGCCGCATAGTACGGCGCCACGAACTTGTCGTGCGCCGAGAGCGTGAAGAACACCGCATCCACGTCACCCCGAGTCAGCCCTCTCCAGGTTCTCCCGCTCTTGGTATAGGCGGTGATGACCACACTATCGAGGTCAGAGAACGGCAAGGGAGGCAACGGTGGGCGCCAGGCGTAACTCGAATCGAGCATGTAAATCGTCGGCCGAAAATGCCGCGTCGGAACGAAGGCCTCGACACGTCCCAGGTCGCGGGGCGTGACGTACGGACCGAACGCGTGGGCCCCCCGGACCAGCGATGCTCTGCTGCGCGCCTCCTCGAGCGTCGGGAATGCGCCTACGACCGAGTACGGCTCCGCGGTTGACGTCACGATCCAAATCGGCTCACCGGTCCGGTAGCCGTCCGCCGCCGCCGCGAGACGACGCAAGAGCCCGGCTGACACCCGCGTCGTATCCTGGGCGGGGGGCGGAGTGGGCTCAGCGGAACGAGCCAGGGTCCAATGGATCGTCGAGAGCAGGGCGCCCCCGATCACGGCCGCGGATACGGCAAGCTTCATGATCCGCATCGGAGCCTCCTTAGAGGGATGGCACCATCATGCGGCCGGGCTTCGCGGTCCGCTACCAAACGGCACCCGATATCACAAGCCCTTGGCGACACGCGGTTTGCCGACTACTTTCCGGGGCCCAATGCGGGACTTGTCGTTGTCACGCAGTCAGCTCCTGCTCCTCGCCGGAACGGCCAACCGGCCCCTCGCCGAGGAGATGGCCCAGCA
>JBOHSJ010000249.1:0-15358 GCA_050733035.1 Gemmatimonadales bacterium | reverse complement strand
GGCGCTCGAGTGGACCGTGGACCAGGCGATTCAGCGGTTACACCGCCATCCGCGCCTGGCGCGTTGCCTCTGGTATCTGCAGCAGGTAGGGCTCGGTTATTTGCGCCTCGGCCAGCCGGCAACGACGCTGTCGGGCGGTGAAGCGCAGCGTCTCAAGATCGCGCGGGAATTATCTCGGGCCAAAGGCGGGCGCCGGCTCTACATCCTCGACGAGCCGACCACCGGGCTGCATCTCGACGATGTCCGCGTCCTCTGCCGCGTGCTCGACCGGCTCGTGGATGCCGGCCACACCGTGCTCGTGATCGAGCACAACCTCGACCTGATCAAGCGCGCCGATTGGGTGATTGATTTGGGCCCCGGGGCTGGGGATCAGGGAGGACGTGTCGTCGCGGCGGGGACGCCGGAGGACGTGGCGCGAATAGCCGCATCCCCCACCGGACGTTATCTGCGGGACCTGTCCTGACGACGTCATCACCGGCCGCCCGGCCGTCCGGCCGTCGCGCCGACCTTCTGCTGCTCGCCGCCACATTCACCTGGGGCGTGAGCTTTGTCATCGTCAAGGGCGCCCTTGCCGATGCGTCGCCGCTCGCTTTTCTGGCCGTGCGCTTCGTGATCGCAACGCTCGCGCTCGCCCCACTGGTCACCTTTCGTGCGCGCTGGACTATCGGTGAACTGCGTGCGGGGATGCTACTCGCCGTCCTGCTCGCCAGCGGGTTTGCGTGCCAGGTCGTCGGGCTGCAGTACACAACGCCCGCGCGGTCGGCGTTCATCGTCGCGCTCTCATCGGTCCTCGCGCCGGTGATTGCGGTCGTCGTGTTGCGCCTGCACATGGGCTGGATCGTCTTCGTGGCGGTGCTGATCGCGGGAGCCGGCATGTATTTCCTGACTGCTCCCGACGCGGGTGGCCTGAACCGCGGCGACATGTGGACGCTGATTACGGCCGTGGTGTTCGGAGGCCACATCGTGGCAGTAGAGCAGTTCTCCAAACGTTATGACGCACGGCGCCTGGTCTGGCTCCAGATCGCGGGCACCGCGTTCGGAGTCAGTGTCGTTGCGGCCCTGGTCGAGCCGGTCCGCCTCGCGTGGTCGCCTGGTCTCGTCGCTGCCCTCGTGTTTACGGGGTTGATCGCCACCGCAGTCGCGCTGGTGTGGCAAATGCTCGCGCAGCGGGACATGTCCTCGGCCAGGGCTTCCCTGCTCCTCTGCCTCGAGCCGCTGTTCGCGGCGCTGGCATCGTGGCTCTTTTGGGGGGAGCAACTCTCACTGGTGCAGGCGTTCGGGGGATTGTTGATTCTGGCGGCGATGCTGCTGGCGGCGTGGGCCGAGTCGAAGACTGATTTGGCGACCCCACCCGGTACTCACACTTCCTAGCCCACACAGCTCGTGTAGGCGATGCCCGACGTGCCCTAACGCAACAGTTCTCCTATCGTGAGGCGCATGACCCCAACGCGGATCCTCTGCCTTCTTGCCGGTTTCGCCATGTCGGCAAGCCCGGCTTTCGCTCAGCAGCGTGACTCCCTGGAGGCGTTGAAGCAGCTCACCCTCGACCAGTTAATGAATGTCGAGGTGATGTCGGTCTCCCGGCGGCCTGAGCGGCTCAGTCAAGTTGCCTCGGCGATTCAGGTGATCACGCAAGAAGACATTCGCCAATCCGGCGCCTCGAGCCTTCCAGAAGCCCTGCGCCTCGCGCCGAATCTGCAGGTCGAGCAGGTCGATGCGCGCCAGTGGGCGATCAGCGCGCGAGGCTTCAACAGCACGGCGGGCAACAAGCTCCTGGTGCTCATCGATGGACGAACGGTCTACACGCCCCTGTTCTCGGGGGTGTTTTGGGACATCCAAGACGTCCCACTGACGGATGTCGAACGGATCGAGGTGATCAGCGGACCGGGGGCAACGCTGTGGGGAGCCAATGCCGTCAATGGTGTCATCAACGTCATAACGAAGGACGCCAACGAGACCCAGGGACTGGCCCTGACCGCCGGTGCGGGTTCAGAGCTGCGTGGGTTTGGGTCCGCCCGCTACGGCGGAGCACTGGGCTCCCGCGCCAAGTATCGGATTTACGGCAAGGGCTTTGGTCGCGATGCGAGCCTCCTGCCGACTGGGCAAGACGGTCCCGAGGCTGCGCGCATGGGCCAGGGAGGGTTCCGCCTCGAGTGGGATGCTTCGACGAACAACCGCGCCACCTTGCAGGGTGATCTGTATGATGGTCGCATCGGGCAACCGACTGCCTCCGATATTTTGGTCGGCGGGGGCAACGTCATGGTGAAATGGGCGCACACCGTTTCCGCGACCTCGGCCATCGCGGCTCAGATCTACTACGACCGAACGCACCGGCGCATACCCGGGACATTTGGTGAGGATCTCGACAGCTACGACGTCGAGCTCCAGCACCGGACGCGGCTGGGGGGGGGCGCGCGGCATGACGTGGTCTGGGGCGTCGGGTACCGTCTCATCAACGATCGCGTCGCCAATACTGCCGCCCTGGCATTCTTGCCGCCTCACGTCGCGCGTCAGTGGTTCACGGCGTTCGGGCAGGACGAAATCGCGTTTGGAGAGCGGCTGCACGTAACGGTCGGCACGAAGATCGAACACAACGACTACACCGGATTTGAGATTCAGCCGAGCGCCCGCGTGAACTGGAGCGTCAGTCCCACCGCGACGCTGTGGGCGGCGATTTCACGCGCCGTGCGCACGCCATCGCGAATCGACCGGGAGTTCTTCGCCCCCGGACAGCCACCCTACTTTCTGGCGGGCGGGCCAGATTTCCACTCCGAGGAGGAGCTGGCCTACGAGCTGGGATACCATCATCAGCAGGGGTCGTTGCTGCTCTCACTGGCAACGTTCTATAACCGCTACCACGGGCTCCGCAGTGTGGAGCAGGATAGCGCGCCGGCACCCACTCCGCTCATCATCGGCAACGGTCAGGACGGTGAATCGTATGGTGCGGAGGTCGCTGCGAGGTATCGCTTGACGGAGACGTGGCGACTACGGGCGGGGTATACGGAACTACGCGTCCACATCTGGCCCAACCCCGGCAGCACCGATACGAGCCGGGGCGCGGGAGAATCGCAGTCCCCCGATCGCCAGCTGTTTCTGCAGTCTTCGCTGGATCTGACTGCGCAGCTCCGGGTCGATGGGGTGTTTCGCTACATCGGAGCAATCGCCACCGGGCAGGTGCCCGCGTATGCAGAGCTGGATGCCAAGCTCACATGGCAGCCACTCCCCGCTCTGGACCTGTCCGTCGTCGGCCAGAATCTGTTGCACGATCAGCATCCCGAGTTCGGCACGTCGGCCGCGCGCCGGGGAATCGAACGCGGCGTGTACGGGGTGGTCCAATGGCATTTCTGATCAACGTTGTCACATCCGCGCTGCTGGTGGTGCAAGCCCAGCGAGCACCCGAGCATCAGGTAAAGGCCGTTTTTCTGTTCAACTTCGCGCAATTCATCGACTGGCCGGCGACGGGCGCGCCGGATCCGGCGACACCTCTGATCATCGGGATTCTGGGCAACGATCCGTTCGGCAGCCTCCTCGACGAGATCGTGCGCGGAGAGCGGATTGGCGCGCGCCCGTTCGAGGTCCGTCGCTACCGGCAAGTGGCGGACATCGAGGGGTGCAACATCCTGTTCGTTAGCCGTTCTGAAAGTGCACGGGTCCCGCAGATTCTCGAAGCGCTCAAGAGTCGACCGATTCTGACCGTGAGCGAGGGCAACGCCTTCGCGAAGCAGGGTGGGATGATCCAATTCGTCAATGACAAGAATCGCATCCGCTTGAGGATCAACCTCGAGGCGGCCCAGGCCGTGAACCTGACGATCAGCTCGAAGCTGCTGCGCGTGGCGGAGATCGTCGGGCCGGCCCCACGGTAGCATGTCGCTCCGCGACTGGCCGATCAAGCGGAAACTGACCGCGATTCTCCTGCTGACGAGCGGGTTGGTGTTGCTGTTGACGTCCGCCGCCTTCGTGACCTATCAGGTCGTCACGTTTCGACGGACGATGCGTGACAATCTATCCACGCGGGCTCGCATCCTTGCCGCCAACAGCACCGCGTCGCTGGCCTTTGCGAATGACGCGGACGCCGCGGAAGTCTTGTCCGCCTTGCGGTCCGATCCCCATATCATCGCTGGGGCACTGTACGACCAGAACGGGCATTTGTTCGCGACCTATCCGGCCCATCCGACCGCCGGCGTCATCCCCCCGGCACCGCAACCGGACGGCTATCGGTTCGAGCCCGGACGGCTGGTGGGCGTTGAGCCCGTCGCGCAGGAAGCGAGCGCCCGGCTGGGAACCCTGTATCTGGCGTCGGACACGAAGGCCGTGTCGGACGCGCTCCGTCTCTCGGGCATCATCGCGGTCGTGGTTCTAGGGCTCGCGCTGCTTGCCGCCTACGCGTTGGCGGCCGCACTGCAAGGGCGGATCTCAGCACCCATTCTCGCGCTCGCGGATACCGCCGCAGCGGTCTCCAGGCAGCAGGACTACTCGGTGCGGGCACCCAAGCTCGGCGAGGACGAGCTGGGCAGGCTCACGGACGCCTTCAACCAGATGCTCGGCAGGATCGAGACTCAAAAAGACGAGCTGGAAGCAGCGGTCCGCGAGCGCACGCGGGAGCTGGAGCGGCGCGCTGCCGAGCTGGCGGCATCGAACAGCGAGCTCGACGCCTTCGCCTACTCGGTGTCGCACGATCTGCGCGCGCCGCTGCGCAGCATCGACGGCTTCAGCCAGGTGTTGCTGGAAGATTTCGCGACGCAGCTGGGCGACGCAGGGCGGGACTCGCTGCAGCGGGTCCGGGCCGCGAGTCAGCGCATGGCCACCCTGATCGACGATCTCCTGAAGCTCGCCCGGGTCACGCGGGCGGAATTCCGCGTCGAGCGGGTGGATTTGACCGGCATGGCCCGCGAGATCGTGGCGGACATTCAGCGAACGAGCCCCGAGCGGCAGGTGGAATTCGCGATCACGCCGGGCCTCGAGGCACGGGGGGATTCCCGCCTGCTCCGTGTTGCGCTCGAAAATCTCCTGCGCAATGGCTGGAAGTACACCGGCAAACAGTCGGCCGCGCGTGTCGCATTCACGGCCGCGGAAAACAATGGTGACCGGGTGTTCGTGATCAAGGACAATGGCGCCGGCTTTGACATGAAGTACGCCGACAAGCTCTTCGGCGTATTCCAACGGTTGCACTCCGCCGCGGAGTTCGAAGGCACGGGCGTCGGCCTCGCCACCGTGCGCCGCATCATCAACCGGCACGGCGGCCGGATCTGGGCAGAGGGCGCCGTCGATCAGGGTGCCACCTTTTACTTCACGTTGTGATGGCCCGCACCGAGGGCCGGAGGCGCGTGTGAATCCGGGAAAGATTCTGCTGGTCGAAGACAACCCCGATGACGTCGCCTTGACGATGCGGGCGCTCAAGAGCCACAACATCACGAATGACGTGATCGTGGCGCAGGATGGCGTCGAGGCGATCGACTATCTGTTTGGAACAAAGAGCCGCCCCGCCCCGAGCGATTTACCGGCGGTGGTGTTGCTGGACCTCAAGCTCCCCAGAGTCAACGGGATGGAAGTCTTGCACCGCATTCGAGCCGAAGAGCGCACGCGGTTCCTCCCCGTCGTAATCCTGACCTCGTCGGACGAGGAGCGCGACGTCATCGACGGCTACAGCCTTGGAGCCAACAGCTACGTGCGGAAACCGGTCGACTTTGTGGAGTTCACTAAGGCGGCGCAGCAGCTTGGCCTCTACTGGTTGCTCATGAATCGCGCCGCACCGGCGCCCCGCGGCCCGTAATGAGGGTACTGTGACCATGGACGAACTCCACGTTCTCCTCGTCGAGGATTCCGCAGACGACGCCGCGCTGCTGATCCGCGAGCTCGAGCAAGGTGGATATCGGGTCAACTCGACGCGGGTCGATTCCGCCGCCGCCGTGGCCGCGGCGCTCGAGCGGCGGCCCTGGGACGTGGTGTTCTCGGACTTCACGTTACCCGGGTATGCCGGCACCGCCGCGCTCCAGGCCGTGCGGGCCCGCGGCCTCGACGTCCCATTCATCTTCGTATCGGGCACGATCGGGGAAGACCGGGCAGTGCAAGCGATGAAGGATGGGGCGCACGACTATATCCTGAAGGACAATCTCACGCGGCTGTTGCCGGCGGTGCAGCGGGAGCTGCGGGAAGCGCGGAGCCGGCGCGAGCGCCGGCGGGCCGAAGATCTCCTAGCCCAATCGGACGCGCGCTACCGTGCGCTATTCGATGCGAATCCCTTCCCGATGTGGGTTTTCAACCTCGATACCCTCGGCATTCTCGCGGTCAACCAAGCGGCGATCGATCAGTATCGATATACGCGCGAGGAGTTTCTCGCCATGACGATCACGCAGCTACGGCCGGCGGAAGACGTTACGACGCTGGTCGATCATCTTGCCAAGCCCCGTTCTCCCGGATTCCACGCCCGCGGTCTGTGGCGACACATGAGAAAAGATGGCCGCATCCTGACGGTGGAGATCTCGTCACATGAGCTGCCGTTTGAAGGACAGCGCACACAACTGGTCGTCGCCAATGATGTCTCTGAGCGCGCCCGTGCGGAACAAGTCCAGGCAGCGGTCTATCGCATCGCCGAAGCCGCGCAGAATGCGCCAGGTCTCCCGGAGCTGTTTCGCTCGGTCCACGAGATCATCGGCGCGCTCATGCCGGCCAAGAATTTATACATCGCGCTGTACGACGAAACCATCGATATGATCACTTTCCCCTACCATGTGGACGAGTTCGATGCCACGCCCGCTCCCCGGCATCCATCAGGCGGACTCACCGAGCACGTGCTGCGCACCGGTCAGCCGCTGCTGGCCAAACCCGAGTCACAAGCGGCGCTCGACGCGATTGGGATCGTGCAGTCCATCGGCGCGCCCTCGGTCGATTGGCTCGGCGTGCCGCTCAAAGAGGGGGAGCGGACCTTCGGCGTCCTCGCGGTCCAGACTTACACGGCGGGCGTGCGGTACGAGCAGGGTCATCAAGACATCCTGCAATTCGTTTCCACCCAGGTCGCGACGGCGATCCGGCGCAAGCGCACCGAGCAGGCGCTGCGGGCGTCCGAGGAGAAGTTCGCGGGCGCGTTCCAGGCCCACCCATCGCCCATGCTCATCGCCTCGCTGGCCGAAGGCCGCTGGGTCGAAGTGAACGAAAGCATGGAGCGCCTCACCGGATTCGGCCGCGCCGAGATCGTTGGGCGCAAGAGCACCGACCTGGGCCTCTGGCGGACCACCGAGCTGCGTGATCAGCTGCTGGCGGAGCTGCAAGCCGGGCGCTCGTTTCGCGAGCGCGAGGTGGAATGGGTGGTCCGCTCCGGGGAGATCCGCACCGGCCTGTTGTCCGCCGAGCTGTTGACACTCTCCGGCGAGCCACACTGCCTGGTGCATTTCCAGGACATCACGGAGCGCAAGCAGCTCGAGGTGCAGCTCCGCCAGTCGCAAAAGATGGAAGCCGTGGGTCGCCTGGCGGGCGGCATCGCGCACGACTTCAACAACGTGCTCACGGCCATCTTTGGCTACGTCGATCTCTTGCGCGAAGAGTTGCCCGCGAGCGCAGCGTCCCAGAAAGACATCGCCGAGGTGCGCAAGGCGGCCGAGCGGGCTGCCGGCCTGACACGCCAACTGCTGGCCTTCAGCCGCCAACAGGTGCTCGAGCCCACGGTCCTGGAGCCCAACGAGTTGATCGTGGACTTCGAGAAGATGCTGCATCGGGTGATCGGTGAAGACGTCGAGCTGCGGCTGGCGCTGGGCAAGAGGCTCGGCAATGTACGCGCCGATCCCAGCCAGCTGCATCAGGTCATCATGAACCTCGCGGTCAACGCGCGCGATGCGATGCCGACGGGCGGCAGTCTGGTTATCGAGACGGCGAGCGCCGACTTGACCGAGCAGTACGCCGAGATGCATCAGCCCGTCGTGCCGGGCCGCTACGTGATGCTCGCCGTCAGCGACTCCGGCACCGGCATGACGCCGGAGGTGAAGGCAAAGATCTTCGAACCGTTCTTCACGACCAAAGAGCGGGGCAAGGGCACCGGGCTGGGGCTCTCAACGGTGTACGGCATCGTGAAGCAGTCGGGCGGCTACATCTGGGTCTATAGCGAGCTGGGACGCGGCACCACGTTCAAGATCTACTTGCCCCGCGTGGACGCCCCGGCCGAAGACGTCGCAAAGCCGCGGGAGGCCGGGGCGATGGCCGGATCGGAAACGATTCTCCTGGCGGAGGACGACGGCATGCTGCGGCCGCTGGCGAAAGGGCTGCTCGAAAGGCTGGGCTACAAAGTGCTCGAGGCTGAGAACGCCGCGGCGGCGCTCGAGGCCGCGCGGAAGCACAAAGGGAAGATTCATCTGCTGGTCGCGGACGTCGTGATGCCGGGAGCCAGCGGGCGCGAGTTGGCGCGCCGGCTCGCCGAAACGCACCCCCAAACCAAAGTGCTGTACGTTTCCGGCTACACCGACGACGCCATCGTGCACCACGGCATGCTCGAGCCGGGGCTCAACTTCCTCCAGAAACCATTCACGCCGGCGGTGCTCGCGCGCAAGGTGCGTGACGTGCTGGACGCGAAGTGACGACGCTCCTGGGCCGGTACGACCCCTACCTCGTCGCGCTGTCGGTGCTAATCGCCGTCCTCGCGGCGGGCGCGGCCCTGGACCTGGCGAGCCGCGTCACGCACGCCAAAGGGCGCTTCCAAATCCTCTGGCTAATGGGCGGGGCATTCGCCATGGGCCTGGGCATCTGGTCCATGCACTACACCGGCATGCTTGCCTTTGCGCTTCCGATCCCGGTGTACTACCACGTCGCGACCGTCGTCCTGTCCCTGCTGGCGGCCGTCGGCGCGTCTGGTGTCGCGTTGTACGTCGCAAGCCGCGACCAGCTCGATCTGGGTCGCATTGCCCTCGGAAGTCTGGCCATGGGCGCGGGAATCGCGGGGATGCACTACATCGGCATGGCAGCGATGCGGCTCTCGGGCACCATGCTATGGAATATCCTGATCGTCGCCGTGTCGGTGGCGATCGCGATCCTGGTCTCGACCGTCGCCCTGTGGTTTGCCTTCCGCTACGGACGCCCTACCGCGGGAGCCTGGAGTTGGCGCAAAGTCGGGAGCGCCGTCCTGATGGGAGTCGCCATCCCCGCGATGCACTACACCGGCATGGCGGCGGCCACGTTCCAGTCGGTGAACCTACCCGTGGACGTTACCGGGACCGTCGATATCTCGACGCTGGGCGCTTACGCAATCGGCGGTGGCACGTTGTTGGTCCTGGCGATGGCGATCGGTACCTCGCTCGTATCGCGCTACGGCGAGGAGCAGCTGCGCGCTTCGGAGAGCCGTTACCGCGTGCTCGCCGAGCAGCTCGCGAGTGCGCAGGCCACCGCGCACGTCGGGAGCTGGGAGTGGGACCTTCGGCGCAATGTAGTGACGTGGTCTGACGAATTGCGGCGTATCTACGGCGTCTCCAGCGCCAGCCCCGCCGGCTACACCGAATTTCTGGAGCGCGCACACCCGGACGACCGCCAGCGGCTCGAGGACCTGGTCGCCAAGACCCTGGCTACGCGACAAGCCGTCGACTACGAATGGCAGTGCATTCGTCCGGACGGCGAGGTGCGCCACATTCTTGGCCGGAATGTCGTCGTGACCGACGAATCGGGACAGGTGGTCCGCATGGCCGGGACATCGCTCGATATCAGCGAGCGCAAACGCGCCGAGGCGGAGCTGCGGCAGGCGATGGCTGAGGTCAAGACCCTGCAGGGGATCCTGCCGATCTGCGCCAGCTGCAAGCGCATTCGCGCCGAACACGGCCAATGGCAGGCGGTCGAGTCGTACGTCCGCGAGCACAGCAACGCGGAGTTCAGCCATGGCCTCTGCCCTGACTGCGCCGCCCGCGATTGGGGAACCGTCGCCAGTTGAACTGAGCGTCAGCGCTGACGATATTTCGCGCCTCTTCCCGAGTAGCTCAGTTGGTAGAGCAGCCGGCTGTTAACCGGCGGGTCGCAGGTTCGAGTCCTGCCTCGGGAGCTTCCCCCCTTCACTTGCGGTCGTACCCAGGAATCAGCCATCGAGCACCTCGCGGAGCTTGCGCGCGAGGATCTCCGCCGTAAACGGCTTCTGCAGGAACGCCACTCCCGGCTCCAGCACGCCGTGCCGCACGATCGATTCGTCCGGATAGCCGGACAGATACAGCACTTTCATCGCCGGATACTTGGGCGCGAGCTGCCTGGCCAGATCGCGTCCGCTCATCCCGGGCATGACGACGTCGGTCAGCAACAAATCAATCGCGTGCGGCCACGCTTCCACCAGCTCCAACGCTTCGGCACCGCTGCCCGCGACGAGTACATCGTACCCGTGAGCAACCAGGATCCGATGCGTCAGGCTCCGAACCTCGTCCTGATCTTCGCACAGGAGCACCGTCTCGGAACCGCGTGGCGAGGCCTCGACGGGCGTGGGCCGGTCTGCGGGATCGAGGCGGTCATCGACGCGCGGGAAATAGATCTTGAACGTCGCCCCATGCCCCGGCTCGCTGTAGACCCAGATGTAGCCACCGCTTTGCTTGACGATGCCATAGACGGTGGCGAGTCCGAGGCCTGTCCCCTTCCCCTTCGGCTTCGTGGTGAAGAACGGCTCGAATACGCGCGCTCTGGTGGCATCGTCCATGCCGACGCCGGTGTCGCTCATCGCGATCATCACATACGGCCCGGGCACGACCACGGTGTGCGCGGCGACGTAGGTTTCGTCGAGCGAGACGTTCGCGGTCTCGATCGTCAGCTTGCCCCCTTCGGGCATCGCGTCGCGCGCATTGACGGCGAGATTCATGATCACCTGCTCGAGCTGCCCGGGATCGGCACGCACGGCACCGAGATCGGGCGCCAGGGTGGTGCGCAAGTCGATGTCTTCGCCGAGCAGCCGCTTCAGCAGTTTGGCGATGTCCTCGACGACGCCGTTCAGATGCAGGACCCGCGGGGTCAGCACCTGCTGGCGGCTGAACGCGAGCAATTGGCGCGTGAGGTCGGCGGCCCGCAGCGCGGCCTTGCGCGTCTCGAGCGCATCGTCCCGCGCGGGGTGATAGGCCGGGAGCGTCTCGAGCAGGAGGTCCGTGGAAGCCAGGATCGCCGTCAGCAGATTGTTGAAATCGTGCGCTATGCCGCCCGCCAGGCGCCCAACGGCTTCCAGCTTCTGGGCCTGTAGCAATTGCCGCTCGAGCGAGCGCCGCTCGGTGACATCGCGCGCGTTGATCACCACGCCCCGCACGACGGGATCCTCGAGGAGATAGCGGCCGACCGCCTCGAGAGTCCGGTAGCTGCCATCCTTATGCAGAAAACGGAGCTGCAGAAACCGACCGCCTACACCCGTCGCGACCCCTTCGAAGAAGACCCCGACGAGCGTTTCGACATCGTCCGGGTGCAGCAGTTCGACCATGTTCCGTCCTACGAGGTCATCGGGGGCATACCCCCCCAGCGCCAATACCGAAGGACTGACATAGCGGATCACTCCCTGCGCGTCGAGCACGGCAATGATGTCCGTGCCATGCTCGATCAGCTTCTGAAAGTACTGCTCTCGTTCACGGAGCAGTTGCTCCATGCGATCTGCGGTAATGATCCCTCCCTACACGGGGCGTCGAATGGTGACCGCCTGAAGTGTGTAGGGAGATCCTCGACTCGCTCCTGTCGCTCCGCGCCACCGCGGTGGCGTGGGGCGCCGCGACCTTCACAGCAGCCATTCACTTGGCAGTAGGCTCAGGAGCGCGACGAGGATCCGCTGCCCGCGCCCAGCGGGTGGCTCCGTCGTGAAGACGCCCGGGAGAGCCGTGTCTCGGCGGGCCATGGGACCGGCCGCCTTGCCGTGGCGAACGATCGGGTCCTCTCCTATGATCATCCCGCTCTGCCGGACCCCTCCCCCGCTGCCACGGAGTCATCATGGAAATGAGTGAGACTGAGCGCGCGCACCGGCCGCTCCGCGACGGCAGCCGTCTGGCGGAGTTCATCTACGGCACCATGAGCGGCCTCGTCGCGCTTTGGGGCGCGGGGGGGGTCGATGGCATCTGGTGGGAAGCCGGGAGCAGCGTGGTCCTGGGCGCCGCGGCGGTGTGGTTGGCACACGCCTACGCGGAGCTGCTGAGCCAGCGCGTCGTGATCGGCCGCCACCTCAAGTTTCACGAGTTCCGCGCCGTGCTCAGCAGTTCCTGGTCCATCCTCGTGGCGGGTCTGCTGCTGTCGACGCCGTTCTTCCCAGCGGGTGTGGGGATCGTGTCGGTCGAGACGGCGACCGGCATCTCGAAGGCCCTCGGCGTCACCGTGCTTGCGCTGATCGGCTTTTACGCCGAGCAGACCGGGAAGACTCGGCTGGCCCGGCGGCTGCTGCTCGCCGGGCTCTCCGCCGGGCTTGGCCTGGGGGTGGTGGCGGCGGAACGGCTGCTATCCCACTAGCCGCTGTCCCACCGGCGCCACCCCGTTGCGAATCTCAGGCTCGGACGTTTGGCGCCTTCAAGGTTTCTTGCACCTTCGCGGCCCGTCCGGGGGTGAGCGTCGTCTTGAGCACCGTGCCACCGTAGCCGCGGAACTTTTCGGCGACGCCGTACGGGTCGTTCACCGCCACGAGCGCCAGCACCGCCGACGTGCCCGGCTGCACCATGCCCCCCACTTGCTTCACATAGTCTTCCGGCACGCCGTACACGGCTTTCCACTCATCGGCATCCGCCGCGCCGATCACCGCTCCCGCGCCGCCGAAGCCCGCCGCACCGACACCCACGGCGGCGGCCGCGGTCGCGGCACTGACGCCCGCCGTGAACGGCGCCGCCAGGATGCCGCCGAGCATCGCACCGAGCAGCCCACCGATTGCCGCCCCCTGCTTGGTCGTCGGCTGCACACTTTCATCGACCCGCAGTTTGCCGCTCTCGGTCCGGTAGATCGTGACCGCGTCGGCGAGATCGACCTTGCCCTCCCAGTTCAGCGCCTCGAGCTGTCCCAGCACCTCGGCGGCGCGGTGCTTGCCGGCAAAACCCACTGCTATGAGATCGCGCATATACTCCTCCTGTGAAGTGTCACCTGCGACGGTTTACGCGCGCGACGGGCTCTCCATCGCCTGCCGCACGTCCCGCTCGAACGATTGCAGCTTGCCAGCACCAACCAGCATCAAGGTTCCGCCGACGATCCCGAACCCGGCGATGGTCCCCATCAGCGCGGCCAACGTGATTCCGGGATAGAAGATCGCGAACGCGCCGGCGACGAGCGCGAGGATGCCGAACGTCATCGTCCATCCCCACGACAGACCCGCCTTCTTCTCCTGGACGGCAGCCGAGATCCCGAACACGCCGCCCGTCGCGAGCCACAAGGCCGTCCAGGTAACGGCGAACGTCAGCGAGAGGACTGGATAGAAGTAGAGGGCGGCCACGCCGAACGCGGCGCTGACGATCCCCGAGAGCAGCAACATCCCCCAGTGCTTCACCAGCGGCCGCAGCTCGAACGAATGCACGATCATCACGAACCCATCGGCCAGGGCCCAGATCGCCACGACCAGCGCGAACACCGCCACGGAATCGAGCGGACGCGCGAGGATAAAGACGCCGAGGCCGATCCCGAGCAGTCCGCGCAGTACCAGGCCCCATTTGGCGCGACGATAGCCGCGCTTGATATCATCGGTAATCATGAATTGCCTCCCGGCTCACCTGAGCCCTTGGTGTGTTGTCCATTCCGCAGTGCCGTTTCGATCATCACGAATTCGCCCACGTTGTCCGCGGTGAGCACTCCTTCCAGCCCGCGTTGCGACAGCACGGGCAGGGTGTGGCAGCGACACTCCTGCATGCGAGCGAGCGCCTGTTCCACCGGCTCCCGCGGATCAGCGGTCCGGAACGTCGTCTCCATCACGCGACCGACCGGCGCAGCCGCACCTTCTTTCGCCAGGCCCTCGAGCAACCGCCCCCGGGTCAGCACGCCCACCACTCCGCCGTTCTCGACGACCGGAAAGTCCTGCTGAAATCCCGCGAGCACGTGCTCTAACGCGGTGCTCAGCGTGTCGCGCGGGCCGAGTGTCTTGACGTTACGGATCATCACCCGCTCGACCGGCACGCCTTCGAGCCAGGCGCGCCGCTGGACCTCGGCGGCTTCCGCGGCAGCGCCGATCCACACGAACAGCGCGATCAGGACGAGGAACGGGTTGTACAGCAACCCCACGACTGCGAACAGCAGCGCGAACACCTGCCCCACGCGCGCCGCCACCTGCGTGGCGCGCGTGTAGTCCATCCGCAGCGCGAGCGTCGCCCGCAACACCCGGCCGCCGTCCATTGGGAACGCCGGCAGCAGATTGAACACAAACAACGAGATGTTGGCCCACATGAGCTGGCGGAGCCAATTGCCGCTGGTCCACAGGTCCCCGGTCGACGCGAGGGGAGAGATTCCCAACAGCCGCAGCACCACATACAGCACCAGGACGATCGCAAGCGTTACGGCCGGCCCGGCGAGGGCGATGTGCAGCTCCTGGCGTGGGTCCCGGGGCATCTCCGCGAGCCGGGCGACGCCGCCGATGGGCAGGAGCGTGATCTCCTGTGTCGGAACGCCGTAGCGGCGCGCGGCCAGCGCGTGCCCTAGCTCATGCAGCACGACCGAGAGGAACAGCCCGAGGACGAACACCACGCCACCCACGGCGCCGGCGGGGGTTCCCGTACTGCGGTATCCCTCCAGCGCCACCCACGCGAACAGCAGCAGCAACGTGGCGTGCACCCGGATGTTGATTCCCGCGATTTGCCCCACGCGCCACGACCAGCGCATGGCGCTGTTCCTCTCCTGGGATCCGCTCATTGGTTGTAGCGAGTCGACGCGATGTCGAAGGCCTGATTGAAGCGGAACGCCGCCTCATGCAGCGCCGCCTGCGATTTGGCACTGTACTTGTCGTGCTTCGCCGCCGCGGAACTCGCCCGTGCGAGCGCAATCGCTTCTTTCAGCTTCGCCAACTCATCATGACGCTGCATCCCGCGCTCGGCCTTGCGCTGGGCGGCCTTCGCCTTCCAGACCTCGAGCTTCGCGTCGGCCTTGTCGAGCTGGGCATTGAAGCGGCGATCGGCGGCTTCGTCCCAGGCCGTGAGCCGCGTTTCCAGACTCTGAATGCCCGTCTGGACCTTCGCGATCGCTTCCTTAACGTCGGTCTTCGTCTGGGCATAATCCTGCGCGGCCGCCTGTTTCAGCTCGGCGAGCTGCTGCTTGATCCGCGCCTGGGTTGCCGTGAGGCCGGAGATCTCGTTCATGTCCGCGCGCGCCTGCCGTGCCTCCGCGTCGGCCTGCAGGAAACTCAGCCTAGCGTCCGCCTCGCGCACCTCAGCCTCGAACTTCTCGAGAACGAGATCTTGCTTTGTGTTTCCTCGTGTGGTGGTCATGCTGTCCG
>JBOHSJ010000248.1:0-2073 GCA_050733035.1 Gemmatimonadales bacterium | reverse complement strand
GTCCGGTAGTACGGGAGGTTGTAGGCCATCATCAGCGACGGCGGAGTGCCGTTGTTCTCGATGAGCAGACCGCATTCGTCGTTGATCGACGGGCTCATCGGCCCGCGCATCGTGTCGAACCCGCGCGTGCGCAGCCACGCGGCGGCGGTATCGAACAGCGCGTTCGCGACGGCCTGGTCGTCGATGGACTCAAAGAAGCCATAGAATCCAACCCGATCGTTGTGCTCTTTGTTGTGCAGGTCATTCTTGATCGCGGCAATCCGTCCGACCGTCCGACCGCCCGACCGTCCGACGAAGTATTGCGCTTCCGCATGCTGGAAGAACGGATTCTTCGCCGGACTCAGCAGCGTACGCACGTCGCGACGTAGCTGCGGTACCCATAATGGATCATCACGGTAGTGGTCGTACGGGAAGGCGATGAAGCGATTGAGATCACGCCCGCCTGTGACGGGCGTGATCTCCACTGCGGTCAGATGACCCCCAGCTCTTTTCCGAGGCGGCCGAAGACCTCGAGCGCGAGGTCGATCTGATCGGCCGTATGAGTCGCCATCAGGCTGGTCCGCAGACGGCACTGCGACGGCGGCACCGCGGGCGGCACCACCGGATTGGTGAACACGCCGGCGTCGAACAGCTGCCGCCAGAAGAGGAACGTCGTGTCGAGCGGCCCGATCAGCACCGGGATGATCGGCGTCTCCGTCGGCCCGATGTCGAAGCCGAGCGCGCGCATCCCTTCCTGCAGGCGGCGCGTGTTGCGCCACAGCTGCTCACGTCGCTCCGGCTCGCGCTGCATGACGTGCAGTGCGGCGAGCACGCCGGCCGTGTTGGCGGGCGGCAGTGCGGCGGTGAAGATCAGCGGCCGCGAGTGGTGGCGCAGGTAGTGGATGACGTTCTCGGAGCCGGCCGCGAAGCCGCCGATGGAGGCCAGCGACTTCGAGAACGTCCCGACGATCAGGTCGACTTCCTCGACGAGATCGAAATGCGCCGCTGTGCCGTCGCCGTTGGGGCCGAGCACGCCGACCGAGTGGGCGTCGTCCACGGCCAGCGCCGCGCCGTACTTCTGGGCGACCTTCAGCAGTCCTGGCACGTCGGCGATGTCGCCTTCCATCGAATAGACGCCGTCCACGATGATCATCGTGCCGGTGCCCTCGGTCAGCTTCTGCAGCTTGCGCTCGAGGCCCGCCAAGTCGCCGTGGTTGAACCGCATCGTCTCGCCGTGCGACATCTTGGCGCCGTCGACGATCGAAGCGTGGTCCAGCTTGTCCAGGAAGACGACGTCGCTCCGGCCGACCAGGCCGGAAATCACACCCAGGTTCGCTTGATAGCCCGTTGAGAAGACGAGGCAGGATTCCTTACCGAAGAACTCCGCCAACTCCGTTTCGAGCTGCTCGTGGAGGTCGAGCGTGCCGTTCAGGAAGCGGCTCCCGGTGCAGCCCGAGCCGTAGCGCTCCAGCGCGGCGCGGGCGGCGGCGAGCACTTCGGGGTGATGGGTCAGGCCGAGGTAATTGTTCGACCCCATCATGACCCGCTCTTTGCCCTCGATGACGACGACGGTGTCTTCGGAGCGGGAGATAGGCTTGAAGTAGGGATACAGCCCGGCAGCCTGGATTTCGCGTGCCCGGGTGAAGTTCTTGCATTTGTCGAACAGCGCGATGTGCTGCAGGGTCTCTGTGCGCACGAGGCCTCGGTTTCGTATAGGTAAGCGGTGGTACAGCTTAGCCCTGCCATCTCGAAATCGCAAGGCTTATTGTGAGATCGGCCACAGCCTTCCAACCGGTGGGCGAGATACCCTAGATTGCGGTTATTCACGCGGGATTAGGCCGTTCCCCCCGGAGGTTCATAGTGTCTTCACACCTCGTCCGATTTCTGGGCGTTTGTGCCCTGTTGTGTTCCCTTGTTCCGAATACCGCACCTGCGCAAGGCAGCCCGCACCCCCGCTGGGAAATCCGCGGATTCGATTTTCGTGCCGATGGCGTGTGGCGCGCGAAAGCGCGCGCCGTGCGCACGATGCGCGCGCGGCTCGTCGCGGCCGGACAGTTCCGCGCGCTGACTCAGAGCGGGCCGCAGCCGTCGCCG
>JBOHSJ010000247.1:0-12095 GCA_050733035.1 Gemmatimonadales bacterium | reverse complement strand
GTGGACAGGAGCGCGTCGTGCCGTTCCAGCGCGGTAAGCAGGTCCTGTGCCTGTTCACCGACGGCCTGGCCGACGCTCGGGGCCCGAGCGGAGAGCGATTCGCCGAGCAGCGGGTGCTCAGCCACGTCATCAATCTGCGGAGTCGTCCCGCGCAGCATATTCTCGAGGCTGTCTTCACCGACATTGCCGCCTTCACCGGTGGTGCTCCCGCCAACGACGATCGCACGCTCGTTTTGCTCAAAGTTTGAGACGGCTCGGCCAGCATTTCCTCAGTGATCCAACGATTCTCGCCCGCATTGCGGATGCCCTCGATCCGCGGCCCGGCGAGCTGGTACTCGAGATCGGACCGGGGCGGGGAACCCTCACTCAGGAACTGCTCGCGCGTGGATTGAAAGTGGTGGCGATCGAAAAGGATCGCGGGTTGGCCGCCGCGCTCGATTCTCGTCACAATCTGACGGTCGTCGCCGGCGACGCACTCGAGCTCGATTGGCACAGCTACGGTGCCGCGAAGGTGATTGGAAACATCCCGTACTACATCACCTCTCCGTTGATTGATAAGGCCCTCGCGCCGCCGATCCCCGAGCGCGTGATCTTCCTGATGCAGGACGAAGTCGCCGATCGTCTCGCGGCACCGCCGGGTGGGAAGACCTACGGTGCGTTGTCGGTAGGCGTGCAGGCGGTTGCCCGTGTGGAGAAGCTCTTTACGGTTGCCGCGGGAGCCTTCCGCCCGCCGCCGAAAGTGCGCAGCGCGCTCGTGCGGCTCACACCGCTCGCGGACCCGCTGGTGAGGCCGGATGAAGTCGGCTCGTTTCGCGTTTTTGTGACCGCCTGCTTCAGCAAGCGCCGGAAGCAGCTAAAAAACGCAGTCCCGGGGCTCACGGAGACCGATTTGCGGGAGCTCGGCTTCGACCCGACGGTGCGGCCGGAAAGATTGGCGCCCGATGCGTTCGTGCGACTATATCACCACCACGCCCAAGTCGATAATTGTTGACATGTCGGCGTATGCTAGGGGCATGCGCCGCCGAACTTTGTTCCGAATCTCCCAAAAAGTGCCTGGACTCCGTCCCGGACTACCGCGCCTGCCGCATCCGTTACCGATCGATAGCGTGCGTGTCGCGCAGTGGTTTCATGCCTTGTCGGACACCACTCGCCTCGCAATCCTCGAGTTTCTGTCTCAGCGGGAACGCTGCGTTAACGAGCTGCAGCAGTTTCTTGGTGCTCCGCACTCGTCCGTGTGCTTCCACTTGAAGGTGCTTCAAACATCGGGGGTGATTCAGGCGCATCGATTCGGCCGATGGAAGTATTACGGCCTCCGGCGTGAGACCCTGGACTGCCTGAGCGCGTTTATCCAGGTCGTGCTGCCCGGCAAGCATGCGGGCACCTGCGCCCTGTCATGCTGTCAGTGACCCCCGGCTCTTGCGCGGGCGTCAGCAATTGTGAAATAGTTCACAATGCGGAAGATCTCCGACAGCACCGTGCGGCGGCTGTCCGTCTACCTCCGGTTTCTTGAGCAGACCAAAACCCCTACCATTTCCTCCGGGGACCTTGCCCGCCTGGGTGGCACCACATCGGCCCAGGTGCGCAAAGACCTTTCCTTCTTCGGCTCCTTCGGCAAGCGCGGTCTGGGGTATGCCGTCCCCGAGCTGACCCGCCGCATTCGCGACATCCTCGGCCTGGAGCGCGGCTATCGCGTCGTCCTCGTCGGGGCGGGGCGCATGGGCGGCGCGCTGGTGCAGTATCAGGGCTTCAAGCAGCGCGGCTTTCACATCACCGCGATTTACGATCAAGACGCGCGCAAGATCGGGTCGCGCTGGAACGGGCTCGTCGTGCGAGACGTGAAGCATCTCGAGACCGATCTCAAGAAAGATCCGAGCGACATCGCCATCGTCGCCACGCCGGCCGAGTCGGCGCAACAGGTCGTGGACCGGCTGGTGCGCAGTGGGGTGAAGGCGATCCTCAACTTCGCGCCGGTTCCACTCAACGTTCCACCCGATGTCGAAGTCAAGACCGTCAACATGGCGCTGGAGCTGGAGACGCTGAGCTACTCGCTCGCCAATCGTTAGCTTTCCCCCCCATGCCCCGGGTCCACGTCACCTCCGAAATCGGCGCACTCCGTTCCGTCCTCGTCCATACGCCTGGTAAAGAGTTGGTCGCCGTGACGCCCGGCACCCGCGAAGACTACCTCTACGACGACATCATCGACCTTGAGATCGCGCAGCGCGAGCACCGCCGCCTGGTCGCCGTCCTGGAGCGGTTCGCCGACGTCGTGGAAGTTCGCGATGCGGTGACGGAGCTCGCCGGCCGGCCCGAGGTGCGCGAGTTCCTCACCACGCGGGCGCTCGAGGTGGTGCCGTCGGACGTGCTGGCGAAGCAGCTGGCGGCGCTCTCGTCGGAAGCGTTCGTGGCCCTCATGATCGAAGGCGCGCTCGAGGACGGCGGCCCGATCGCACGGGCGTTGAACGAAGTCGCCTACGCGCTGCCGCCGCTGCCCAATCTGTTCTTCACGCGGGACATCGGGATCGTCATCGGGGAGCACTCGATCATCGGCTCGATGCGGCACGGCGTGCGCTGGACCGAAGAGCTGCTGATCAAGGCGCTGTTCAGCTACGACCCCAAGTTCGAAAACGCCGGCATCCTCTACGACGGCTCGGAGGAAAAGCGACTCAACTACACCCTCGAGGGCGGGGACGTGCATCCGGTTCGCCCCGACCTCCTGTTGCTGGGCTTCAGCGAGCGCTCCAGTCCCGCCGCGCTCGATCTGCTCTGCGACCTCGTCTTCACGCACTGCGGTGTGACCGACGTGATCATCGTCGTGCTCCCTGCCGAGCGCACGGCCATCCATCTGGACATGATCTTCACCCAGATCGATCGCGACCTGTGCGTCGTCTACCCGCCGCATTTCGTGGGCCCCGAGCGCCTGGCCGTCCTGCACCGCCGCAAACGATCCAAGGGTGTGAAAGAGGTGCCAAATTTCTTTGCCGCGATGCAGGCGGTGGATCATCCGCTCGAGCCGATTTTCTGCGGCGGCAGCCAGCGCACCACGCAGGAGCGCGAGCAATGGGCGTCCGCCTGCAACTCGTTCGCGGTGCGGCCCGGCGTCGTGCTGAGCTACGATCGCAACGACGCCACACTCGGCGAGCTGTCGAACGCCGGGTTCCGCCTGATCTCGGCCGTGAATCTGCTCACCGGCGAAGAGACGCTGGACGACGGCGAGCGCGCCGTCATTTCGATCGACGGCAGCGAGCTGGTACGCGGCGGCGGCGGGCCCCGCTGCATGACGCTGCCCCTGCGGCGAGACGATCTCTGAGCGGGCTGGAAGCGCTTCCCTCCTCCTCACTGTCCGCCCGGGCGGTCTCATTTCTGCAAAGCGGGCCCGCGGGGAGTCTCGCCATCGTCCGGGACGTCTTCCGGATCGTCCAGGCGAACCGCCATACCGCCGATCGCATCGCCGCGACCCTGCTCGCTCCCGACCCGCGGTTCAGCCGGACCCCCGACGGGCGCTGGACTCTGACGGCGCCGCCCGCCGAAGCGAGTCCCGTGCTCGAAGCGTGCCGCTTCGCGGTGGTGGACGTCGAAACGACCGGCGTGCGCGCGTTCCGGGGCGACCGCATCATGGAGATCGCGGTCGTCCGGTTGGACGGCACCGTCGCCTTTCACTCGCTCGTGAATCCCGGCATCCCCATCCCGCAGTTCATCGCGGGATTGACCGGCATCGATGCCGGCATGGTGCGGCACGCGCCGCCATTCGAGGAAATCGTAGACCGCCTGCTCGCGGCGCTGGAAGGCTGCGTCTTCGTGGCGCACAACGCGCGCTTCGATTGGGCCTTCGTCTCCACGGAGATCGAGCGTGCACGGGGTCTGCTGCTGCAGGGACCGCGCGTCTGCACCGTGCGGTTGGCGCGCAAACTTCTGCCGGACCTACCGCGCCGCAATCTCGACACGGTGAGTTACCACTTTGGGATCGAGATCGAGGGTCGGCATCGCGCAACTCCCGATGCCGTCGCAGCCGCGAAGTGCCTGGCCCAGCTGCTCAAACTCGCGCAGGCCAATGGCGCCAAAGTCCTCCACGACCTTTAAAGTCGGCCGCCTCACCTGCCACGCCCTCGAGAGTGGCACCCAACGGTTGGACGGCGGCGCCATGTTCGGCGTCGTCCCAAAGGTTCTCTGGGAACGCCGCATCCCCGCCGACAACCGCAATCGCATTCCGCTCGCGCTTCGCTGCCTGCTCGTCGAACACGACGATGGCCTCGTGCTGATCGACACCGGACTCGGCAACAAGGAAAACGAGAAGTTCATCGACATCTACGGTGTCGATAATGCCGGCCGGGACGGACGAACCAAGCTGGAAGACGCGCTGCGCGAGTTGGGCCATGGCCCCGATGACATACGCTGGGTGATCAATACCCACCTGCATTTCGATCACGCGGGCGGCGACACGTGGCTCGATCCAGCGGGGAAGGTGGGGCTGTCGTTTCCCAAGGCGCGCTACGTCGTCCAGAAGGGAGAGCTGGATTTCGCCCGCAACACGAACGAGCGCACCGCCGGCGGCTATCTCGCTCACAACTTCCAGGGCGTCCCCTTCCAGCTCGTAGACGGCGAACGCGAGATCCTGCCGGGGGTGCGCGGCATCCCGACCCCCGGACACGTCCCGTATCACCAGTCGGTGCTGATCGAGAGCGGTGGGGAGCGGGCCTGTTTTGTCGCCGATCTCGTCCCCACGTCCGCCCACCTGCCGCTGCCCTGGATCATGGGGTACGACCTCGAGCCCCTGATCACGCTGGAAACCCGCCGCCGACTCTACGCGCGAGCAACCATCGAACAATGGCTGCTGGTCTTCGAGCATGACCCGACGGTCATCGCGGGGCGACTTGGGAAAGAAGGGAAGGGCGTCGGACTTGTGGACGCTATGGCGCTCCGCTAAGTTGCGGTCCACAATACGGTAAGCGGGCGACGCGCCCCACCCGTCTGCCTCTCATGAGAGAGTGCTCCAGGGTTCCGAAACCTCACTCCTTACGAGTGGGGGCCTGACGGATCTGGGGGGGCAGCCCGGGTCCGTTTTTACTTTGTAAAAGGAGACTGCGCACCTGCCACCTCTCGACACCAACAGCAAAGCACCGCGCACGCGCGTCAATCGGCAAATCCGCATCAGTCCTGTGCGCGTGATCGCGGACAACGGCGACCAGCTGGGGGTGCTGACGATCGATGAAGCCCTCGCCGCCGCGCATGAACGGGGCCTGGATCTCGTGGAAGTCGCGCCGCTCGCCCGGCCTCCGGTCGTCAAGATCATGGACTATGGAAAGTTCAAGTTCGAGCAGGCCAAGGCGGCGCGCGCGGCGAAGAAAAAGCAGCACGTGATTCACCTGAAAGAAGTAAAGTATCGCCCCGGGATCGACGATCACGATTTCGATTTCAAGACCCGGCACGCGCGTGAATTCTTGGAAGACGGCAACAAAGTGAAAGTGACGATGATGTACCGCGGCCGGCAGATGGCGCACATCGAGCTGGGCCGGGAAGTGCTCGATCGTGTCGCTCAAGAGTTGAAGGACATTGGAAAGATCGAGCAGGAACCGAAGCTCGAGGGCCGCAACATGTCGATGGTCCTCGCACCGAAATAGAGGATTCGATGCCGAAAATGAAATCGAAGCGCGCGCTCCGGAAGCGTATCCGGCTCACCGGCACCGGTAAGCTGCGCCGCTATCGCGCCTACAAGCGCCACATCCTGACGTCGAAGCATCCCAAACGGAAGCGCCATCTGCGCAAGGCGACGCTCGTGTCGCACGCCGATCGCCGTCTCAAGCGCCTGCTGATGGCGTAAGGAGAATCCATGCCTCGCGTCAAAAGCAACGTCGCGCGCCTGAAGCGCAAGAACAAGGTGATGAAGCTCGCCAAGGGCTATTGGGGCGGGCGCAGCAAGCTCTGGAAAGCGGCGAAGGAAGCCACGGAGCGCGCTGCGCGGTACGCCTATCGCGACCGGCGCAGCAAGAAGGTCGAGTTCCGCCGGCTCTGGATTACGCGCATCAACGCCGCGGCGCGGCTGCACGCCTTGTCCTACAACACGTTCATGAACGGCCTGCGCAAAGCGGGGGTCCTCGTCAATCGCAAAGTCCTCGCCGATCTCGCCGTGCGCGATCCGGCGGCGTTTGAACAGTTGGCGGAGGTCGCGAAGAAATCCTTGCAGCCCTAGACTCGCTGCGGGAGCGTCTCAACGAGATCCCGCACGCAGACGAACGCCGGCTCCAGGAGCTCAAAATCGAGCTCCTGGGCCGCAAGGCCGGTGCCCTCACTGAAATCTTGAAAACCCTGCCCAGTCTCGACCCCGAGACGCGCAGGCGCGTCGGCGGTCAAGCCAACGCGCTCAAGCGTGAGCTCGAGCGCGCCATCGAAGCGCGGGAGCGCGAGCTCAAGCAGAGCGCGACATCGCTCGCGGACGTGGACCTCACGATGCCCGGCCGGCGCCAATGGCGCGGCGGGCTGCATATCGTCACCCAGATCGTGGACGAGATCTGCGACGTCTTCCGCGAGCTCGGCTTCACGCGCGTCGTCGGCCCTGAAGCCGAGACCGAGCGCTACAACTTCTATGCGCTGAACTTCCCCAAAGATCATCCGGCGCTCGACGCGCAGGACAGCTTCTACCTGGGCGGGGACGTCGTGCTGCGCACCCACACCTCGCCGGTGCAGATCCGCACGCTCGAGACCTATCCGCCGCCGATTCGCATCGTGGTGCCCGGACGCTGCTACCGGCGCGACCCGTTCGACGCCTCGCACTCGCCCGTATTCGAGCAGATCGAAGGGTTCGCGGTGGATGAGGGGATCACCTTCGTCGATTTCAAGGCGACGCTCGCGGCCTTCGCCAGGCGCATCTTTTCGCCCACGACCAAAGTTCGCTTCCGTCCATCCTACTTCCCGTTCACCGAGCCGTCGGCCGAGATGGACGTCCAGTGCCAGATCTGCGGCGGCTCGGGCTGCGCCGCCTGCAAGGGAACAGGCTGGATGGAAATCCTCGGCTCAGGGATGGTCCATCCCGCCGTGCTCGAGAGCTGCAAGGTGGATAGCGAGAAGTACACGGGCTTCGCGTGGGGCATGGGACCGGAGCGCATCGCGATGCTGCGCCACGGTATTCCCGATATCCGCTTGTTCTTCGATAGCGACGTGCGGTTTCTGGAACAGTTCATCCAATGATCGTCTCTCGACGCTGGTTGGAAGCACTCCTCGGGCGGCCTTTAGAAGGCCAGGACGTCGCCGACCGGCTCGCCCGCCAGGTCGCGCCGGTGGACGGCGTCGTGCCGATCCATCAGGACCTGCGCGACGTGCTCATCGCGCGCGTGCTCGAGGTGCGCCCGCACCCGAATGCGGACCGCCTTTCATTGTGTGTCGTCGATGCCGGGAGCGCACCCGTCGAAGTCGTCTGCGGAGCCCCAAACGTTCAAGCGGGCAAGACGTACCCGTTCGCTCCCGTCGGCGCCGTCCTTCCCGGCGGTCTGAAGCTCGAACGCCGCAAAATCCGCGGCGTCGAATCGAACGGCATGCTCTGCTCCGCCAAAGAGCTCGGCCTCGGCGTGGACCACGCGGGCATCCTGGAGCTCGACACCGAGGCTCGTCCCGGAACGCCGTTTCTCGAGGCCATCCCGATTGCCGACGAGCAGATCATCGTCGACGTTTCGGCGAATCGTCCGGATCTGCTATGCCACAAAGGGGTTGCTCGCGAGCTCGCAGTCAGTCTCGGCGCGACCGTAAAGCTGCCCCCGATCCCCACATCGGGAGCCAAGGCACCGATCACCAAGAAGGATCGTGGCGTGGTGGATGGTGTTGAGGTTCGAGTGGAGGATGCGGAGGGGGCGCCGCGGTACATGATCGCCGTGATCCGCGGCGTGAAGGTTGGGCCGAGCCCCGCCTGGCTTGCCAATCGACTTCACAGCCTCGGCCAACGCTCGATCAACAGCATCGTTGACGCGACGAACTACATCCTGTTCGAGATCAACCAGCCCCTCCACGCCTTCGATCTCGCGAAGCTGCGCGGGCCGGCTGTTGTGGTGCGTCGAGCGAAACCGTCTGAAACAATCGTCACGTTAGACGGCGTCGAGCGAAAACTGACACCTGAAATGACGGTCATCTGCGATGCCGAACGGCCGACGATCGTGGCGGGCGTGATGGGAAGTGCCGAGTCCGAAGTCACCGAGAGCACCACCGACATCGTGCTCGAGGCCGCCTACTTCCAGCCGACCCGCACTCGCCGCACGCGACGCGCGCTCGGCCTCTCCAGCGAGTCGAGCTACCGCTTCGAGCGGGGCATCGACATGCTCGGCATGCCGGACGCGCTGGCGCGGGCGATCGACCTGATCCGCGCCGTTGCCGGCGGCGAGCTGCGCGAGCCGCCGATCGACCTCTGGCCACCCCCCGGGCCGCAAAAGCCACGCTCGGTATTCCTGCGCGAGGCGCGCGTCAGCCACTTGCTCGGCGTGCCGGTCCCGCGCAAAGAAATCGAGCAGCTGCTCTCGAGCGTCGGGTTTGTCGCCGCGCCGAAGGACGACCGGCTGGCGGTCCAGATTCCCGGCTGGCGGCCCGACGTCACTCGCGACGTGGATCTGATCGAAGAAGTCGCCCGGCTCCGGGGCTACGATTCGTTCCCCGACGAGCTGCGGCCCTATCGCCCCGGCACCGTCCCGGACGCCCCAGCCGAGCTGACGCTGCGCCGCATTCGCCAGGAGCTGGTGAGCGCCGGCACCGGCCTGCTCGAAGCCCGGACGCTGCCCCTCGGGCCCGCGGACAGCCCCGACGCTGTGCCCGTCCTGAACCCGCTTTCCGCCGACGAGAGCCATTTACGAAGTCGGCTCTTGCCCGGTCTGGTCCGCCGCGTGGAGCACAACTGGAGCGTAGGGAACCGCGACGTGCGCCTGTTCGAGGTGGGGACGGTGTTCCGCCCGTCCGCCCGTCCGCCCGACCGCCCGACCGAAGAGCTGCGCCTCGCGATTGTACTTACAGGTAGGCGGCACCCCGAGCATTGGAGCGCCTCGCGCGAGGATGCGAAACTACCTGATATGGACATATGGGACCTAAAGCACCACTTTGAGTTAGCTGTAGGGGTAGCCGCACCGGGGTGCGACGTGCAACCGGCCGCGAATGGCTCCGGTTGGGTTGCCGTGCGCGCCGCGGGACAGCCCGTGGGGAGCGCAACACTGCTTGCAGCGGACGCGCCGAGGTGGGCGGGACCGCTCTACGGGCTGGAGTTGGGCATCGTCGTCGAGCCGCGGCCGCTGACGCGCTACCAGTCTTTGCCTACGCAGCCGCCGGTCGTGCGTGATCTGTCGTTGGTCGTACCGGGCAACGTGACCGCCGCCGCCGTCGAAACTGTGCTGCGTCGCGAAGGGGGTCCGTTGCTCGAGCGGCTCGATGTGCTGGATGAGTACCGTGGCGCCCCCCCGGGACTGCCGGCTGGGACGCGCGGCGTCACGTGGCGCTGCACGTTCCGCGATCCGGTCAAGACGCTCACGGAGCGGGAGATTGATGCGCTGCTCAGTCGCATGCTGAAAGCGCTGGAGGATGACATTGACGTACGCCGGCGACAGGCCTGAAGTCCGCGATGCGATCGATCAGCTCGAAGCCATCCTGCGCGACGTTGCGGAGGAGTTGGCGGGCTGGCGTACGCGCGCCCAGAAGGCCGAATCCGAGCTGAAGTCTCGCGGGAGCCCGGTGAAGAACACCGACCTCGAGTCGGAGAATAAGGCGCTGCGCCAGCGGGTCGAGGGCGCGCGCACCCGGGTGCACGACTTGATGCAGCGACTGACGTTCCTGGAAGAGCAGGCGCGAGATAACGGGGGTGCTCACAAGTGACGGTGAAGAAACACGCCGTCCGTGTCATGATCGGCGGCGAGGAGTACACCGTTCGCTCCGATCTCACTCCGGAGTACACGCGCGAAGTGGCAGCCTATGTAGACCAGGCCCTGAAGAAGGTGCTGAGCCAGGGGCCGCTGGTGGAAACGCATAAAGCCGCGATCCTCGCGGCGCTCGACATCACGAACGAGCTGTTTCAGGCCAAGCAGACGGAGCGGGAAGTGGCGGCGCGCCTGGCGGCCGTCGCCGACGATCTCGCCAAGATGCTGCCGCCGGCAAAACGGAAGGCGCTGACCGCCGGCTGACAACGATCCTCACCCATGGGTGAGGTGGAGATAGATCGATGCAAGAGTGGCCCTATCTTATCGCGGCCGTTCTCAGCGGTGTGCTCGTGGCGGCCCTGATCTTCTATGTCTGGGGCAGGCGCGTCGAGCGCCGCGCCGCCGACACCAGCCAGCGCCTCGTGCTCGCGGCCAAAGAAGAGCTCATGTCGGTCCGCGAGAACCTCCATAAAAGCCTCGACCAGAAGCTCGCCGGCGTGGACCGCCGCGAGGCCGATCTGCGCAAGAGCGATCAACAACTCCAGGACCGCGCGCACGCCCTCGACAAGCGTGCGCAGGAGATCGGGACGCGGTTGGAGCAGGTGGCGGGGCTGACGGCGCAGGAAGCGAAGCTGGAGCTCGTCACCCGCCTCGAGAACGAGGCGCGCGACGAAGCCGCGGCGCTGGTGCGTAATATCACGGAGCAGGCCAGGAAGAACGCCGATCGCGAAGCGAAAAAAATCATCGCGCTCGCGATCCAGCGCATCGCCGCCGAGCAAACCGCCGAATCGAGCGTCTCGGCCGTGGTGCTGCCGTCGGACGAAATGAAGGGGCGGATCATCGGGCGCGAAGGCCGCAACATCCGCGCGTTCGAGGCGGCGACCGGCGTGGACGTCATCATCGACGATACCCCCGACACCGTCGTCGTGTCCTGCTTCGAGCCGGTGCGCCGCGAAATCGGCCGCCTGGCGCTCGAGCGCCTCATCGCCGACGGCCGCATTCACCCCGGCCGCATCGAAGAAATCGTCCAGAAGGCCAAAGCCGACGTCGACAAGGGCATCGTCGAGGCAGGGGAGCAAGCCGTCTACGATATCGGCGTTCGCGGCATGCATGCGGAGCTCGTGAAGCTGGTGGGGCGGATGAAATACCGTACATCCTACGGGCAGAACATTCTCGAGCATTCCAAGGAGGTTGCCCATCTCGCCGGGATGATGGCCGCGGAGCTGAAGCTCGACGTCGCCCTCGCCAAGCGGGGGGCGCTGCTGCACGACGTCGGCAAGGTGCTGACCCACGAGCACGACGGCACTCACGTACAGCTCGGCGTGGAGATGGCCACCAAGTACGGCGAGCAGGCGATCGTGATCAACTGCATCGCGGCGCACCACGACGACGTGCCGCACGAATCGCCGGTCAGCGTCATCGTGCAGGCGGCGGACGCCATCTCGGGCTCGCGCCCCGGCGCGCGGCGCGAGGCGTTCGAGACGTACGTGAAGCGGCTGTCGCAGCTCGAGACGCTGGCCGCCGAGTTCAAGGGCGTGGACAAGGTGTTCGCGATTCAGGCGGGCCGAGAGGTGCGCGTCGTGGTGACGCCCGAGGCGGTGGATGATGCCGGGGCGGCGCGGCTCACCGACGAGATCGCGCGCAAGATCGAGCGCGAGCTTCAATACCCGGGGCAGATCAAGGTGGTCGTGATTCGGGAGACACGGGCGGTGGGTGTTGCGAGATAGGGACTCGGGGTTAGGGACTAGGGACTCGGGATGAAGACTGCGACGACGTCGAACGTTGGCCGTATAATCGACGGGAATGCCATTGGTGCTGAAATGCGCGCCGAACTGGCGGGCGAGATCGCCGCACTCAAGAAGAAGGCCCTGACCCCCGGGCTGGCGGTCGTACTCGTGGGCGACAACCCGGCGTCGCAGGTCTACGTGAGAATGAAGGGGAAGGCCTGCGAAGAAGCGGGGCTCTACCACGAGACGATCAAGCTGCCCAAGGAGACGAGCGAGGCCGATCTGATGGGCCTGCTCGAGCGTCTGAACGCGAATCCCAAGATCCACGGCATTCTCGTGCAGCTGCCGCTGCCCAAGCAGATCGATACCAACCGGGCGCTGCATCGCATCGACCCTCGTAAGGACGTCGACGGCTTTCATCCGGAGAACGTGGGCAAGGTCGCGGTGGGAGATCCCTCCGGCTTCCGTCCCGCGACGCCGTACGGCGTACAGCAGTTGT
>JBOHSJ010000246.1:0-2665 GCA_050733035.1 Gemmatimonadales bacterium | reverse complement strand
TCGCACCTGGGGGTCGGGATCGCCGCTCAGCGGCTCGAGCAGGGACCGCACGTCGAGCCCGCGCGCCGCGGCGGCGGCGAGCACCGCGCGGCGCCGCACGTGAGGATTCGCATCGGCGATCCCCGACCGGATGTGAGGCGCGAGCCGCAGCGGATCCCGTTCCAGCAATTGGCCGAGCGCCTGGTACGCCGCGGCGCGCACGCTAGGGATTTCAGCGTCGGCCCAGGGGCGAACGGCGTGGAACGCGTCGTCCCCGCCACGTCGCGCGAGACGGAGGAGCAGCTCCACCTGGCCCTGGGGATTTTTCGCCGACGCCAGGGCCGCGACCAGATCGTCAGCCGGGGGACGCTTCGCTTCCGGTGCTGTCGCCTGCCGCTCCAACTGCTCGCGCAGGGCGGCCTCGCGGCGCTCTCCCAGGGCGTTGTCCCGTTCGAGGTCGAGGACTGCGCGGCGCAGGCTGCCGATGAACTCGGCAAGGTCGACGGCTTCCGTGTCGCCGTGGCGAACAGCCTGTTGCCACTCGACCACCCGGGTGAGCAGAGTCTCGCGGGATGCCGCCAGCTCGTCCACGCGAGCCCGCAGCTGCGAGGCTATCTGTTCGCTGCCGGCGATGCGCTCCCGGGCCGCAGCCACTTCCCCCCGCAGGCGCACCAGCTCCTGCGCGTCCTCGCGAGGCTCCGACTCGAAAAGATGTCCCTGTAGTTTGGCGCGCAGCGCCTCGGAGTGTTCCAGTCGCCGGTGTAGCGCGGTGACTTCCTCACGGGCGCGGGCGACCTCGTCTTGGAGCAGGCTCATGCGCCGGGTCTCACCGGCCTCACGGGCCGCAGCCTCGGCGAGCCGGACGCGGGCCTGATCTGCTGCGGCACGCGCCTCGTCGAGCGCGCCGCGTAGCTGCTCAAGCCGGCACTCGAGCTGGAGGGTCCGGTCCGAGCCGGTTGGCGTGCTTCGATGCGGGGCCGTTATGCCTTCTCGCAAGGCAAGAGGACCATACGTCACTATAGTGAAATGCGTGAATTCGCGAAACCCGGGAGGCTGGGGTCCTCACCCCTGACCCCTCTCCTTTCCCGTCCAGCGAAGCGCGCCGCAGGCGCGCGAGCGAAGGATCTGCTTTAGCGCGGCGCCCAGAACGGATCCGCCGTCGGCACGAACGCGATCGGCACTTCCTTGACCAACCCGCCGCATCGTCACGCTGCAGCAGGTGCCGGTGGGCGTCGAAACCCGCGGCGCCGGGCGCTAACCCGATCCTCGTTACCCGCAGCCCCGAATCGCCCACGACGCGCAGCGTGGGCGCGGGCGGGCGCCGCCGGATCGTGGCGGCGAGCTCGCCAGGCGTCGTCTCCGGCAGCCGGTACAGAAACTCGCTCCCCGCGCGGTAACTCTCCCAGCCGAGCACGCGCGCCTGCAGGCGCGCGAAGCGAAGGACCTGCTTTTGGGCGACGGACCTGCGTTTGACCACGCGTTGACTCGCCCAACCATCTTGTTGCCGATGCCCGCCGAGCGCGCTTACGTACCTGACATGACCCCACCGCTAATGACGGCCGAAGAGCTGCTGCGCACGAGCATGCCCAATAAGCGCACCGAGCTGGTGCGGGGGCACCTCGTCGTACACGAACCGCCTTCGTGCGACGTGAGCGACTTCCCGATCCAGCCACGCGTGGCTTCGCCGAATTGGCGCCAGATTTGGTCGTCGAAGTGCTCTCGCCAGACGATCGACCCGGCGAAACGCTCGCCAAAGTCGGGGATTGGCTCGAGGCCGGCGTGCGACTGGTCTGGGTGATCGACTCGGAACGGCGCCTGGCCCGCGTCTATCGGCTGGACGGCAGCGAGTCCGTCGTCAGCGAACGGGAGCGATTGAAAGGAGAAGATGTGCTGCCCGGATTCGAGTGCGAGGTGGCAAGCATTTTGTAAACGCTCAGCCCCGGACCACCTTCGCCGTCGTCACCAGTTGTCCCACATGCCGCGCCGTGTGCTCCGCCGCGTGCACCAGCAATCCGATCGTATTCGACGGGAGCTTCGCGCGGCCCACGAGGCGCACCGTCAACAGTTCCGATTCTTGCGTCGCGCGGAGCTGCTCATGCGCGCGCCGGATCGCTTCGCTGAACTCGGCCGCTAACGCCCCAGGCTCGAAAGTCCGCTCGTGCATCGTCTTCTCGGCCGCCAATGCGGCCATCTGCTGCGCGCTTAGCGACTCACCGCGCGCATAGGTGAATAACCGATCGAGGCTGCCCATCGCGTGCTTCACGTGATATGCCGCGGACGCGGCAGACCCCGGTCGACGGTTGAGCTGCTCCGCGGTCATCGTGGCGAGGGCTTTCCGCGTGTCCTCGTCCGCGTCCACGAGCGCGTGCGCGACTGGCTGCAGCAGGGCGGGGATTCCCGGCATCGGTCCGCGCAACCATGGCGGTTGCTGCGATGGTGTGGAGGGTGGCTTGGGCATGATGAAACATTAACCGCTGAAAACAGAGACTGCCGCCGCTTTGACCACGCGTTGACTCACCGATCCACATTGCTTGCCGATGCCCGCCGAGCGCGCATACGTTCCTGGCATGAGCTCGCCCCTCATGACGGCCGAGGACTTGCGAAGTGCGCAACACGTCGACCTGACTGGTGCCGGGCAGGTGCTGGCGGCGGAAACGGGCTTCACGCTCTTTCGCGCCCCCGACAC
>JBOHSJ010000245.1:0-2403 GCA_050733035.1 Gemmatimonadales bacterium | reverse complement strand
GCTTCACCTGATCGGATACGAGATCCACGTCGGGATCGTTTAGCCCCGCCAGCTCCGAAAGCCGCATCCCGGTCGAGTAGAACATCTCGAGCATCGCCAGGTCACGCGCTTCGCGGAGTCCGCCGGCCGAAGCGCGCGCCTCTGCAGCCTTGAACAGCTGCTCGGTTTCGCCGCGATCGAGATACGTCGGCAGGGTGCGCTCGAATTTGGGCGTGCGCGCGGCGCGGGCAGGATTCACTTCGAGCCCGCGCGTCGCGTTCAGAAAGCGGTAAAACGTGCGCAGCGCCGAGAGCGCGCGCGCCACCGAACGCTTGCCCAGGCCGCGCTGCTGTTCGGCCGCGAGAAAGCCGCGCACCGCCAGGCGATCGACCCCGGCCCAGGTCCACGGCCCGCCGTAATAGCGCTCGCAGAATGCCGCGAAGGCCTCGAGGTCTCGCGCGTAGGCCTTCACCGTGTGGGGGGAGTCGTTGCGCTCTTTGTCGAGGAACGTGACGAATTCGGAGATTTCGTTCACGTGGCAGATCCCGTGGGTAGGGGCGCAGCATGCTGCGCCCCTACATTCACCCGGACAAACGTTTCCATTTCTCGCAATGCCCGTTCCGCCAACGCTTCCTTCTTCTTGAACTTGTCCTTCGGCGCGTTTTCCAGCGGTTCCATCAAGCCAAAGTTCGCGTTCATCGGCTGGAACCGGCCGGGCTCCGACTCGCGCAGGTAGCGATACAACGAACCGAGCATGGTCGTGGCGGGCGGCAACAGCGGCTCCTCACCCGCGAGCAGCCGCGCGAGGTTGATGCCCGCCAGCATCCCCGTTGCCGCCGATTCCGTGTACCCCTCCACGCCCGTGAGCTGTCCGGCGAATAGCAGCTGTGCATCGTCCTTTGCCGAGAGATGCGGCGTCAGCGCCTGTGGCGCGTTCAGGTAGCTGTTGCGGTGAATGCTGCCGAAGCGTAGAAACTCCGCTTGCTCGAGTCCCGGAATCGTCCGGAAGATGCACTGTTGCGCGCCCGTCTTCAGCCGTGTCTGGAAACCAACGAAGTTCCACATCTGCCCGGCGCGATCTTCCTGGCGCAGCTGCAGGACGGCATACGGTTCGCGTCCCGTCTTGGGATCCACGAGCCCGACCGGCTTCATCGGACCAAACCGCAGCGTTTCGGGCCCGCGTTGTGCCATCTCCTCGACCGGGAGGCATCCCTCGAAGTACGGGACCTTGTCGAACTCATGGCCGGGGACGTACTGCTCGCCCGCGAGCAGCGCGGCGACGAAGGCCTCGTACTCGCCTTGAGTAAACGGCGCATTCCAGTAGTCGTCTCCCCCGCCCTTCCCGTAGCGCGAGGCCTTGAAGAGCCTGGAATAGTCGAGTGAATCGGCGGAGACGATCGGCGCGATCGCGTCGTAGAATGCGAGCGACTGCACGCCTAGGCGCGCCGCGATCGCCGCAGCGAGCGCATCGGACGTGAGAGGACCGGTGGCGATGATGGCTGGAGTGGGAAGATCCGTAACTTCGCCGCGAACGAGGGTGATGTTCCCATGTCCCAAGACCCGAGCCCCTAGCCCCCGTGAAAACGCGACGCGATCGACGGCGAGCGCGCTGCCACCAGGTATGCGAGCGACATCCGCGGCCTCGAGAACGATGCTGCCGAGCAGCCGCATTTCGGCCTTGAGCAAGCCATGCGCGTGCGAGGGTTCGACCGACTTGAAGGTGTTGCTGCAGACCAGCTCGGCGAGCGCGTCGGTTTGGTGTGCGGGCGTCATCCGGACGGGACGCATCTCATGCAGGGTGACGCTCACGCCCCGTTCCGCGAGCGCCCAGGCGGCCTCGCACCCGGCGAGACCACCACCGACGACATGTACGGGCGCAGCATGCTGCGCCCCTACGTCGGCACCTCTTCCGCCTCCGGGGCTGCTTCCTCGACTGCCATCTGGTGTCCGCACTTCAGGCATTTGCGTGTCGTTTCTCCCGTCGTCTTCGACTTGATCTCTTCCATCCCCACGAAGCCGCAACTCGGACAGGGGACGACGACCGGCCTATTCCAGGTGGAATAATCGCAATCCGGATAGCGCAGGCAACCGTAGAACGTCCGGCCGCGCTTGGTGCGCCGCTCGGCGAGGTCGCCGACGCCGCACCTGGGGCACTTGATGCCGAGCGGGACCGGCTGCGTGTACTTGCACTTGGGATAGCGCGTGCACGCCAGAAACTCGCCGAAGCGGCCGGTCTTGATCACCATCGGCGCGCCGCACTCTTTGCAGATCTCGTCGGACGGACGGTCGGGCACCTTGTCCTTCTTGATCGAGCGCGAGTAGTCGCACTCCTTCGTCGCGTAGCGGACGCATGCGATGTACGGCCCGAACCGGCCGCTCTTCACCTCGAGCGGGCTGCCGCACTTGGGGCACTTCTCCGTGTCG
>JBOHSJ010000244.1:0-6747 GCA_050733035.1 Gemmatimonadales bacterium | reverse complement strand
CCTGGCGGCGGCCGCCGAGCGCGCCCGCCGTGCGGAGACGGATGCGAGCGGATCGCGCGAGCAGGCGGCCGCGCGCTCGGAGGAAATCGCGCGCATCGAGCGCGAGACGGCGACCCTCACGACGCAGCGCGCGCAGTGGGAGGACAGCCTGCAGGAGCGCCGCCTCTCCGT
This sequence comes from Gemmatimonadales bacterium, assembly GCA_050733035.1. GTDB lineage: Bacteria > Gemmatimonadota > Gemmatimonadetes > Gemmatimonadales > GWC2-71-9 > 20CM-2-65-7. The sequence goes on along the minus strand of JBOHSJ010000244.1, from coordinate 6,576 downwards.
CGCGGAGCTGGACGCCGCCGCGCAGGATGCCGAGACGCACGTCGGCATGAGCGACGCCGACGTGGAACAGGCCGAAGGCGCGCTCGACCAGGCCCGCAAAGCCCTGGCCGCGCTGGGCGAAGAGGAGCATCGACTCCAGCTCGAACAGACCGAAGTCGAGGGACGCAAGCGGGGCCTCGGGGAGCGCGTCGAAACCGAATGGCGCAGGCCGCTCGACCAACTGCTCGCCGACGCCCCGGAAGTCGCGGGGGACCTCGAGTGGCTGCGGCAGGAAAACGACAGGCTGCGGGGCGCGATTGACGCCGTCGGCCCCGTCAACGCGCTCGCGGTCGAGGAACACGCGGAAGAAACGAAGCGCCTCGAGTTCCTGCAGACGCAACGCGACGATCTCGTCACCGCACGGAATTCGCTCCAACAGGCGGCCCGTGAAATTGATCAGACCGCCAAGACGCTCTTCCTGGAATCCTTCGCGCGGGTCAGAGAGAACTTTCGGACGACATTCCAAACGCTGTTTGGCGGCGGCGAATGCGATGTGCGCCTGGCGAACGAAGACGAGCCGCTGGAAAGCGAGATCGAGATCCACGCCGCGCCGCGCGGGAAACGGACACAGCGCATCCATCTGCTGTCTTCTGGCGAGCGCACGCTCGTCGCCGTCTCGCTCCTGTTCGCGATCTTCCTCGCCAAGCCGAGCCCGTTCTGCCTGCTCGATGAGGTGGACGCGCCGCTGGACGACGCGAACGTCGGACGCTACGTGCGCCTGCTGGCGGAGTTCAAGGACCAGACGCAGTTCATCGTCATCACGCACAATCCCCGGACGATGCAGGCGGCCGACGCGGTTTACGGCGTTACGATGCAAGAACCAGGCGTCTCTACCATCGTTGGTGTCCGGCTCGGTCAAATGGAGCCGGTTTAACGAGACCCGAGCCCCTAAGCCCTAGCCCCTAGATGCGTCGGTGGTTCTGGCTCGTATTCCTGCCTGCTGGGTTGGCAGCGCAGCGGCCCGTAGCGTCTCCCGTACTGCCGCGCCTGCTGGACCGCGTTCCAGACACGACCGTCTCGGTCTGGCTCTTCGCCCGCCCAACCGTCTCGCTCGACGCGCTGAGCGATCGCGCAGCGGCGGCGGGCGCGCGCGTGCGCGTGCGCAGCCGCTGGTTGCACGCGATCAGCGCCGACGTCCCGGGCGCCGCGCTGCGCGCCTTCCTCCAAGATCGTGATCTGCGCCGCGTGCAGCCGCTCGGCCGCTTCCGCCTCCGGCCGCGCCGCCCCGGCCAGCCGATTATCGATCTCGCCCCGCGTGTCGTACCCTCGCCCACGGCGCCGGGCGACACCTGCGGCTTCACGACGGGCGACGATCCCGTGCTCGGTCCGTCCGAAATGCCCTATCGGCGGCTGCATCTCCGGCCGCTCACCGACGCGGGTGTGGACGGAACCGGTGTGCGCATCGCGATCTTCGACACCGGCTTCGATACGGCGAACCCGGCGTTCACCGGAATCACGATCACGGCGCAGCGTGACTTCGTGTTCGGCGACACCAACGTGCGAGACGACTCGTTGGATCTCGCGGGCGCGCATTTCCACGGCACGTCGACCTGGTCGCTGTTCGCGGCCGACGTGCCGGGCCGCATCCACGGCATCGCGCGCGGCGCCCAGTTCCTGCTCGCCAAGACGGAGGACATCCGCACCGAAACGCGCGTCGAAGAAGACAACTACGTCGCGGCGCTCGAGTGGGCCGACTCGATCGGGGTAGATATCGTCTCCTCCAGCCTCGCCTACCTGCTCTTCGACAACGGCTTCAGCTACACGCCGGGCCAGCTGAACGGTGATTTCGCGGTCACGACGCTTGCAGCCGACATGGCGGCGCAACGCGGCATCTTGATCGTCACCGCCGCCGGGAACGAAGGCCCCGGTTTTCGCTCCATCTGGACGCCGGCCGACGCCGATTCCGTTCTCAGCATCGGAGCCGAAGACTCGACCGGAACGATCACATTCTTTTCCTCGCGCGGCCCGACGGCGGACGGGCGCCTCAAGCCGGACTTCACGGCTCCGGGCGCCGCGGTCTGCGCGGTCACGGACGTTGGCCGCGTCGGCCGCGTGGACGGCACGTCGTACGCCACCCCGCTGATCGCGGCGAGCGCGGCGCTGCTGAAGCAGATGCACCCGACGCTCTCGCCGATGGCGATCCGCGCGGCGTTCCGCAGCACGGCGAGCAAGCGCGCCGCACCAGACTCGACGTTCGGCTGGGGACGGCCTGACGTCAGCGCCTCCGCCGTGTTTCCCGCCGGCATCACGGCGCTCACACCCCTCCCCGCCGCCGGGCCTTTGACCACGATTACGCCGACGTTCTCGTGGACGGCGGGCACGGTCCCCGCATCGGCGATGCCCGTGACGTATCGCTTGCGCGCGAGCCGCGACACCACGTTCGCGGTTCTGTTGCTCGATACGACGATCACAGCGGAGACATTCGACCTGCGGCAGCCGCTCAAGCCCGGCACGTTCTATTGGCGCGTGAACGCAACCGCGGCAACGGGCGAAACGGCCACGACGGGCGTGGTCGGACCGCTTGTCAGTCCGCCCTGGGTCACGCTGCTCACGTTGAGCAACCCGGCCGGCACAGTGACCGACACCGTACAACCGACGTTCCGGTGGAAACCGGTGATGGTGTCGAACCCGCCGGGTCCGCTGACCTACGATTTGCAGGTTCAGCGCGTCGAGACGGGTCTTTATGAATTCGGAGTGGCCGGCATCCAGGACACGTTCTTCACGATGCCGCAGCCGCTGGAGCGAAATACGTCGTATCGCTGGGCGCTGGTCGTCCATGCCGGAGCCGACACGACGATCGTGCGCAGCCAGGGTTCGTTCCTCATCGTGGACGGCGGCACGCCCACGTCCACGCTGCTGTACCAGAACTTTCCGAATCCCTTCCCCAGCGCCGGGCGCGATTCGACCTGCCTGTGGTTCGACGTCGCCGTCACCGGGATGGTCGAGTTGGAAATCCTCGATCTGCGCGGCAATCGCGTCCGGCGTTTCGTTCCGGGACCCGATTTTCCGGCCCTGCTGCCGGCCGGGCGCTACGGCCGTGGCCAGGCCGGGGGAGGGGCGATCTGCGACCCCCGGCTGATGTGGGATGGCCGCGCGGATGATGGGCACCCGTTGCCGGGAGGCGTCTATCTCGCCAAGCTCAAGACGCGCGGATTGCTCGTTTTCAAGCGAATCGTCTTTCGCGGAAAGTGAGTATGGAACTCGTTACTGTCGGCACCGGCACGGTCGCACCGTCTGCCCGCCGCACCTGTCCCTGTCACTTGGTCACGCGGGGGGATTTGCGTCTTCTGCTCGACTGCGGGGCGGGCTCACTGCACCGCCTCGCGGAGTTCGGATTGCCGTGGCACCAGGTAACACACGTCATCCTCACGCACTTCCATCCCGATCACTGGGGCGAGCTGCCGATGCTCGTCTACGCGCTCAAGTACACGACCGAGCCGCCGCGCCGAGAGCCGTTCGTGATTCTCGGGCCGCCGGGTGTCGTGCAGCTGCTGCGGACCCTCGCGGAAGGATATGGCGACTGGCTGCTCGATCCCGGATTTCCGATCGGCATTCTCGACGTGCGCGATGGCGAGCCGTTCCCGCTGAACGCCGATGTGAGCCTCGAGACCTTCCCCGTTCCTCATACAGATGAAAGCGTCGCCCTGTCGCTGGTCGCGCCGGAGGGGCGTCTCGTCTACACCGGTGATACCGGTCCCAGCTCCGAGCTGGCCCGCTGGGCGGCGGGCTGCGATCTGCTGCTGGCGGAGTGCTCGCTCCCCGAGTCGATGGCGATGGACATTCACCTCACTCCGCAACAGGCCGGCGACCTGGCCAAAGAGGCTGAGGCGAAGCGCTTAGTCTTGACGCACTTCTATCCTCCGGTAGAGACTTCGGACCCGGCAAAACTCGCGAGCTCACGCTTTCGCGGACCGGTCACCGCCGCGAAGGACGGCGACCGCTTTACCATTGGGGACGGGAGACGAGAGTCGTGCTGATCGTGATGCGGCATGGTGCAACGCCCGATGAAGTCGAGAAAGTCATCTCCGTCATCGAGGAGATGGGCTATCAGGCGTCGCCCATGCCCGGCTCGCAGCGCACCGCCGTGGGTCTGGTCGGCAACGACGGGCGCGTGGACGCGTCGCGACTCGAGGGACTCCCGGGCGTCCAGGAAGTCATCCACGTCACACAGCCCTACAAACAGGTCAGCCGCGAATGGAAATCGGAGCCGACGATCGTCCGGCTCCCGGGCGGCGGGGGGGGCGTCGCATTCGGCGGCACCGAAGTCGTCGCGATCGCCGGGCCCTGCTCGGTGGAAAACGAGCGGCAGATCGTCGATGCCGCGCGGCTCGTCAAGGAAGCGGGCGCGGTCGTGCTGCGCGGCGGCGCCTGGAAGCCCCGCAGCTCCCCCTACTCCTTCCAGGGACTCGGCAAACCGGGGTTGCGCCTGCTCGCGAAAGCGCGCGAGGAGACGGGACTGCTGATCTGCACCGAAGCGATGGACGAGAGCGGCCTGGGCTGGGTCGCGGAAACCGCCGACATCGTGCAGATCGGCGCGCGCAACATGCAGAACTTCTCGCTGCTCAAGGTCGCCGGCCGCTGCGGCAAGCCCGTGCTGCTCAAGCGGGGCATCAGTGCCACTGTGCAGGAACTGTTGTTGTCGGCGGAGTATCTGCTGGCCGAAGGGAATCACGACGTCATTCTCTGCGAGCGCGGCGTGCGCAGCTTCGACACGGCGACGCGCAACCTGTTCGACCTCACGGCCATCCCGGTCGTGCACAAACTGTCGCACCTGCCGATCATCGCCGATCCGTCCCACGGCACGGGGTTGCGCGACAAGGTCATCCCGATGGCGCGCGCCGCGGTCGCGGCCGGCGCCGACGGCATCATGGTGGAAGTCCATCCGAACCCGGAAGAGGCGCTGTCGGATGGCGCGCAGTCCCTCTATCCCGATCAGTTCGCGCAGCTGATGCGTGAGGTGCGAATTATCGCTGAGGCGATCGGGCGGCGGGTGGCGGAACCGGCAGCGGTGGGGGCGTGACAGCCGGAACGATGGAACGATGGAACGTTGGAATGATTGTAATGATGGCACTCGTTCAATCGTTCCATCATTCCATCGTTCCGCAGGATCCCGGACCGATCCTCGATCGTGCGTCGAAGTCCTACGATACCGTCCGCACCCTCGCCGCCGACTTCACGCAGATCATCGACAACCCGATGCTCGGCGATCCTGATACGACGCGCGGCAAGCTGTTCCAAAAACGGCCCGGCTACTTCGCGATGCGGTTCACGGAGCCCAAGAACGACCGCGTCGTCGCCGACGGGCGCCGCCTCTGGCTCTACACGCCCAGCACGACGCCAGGCCAGGTGATCCGGACGGCTGTTCCGGGCACGGGGACAACGGGCCCCAATTTGATCGGGCAGTTCGTCGAGCAGCCGCGCGAACGGTACGCCGCGCGTTATGTGCGCGCGGACTCGCTGCCGGATGGTCCCGTGGATGTCATCGCATTGACGCCGCGCGCGTCGGACCTCCCCTACTCGGAAGCGACGGTCTGGATCGCGAAAAAAGATGGGTTGGTACGTCGCATCGAGATCGTGGAGACGTCAGGACAGCGCCGCACCATCATGCTGCGAAGTCTGCTCGTGAACCGGCCCATTGCGGGCCGAGAGTTCAGGTTTTCGCCGCCGGCCGGATTACAGGTGGTAGATCAGTAGCGAGGGCGTCCGCGACCGCCTCCGCGGTCTTCTCGTCCATTCCCTTTTTCTGCGCCAGCTCAAGCGCCGCGCGCCCGAGCGCGCGATACAGCTTCGCGTCATCCACCGCCAGCGACTCGAGATGGCGAACGATCGTCGCGCTGTCGCCGCGCACGACGGGGCCGGTGAGCGCCTCGCGCGGCTCATGCCGGCTCAGGTTCTCGAACGTGCCCTCGACCAGCGGCCGCAGCGCCGCCCACGCGTCGGCGTCGGACAGCCCGGCATGCCGCAGCAGGCGCTGGGCGACCGCCTCGACCACCACGAGGTAGTTCGAGGCGAATACCGCACCGGCGTGATAGACCGGTTTCGCTTTGGTGGCGATCCGGAAGGGCCGCATCCCGAGGTCCTGTGCGATCCGCTCCCCTGCCTCGACCGCGCGCGGCATCCCTTCGACCGCGGCCCATGCGCCCTTGAGGCGCGCCGCTGCCAGCTCCGGTTCGACGATCGTCTGCAGCGGATGGAACGAGCCGAGCCCCGCACGGCTGGTGACGAGGGGACCGAGTGCTTCCTGGCCCTGAACTCCGGAGAGGTGGAGGACGACGTGCCGCTCGGAGATGGCGCGTGCTTTTCCGAGGGACGCCGCGAGCGGGGTAATCGCGTCATCGCGCACGGCGAGGATGACTACGTCCGTCTCGCCGATCCACGGTGGCGGCTCTGTGCCGTCGCCCACGGTCAGCGTCAGCGACGAGGGAAGCTTCTTTTTATGTCGCCCATGGAGGCGGACTGCATAGCCTGCCTGGGTGAGTGCGAGTGCCAGTCCGACTCCCGCGCGACCGGGCCCGATGAGCCCGATCGCGCGGGAAG
>JBOHSJ010000243.1:0-2809 GCA_050733035.1 Gemmatimonadales bacterium | reverse complement strand
GCCGTGGACCTGGGCCGGGGTCGATCGCCTGGCGGTGCGCGGCTTTCTCGCGGCCGAACAGCAGCGCGGCCTGGGCAAGCGTTCGGTGGCGCGCGCGCTCTCGGCGCTGCGCACGTTCTACCGCTTTCTGAACGCGACGCGCGGACTCGAGGTGAACCCCGCCCGCGCCGCGCGCACGCCCAAATTCGAGCGCACCCTGCCGACGTACCTGGATCGCGACGAAACCGACAAGCTGTTCAAGGCCGCCGAGGCACGGGCCGCCGCGGGCGGGCTCCGCGAGGCACGTGACCTGGCGATGCTCGAGATGTTCTACTCGACCGGGATGCGGCTCTCGGAGCTGGCGGGGCTAAACGATCCCGACGTGGATCTCGTATCCGACCAGGTGAAGCTGCGCGGCAAGGGAAAGAAGGAGCGCATCGTGCCGGTTGGCTCGAGGGCCACGGCCGCGCTGCGACGGTATCTCAGCAAACGGGGTGAAGGGCGCGCCGTGTTTGTGAATCTGCACGGCAAAAGGATTACGCCGCGCGGCATCCAGTTGGCCATGAAGCGGTTGTTCGAAACGCTGTCGCGGGGAACTAATCTGCACGTTCACTCGTTGCGACATTCGTTTGCGACACACTTGCTCGACGCGGGCGCTGATCTCAGATCCGTGCAGGAATTGCTGGGCCACGCCTCGTTGGGGACCACGCAGGTGTATACTCATACGTCGGTAGAGCGTCTCAAAAAGGTGTATCACCAGGCGCATCCAAGGGCCTAGGGGCTGGGGGTTGGGGACTAGTGAAGGCATACCCGCAAATACATAGCACCACAATTCTGTGCGTTCGGCGCGATGGGAAAGTGGCCATCGGCGGCGACGGCCAGGTCACCGTCGGCGAGACGGTGATGAAGGCCAACGCCAACAAGGTGCGAACCTTGCGCGGCGGGAAGATCCTCGCGGGCTTCGCCGGCGCGGCGGCCGACGCGTTTACGCTGTTCGAGAAGTTCGAGGAAAAGCTCGAGCGCTACCCGACCAACCTGCCGCGCGCCGCCGTCGAGCTGGCGAAGGACTGGCGCTCGGACCGGGTGCTGCGCCGGCTCGAAGCACTGCTCGTCGTGGCCGACCGGGAGCACGGCTTCGTCATCAGCGGCTCCGGCGAGCTGATCGAGCCGGATGACGGCGTGCTGGCCATCGGCTCGGGCGGCTCATTCGCGCTGGCCGCGGCGCGCGCGCTGATGAAGGAGTCGAAGCTCGACCCGGCCAACATCGTGCGCCGTTCGCTCGAGATCGCCGCCGAGATCTGCGTGTATACCAACACCAACATCACCGTACTTGAGCTATAGAGATGCCAAAAGCGCCTGTTTCACCTTCACAACCTCCACCAACCTCCACCACACCTCCAAATCCTCCCGAGGCGGCGGACACTGTCCCGTGGCTCGAAGAGATGCCGCCTCGGAAAATCGTCGCGGAGCTGGATCGCTACATCGTGGGGCAGGAGGCCGCCAAGAAGGCCGTCGCCATCGCGGTGCGCAACCGCTGGCGCCGCGCCCAGGCGCCCGAAGAGATCCGGGACGAGATCATGCCGAACAACATCATCATGATCGGGCCGACGGGCGTGGGCAAAACCGAGATCGCGCGCCGGCTGGCGCGCCTCGCCGGTGCGCCGTTTCTCAAGGTCGAGGCGTCGAAGTTCACGGAAGTCGGCTACGTCGGCCGGGACGTCGAGTCCATGATCCGCGAGCTGGTGGACATGTCGATCAACATGGTGCGGAGTGAACGGGAGGACGACGTCTACCCCACGGCCGAGCAGCGGGCGGAAGAGCGCCTTCTCGATCTGCTGCTCCCGCCGCTCCCAACGTCACCGTCGAGTACTGCTCCCAGCTCCCCGCTCCCTGGTGGGGAGCAGGGAGCAGCAGGACGTCCGCTCTTCGTTGTGTCGTCGAAAGGCGACGTCGAGTCCAAGCTTCCCGAGGCCGAGACCGAGGCCAACGAGCGCCGCCGCCGCACGCGCGAGAAGCTGCGCCAGCAGCTGAAGGACGGGCAGCTCGAGGAGCGCGACGTGGAGATCGAGGTGCAGCAGCAGAACTTCCCGATGCTCGAGATGATGCAGCCGCCCCAGGGGATGGAGGGGCCGGACATCAATTTCGGCGAGATGATTCAGGAGCTGATCCCCAAGAAGAAAAAGCGCCGCACCGTGCATCTGCACGAGGCGCGCCGCATCCTGATCGACGAAGAGCTAAAGAAACTGGTGGACATGGACGACGTGGTGAACGAGGCGCTCGACCGCGTCGAGAATCACGGCGTCATCTTCATCGACGAGATCGACAAGATCACCGGCCAGCGGGGACAGACCTCCGGGCCCGACGTGTCGCGCGAGGGGGTGCAGCGCGACCTGCTGCCGATCGTCGAAGGCTCGACCGTGCAGACGCGCTACGGCTACGTGCGCACCGATCACATCCTGTTCATCGCGGCGGGGGCGTTCCACATCGCCAAGCCGAGCGATCTGATTCCGGAGCTGCAGGGCCGCTTCCCGATTCGCGTCGAGCTGAGCTCGCTCACGGAAGAAGACTTCGTGCGCATCATGACCGAGCCCGAGAACGCGCTCACCAAGCAGTACGCGGCGCTGTGCGCGTCGGACGGCGCGACGCTCGAGTTCAAGGCCGACGGCGTCAAGGAGATCGCGCGCATCGCTGCCAAGGTAAACGAGCGCATGGAGAACATCGGGGCGCGGCGGTTGCACACCGTGCTCACGACGCTGCTCGAGGACGTGCTGTTCGAGCTGCCCGATTATCCGACCAAGCACATCGTGTTCGATGGACCGGCGGTGCGGGA
>JBOHSJ010000242.1:0-30026 GCA_050733035.1 Gemmatimonadales bacterium | reverse complement strand
GCGGCCCTCGAGCAGATCGCGCGCCTGCGCGAACAGCCACGGGTTCCCGAACGACCCGCGCGCGATCATGATCCCGGCGCAGCCCGTCTGCGCGCGCATGGCGACGACGTCTTCCGGGATGCGAATGTCGCCGTTCCCGATCACGGGAATCGTGAGCGCGGCGGCGACCTCCGCAATCTCGTCCCAGTCGGCGGAGCCCTGATACATCTGCGTCCGGGTGCGCGGGTGCAGCGTCAGCGCCTGCGCGCCCGCCTCCTCGCAGCGCCGCGCGATCTCCACCGGGTCGCGCTGCACCTCATCCCAGCCGCTGCGGATCTTTACGGTCACCGGCAGCCGCGTGGCCTCGCGGACGGCGCGGATGATGCCGCGGACCAACGTCATGTCCTTGAGGCAGCCCGATCCCCCGTTGTTGCGGACGACCTTCTTCACCGGGCAGCCGAAGTTGATGTCCACGAAGTCGGGCTCGAACAGCTCGGTCACCATGCCGGCGGCGTTCGCCATGATCCCGGCGTCGGCGCCGTAGATCTGGATGCCGATCGGCCGCTCCACGGGCTCGAAGCGCATCTCCGCCAGCACCCGCTCGATCCCGAGCGAAATGCCGACCGAGGAGATGAACTCGGACACGACGACGTCCGCCCCGTAGCGGCGGCACATCTGCCGGAACGGGGACTCCGACACCCCCGCCATGGGGGCGAGGAAGAGCGGGAAGTCGTGCGCGACCGAATACGGGAAGTCCATGCGCTGGAACGTAATAGCGCGTTGCGCACGGAGCAACCAACCTTTACCTTTCGCGCGCGAATGCGCCTACGCGAGTTCTTCTCGGAAGATGCCGTCTCACTCGAGCTTCAGAGCACCACGAAGGACACGGTGCTCAAGGAGCTCGTCGGGCTGCTCAAGCTCGACGACAAGGCGCAGGCGATGCTGTTCAAGATGCTGAAGCGGCGCGAGACGCTCGGATCGACCGGCATCGGCCAGCAAATCGCCATCCCGCATTGCCGGTCGCTGGTCGTGAGCAGGTTGCGATGCGCCTTCGGCCGCAGTGCGAAGGGGGTGGACTTCAAGGCGATCGACGATCTGCCCGTCAATTATTTCTTCTTGATCGTTGCTCCGCCGCTCGAGGTCTCCAACCAGTATCTGCCCGTGCTCGGAAAGATCGCGCAGTTCGCCAAAGAGTCGGACGTGGCCGGCAGACTCGCCAAGCTGCAATCCCCGCCAGAATTCCTACGGCTGCTCGAGGAAAAAAACATCTAACCGCAGGTTGAGAGCTATCTCACCTGGTTCTAGGCCTACTCCCACTCGATCGTAGCTGGCGGTTTCGAGCTCACATCGTACGTCACGCGATTCACACCCTTGACCTCATTGATGATCCGATTGGAGATCCGCCCCAGCACGTCGTGCGGGAACTGAAACCAGTCCGCTGTCATGCCATCCCGGCTCGTCACGGCTCGCAACGCGACGACGTGATCATAGGTGCGACCGTCACCCATGACGCCAACCGATTTGATCGGAAGCAGCACCGCGAACGCCTGCCAGATCTGATCGTAGAGGCCCGCCGCGCGAATTTCGTCGAGATAGATCGCGTCCACGCGCCGCAGCAGGTCGAGCCGCTCTTCGCTCACGGGCCCGAGGACGCGGATTGCAAGGCCCGGCCCGGGGAATGGGTGCCGGCCCACGACCTTTTCCGGAAGGCCGAGCTCGCGACCCACCTGGCGCACCTCATCCTTGAACAACTCCCGCAGCGGTTCAATCAACGTCCAGGGAAGATTGGGCCGCAAGCCACCGACGTTGTGATGCGTTTTGATCGTCGCCGACGGGCCACCCTTCACCGAGGTGGATTCGATCACGTCCGGGTACAACGTGCCTTGGACGAGGAAGCCGACGTCGCCTGCGACGTGCCGCGCCGTGTCCTCGAACACGTCGATGAACGTGTGGCCGATGCGTCGCCGCTTCTCCTCGGGATCATCGATGTCCTTCAACTCTTTGAGGAAGCGATGCGTCGCATCCACGACGCGCAGGTCGATGCCCATGTGGGCGCGAAACGTTTGCTCGACCTGCTCCCGCTCGCCTCTGCGGAGCAAGCCGTGATCCACAAACACGCACGTCAGGCGATCACCGATGGCGCGATGCACCAGTGCCGCGGCCACCGACGAATCGACGCCACCCGACAGACCGCAGATCGCCCGGCCGGAAGAACCGACCACACCACGGATCTTGGCGATCTCCTGTTCGACGAAATGGCCGGGTGTCCAATCGGGTGTGCAGCCGCAGATCGCGAACAGGAAGTTGTTCAGGATCTCGCCACCGCGAGGCGTGTGGGCCACTTCCGGATGGAACAGCACCCCGAAGAGCGGCTTCGTGACATGCTGCATCGCCGCGACGGGGGCATTGGCGCTGGTCGCCGTGATGCGGAACTGCGGGGGTGGGCTCTCGATCCGGTCGCCGTGGCTGGCCCACACCGTCATGGTCGCTTTGGCCTCGAACCCGGCGAACAGACCGCTGCTTTCGTGCACGGTGATATCGGCGCGCCCGTATTCGCGCTCCGACGAGGGCACAGACTTCCCGCCAGCGAGCGTTGCGATCAACTGCATCCCGTAGCAGATGCCCAGGACCGGGATTCCCAGATCCAGGACCGCTGGATCCGCGGTTGGCGCCCCCGGATCGAATACGGAGCTCGGGCCGCCCGACAAGATGATCCCTTTGGGATCGAACGACCGGATGAATGCCAGGTCGGTCCCGCGCGCGGCGGGATGGATTTCGCAGTAGACGCTGGCTTCCCGAATGCGGCGCGCGATCAGTTGCGTGAATTGCGACCCGTAATCGAAGACGAGGATCCGGTTCACGCCTTGTACCACGTCGTCGGCTCGGCGGTCTCGCCGCGGACCAGGTCGTCGAGCGTCTCGCGCTGCCGGGCGACGTAGTAGCGGTCCCCGTCCACCACGACTTCGGGTGGGCGCGGCCGCTGGTTGTACGTCGAGCTCATCACGAAGCCGTAGGCACCGGTGCCCAGGACCGCGAGCACCTCGCCCGGCCCAACCGTCACCAGCTTCCGATCGAGCGCCAGGAAGTCGCCCGTTTCGCAGATCGGCCCGACCACGTTCACCGTCTCTTCGGGCCGCTTTCCATCGCGCAGGGGAATGATCTCGTGGTGCGCGTTGTAGTGACTCGGCCGGACGAAGTCCGACATCCCCGCGTCCACGATGACGTATTCCTTGCCGCCCGCGTGCTTGCGGTACAGCACCTTGGTCAGGAGGACGCCGGCGTTGGCGACGAGGTAGCGGCCGGGCTCGCACAGCAGCCCCAGGCCCGCCGCGCTCACCGCCGGGACGACCGCATCGGCGAACGCCTTCGGACTAGGGGCCTTTTCGTTGTGATAGCGCACCCCCAGGCCGCCACCCACATCGAGCGCCTCGAGCGTCATAATGCCCGAAGCGCGGATCGCCGTCACGAGCTCGATCAGCTTCACCGTGCCGCGGTGATACGGCGTGACGTCCGTGATTTGCGAGCCGATGTGCATCGCCAGGCCGCGCAGCACGAGCCGCGGCTCGGCGGCGATGCGGCGCGCCACGGTGACGACCTCGTCGAACGGGACGCCGAACTTCGCGGTTTTCTCCCCCGTCTTCATGTACAGATGCGACTCGATCGCGACGTCCGGATTGACGCGGATCCCGACCCGCGCCGTCCGCTTCACCTCGTTCGCGACGGCGACGACCGTATCCAGCTCGCTCGTGGACTCGATATTGATGAACCCGACCCCGGCGCGAATCGCCTCTTCGATCTCGCGCGCGGTCTTGCCGACGCCCGAGAATACGATGCCGTCGGGATCGAAGCGCGCGGTCAGGACACGCCGCAGCTCGCCGACCGAGACGATATCGGCGCCGGCGCCGAGCTGCTTGAGCACCCGGAGGACACCCAGATTGCCGTTGGCTTTGACCGAGTAGCAGATGCGGTGGCGAATCGCGTGCAGCGCGTCGTGCAACGCGTTGTATTGCGCGCGAATCAGGTTGGTGCTGTAGACGTACGCTGGCGTGCCGATACGATCCGCGATCGCCTGGAGCAATCCCGGATCGAACCCTAGTACGCCTGCGCCCACACGGCCTCCGCAATGCTGGGGGCTCCGCACCACATGCAGCGCTTCGGCGCCTCCCTGCTGCGGAACTCTGGATCGGGCAGCACGCGAATCGTCGCATTCGTCTGCTGCTTGATCTCGGCCTCGCACGTCCCCTGACCGCAGAAGCCGCCGTAGGCGAATCCACCGCTCCCCTTGATGAACTCGATGAACTGCGCCTTGGTAACGCCGCGGATCGAGTTCTGCTCGCGCCGCTCGAGCGCCGCGGCGAACAGGGCGGCTTGGATCTCGTCGAGCGCCGTCGTCACGGCGGTGGTGACGGCCGCCAGGGGTACCGGACTCTTGCCCCCGGTGCGGCGCGCCAGCACCACCTGGCCGCTCGCGAGATCGCGGGGACCGATCTCCAGACGGACGGGCACCCCCAGCCCTTCCCACTCGTAGTATTTAGCACCCGGCTTCATGTTTTCGCGCACATCGAACTCCACGCGCAGCCCTTTCGCCTCGAGCTCCGTTTTCAACTGAGACCCGACTCCCGTCAGCTGACCGCGCTCCTCATCGGTCTTCCAGATTGGCACGATCACGACCTGCACCGGCGCCAGCCTCGGCGGAGCGACGAGTCCATTGTCGTCCGAATGCGTCATAATCAGGGCGCCGATCAGCCGCGTGGTCACGCCCCATGACGTGTTCCAAACGAACTCCAACCCACCCGCCGCCGTCTGGTACTGTACCGTGAACGCTTTGGCGAAATTTTGGCCGAGATTGTGCGAGGTTCCCGCCTGCAGGGCTTTGTTGTCCTGCATCAGCGCTTCGATCGCGTAGGTCCGGAGCGCCCCGGCAAACTTCTCGCTCTCGGTCTTCGCGCCGGTGATCACCGGCATCGCCATCCATTCCTCGGCGAACCTGCGATACACGCTCTGGAGAATCGTGCGCGCCTCCCGCTCTGCGTCGGCCTCGTCGACGTGCGCGGTATGGCCTTCCTGCCACAGGAATTCTGTGGTCCGCAAGAAGAGGCGAGTCCGCAGCTCCCAGCGCACCACGTTCGCCCACTGGTTCAAGAGCAGCGGCAGATCGCGATAGCTCTGAATCCACTTGGCGAACATGGCATAGATGATCGTCTCGGAGGTTGGACGCACGACGAGCGGTTCTTCGAGCGCGGACGTCGGATCAACCGCGATTGCATCCTTGCCCTGTTTTCCGGTCGCGCGCAGCCGGGTGTGCGTGACCACCGCGACTTCTTTCGCGAAGCCCTCGACGTGCTCGGCCTCTTTGGCCAGGAAGCTCATCGGAATGAATAGCGGGAAATAGGCGTTCTTGTGCCCCGTCGCCTTGATCAAGTCGTCCAGCGCGCGCTGCATCAGCTCCCATATGCGATAGCCGTGTGGCCGGATCACCATGCAGCCACGCACGGGCGAGTAGTCCGCCAGCTGCGCCTGCATAATGACGTCCCCGTACCACTCGCTGAAATCCTTGGCGCGTGGCGTGATTTTCTGAGCTTGTGCCATTAATCGAAATATCCGTTGAGGAGCTGGCGAATGGGGACTTTCGCTTCGGTGCTCGTCCTGAGGTCTCGCACGACCGCGAGTCCCGCGGCGCGCTCCTCGGGGCCGACGATCACCGCCCGCGCCGCCCCACGCGCCGCCGCGAGCTCGAGCTGTTTGCGCACGGCCGCGTGCCGCAGCCCGTATTCGACCGCGATGCCCCGATCGCGCAGCGCATGAGCGAGCTGCAGCACCACGGGCACGTCGTCGCCACCGACCGGTATCAAAAAGGCGCCGAGCGCGATCGACGCCTTGGGAACCACGCCGCGCTCCTTGAGGAGCTCACCGAGTACAACGTCTCCCATGCCGAACCCCAACGCGGGTAGATCGAGCAGCCCGTCGTAGCGCCCGCCCCCCGCAATCGCCCGCAGCTTCTTCTGTGCGTCGAACAGCTCGAACACGATGCCTGTGTAATAGGCGAGCCCGCGGACGATCGTCAGGTCCACCTGCACGAACTCACCGAGCCCCATCGCCTTGAGGGCCTGCACGGCCTGCGAGAGCGGCTCCGCGGCGTCACCTGCAGCCCTGATGGCTTCATCGTCGCGGAGAGCCGCGACCTCAAATACGGCCGCCGTTTCCCGTTTCCCGTATCCCGCGTCTTTCAGCATCTCCTCGAGGACGTTCTTCGGAACGCGCTCACTGCGATCGATCACCGCGAATGCGCTGGGCAGCTGCGCTTCGGTCACCCCGCGCGACGCCAGCAGCGCCTTGAGCAGGCGCCGATCCGATACCCGGAGTTGTACATCCCCGGGCCCTAACCCCAGAGCCCTCATAATGTCCACCGCGGCCGCCATCAGCTCGGCATCCGCGAGCGGCCCCGCCTCGCCGATGATGTCCATGTTGAGCTGGAAATGCTCGCGCAGGCGTCCCCGCTGCTGGCGTTCGTAGCGAAAGAGCTGGGGAATGGAGAACCAGCGAATCGGCTTCTTCAGCGCCTGCGCGCGCGCCGCCACCATGCGGGCGAGCGTCGGCGTCATCTCGGGCCGCAACGCGACGTCACGATCCCCCTTGTCCCGAAACGTATACAGTTGCTGGACGATCTCGTCTCCGCTCTTCTGCGTGTACAGCTCGAGCGATTCCAGGGGCGGACCGTCGTATTCCTCAAAGCCGTAACGCCCGGCCACGCTGCGCCAGGTCGCGAAGATGTGGTTTCGGAGGCTCAGGTCTTCAGGGTAAAAATCGCGAAAGCCAGGTAGGGCTTTTCCTTGCATCACAACAACTTAACCGACGGGCGCGAAGCCCTGCAAGCGAGCCATCGCATCACCGACGGTGTGAAATGAACCGGTCACGAGAACCGTCTCCGCTCCTTCCTGGATGTCGTGCAGCGCCCGTTCAAAATCCGGCTCGAACGAAACGTCGGGCCCCATCTCCTCCAGCGACCAGCGCTGCATCACCGGAATGGACGGCGGCACGGTCAACGCGAGCCTGTCTACGACCGGCCGCAACAGCTCGAGCATCGCCCGCCAGTCCTTGTCGTTGCGGATTCCGACGAGCGCGTGCAGCGGCCGGTGGATCGCCGTTCCCGCATCGCGGATCGCCTCGGCGACCACGCGCATGCCATCCGGATTGTGCGCGACGTCGAAGATCCACTTCCCGCGCACCTCGAACCGTCCCGGGATGTAGGCGTGCGCGAAGCTCGCCGGGAGAGTCTTCCCGACCGGTCCGAACGGCTTCGGCAGGGCATTCAACAGGGCGTGCGCCACGAGCGCGTTGGCGACTTGATGCCGGCCCCGCAGGCCCAGCCGCGTGTCCTTTCTGGGGTGCAGCGTCGTATCCACCGTGATGATCGGATCGGCACCGCGCCGCTTCGCCTCGCTGACCAGCTCGGCGCGGATGGCCGGGTCCGATTCTCCCGTCACGAACGGCACCTTCGGCTTCGCAATGCCCGCCTTCTCGCGCGCGATACTCTTCACGTCGTTCCCGAGATACTCGGTGTGCTCGAGGGCGATTTTCGTAACGGCGCAGACGAGCGGCGTGAGCACGTTCGTGGCATCGAGCCGCCCGCCTAATCCGACTTCGATGACGGCGATATCCACGCCGCGAGCGGCCAGATCCGCAAAGGCGATCGCCGTCGTCGCCTCGAAGAAGCTCGCGTCGAGTCGTTCGATGTGCGGCTTGAGCTGCGTCGTCCACTCGGTGAAGGCCTCTTCGCCGATCGGGACGCCGTCTACCGTGATCCGCTCACACGGAGAAACGAGATGGGGCGACGTGTACAGGCCCACGCGCCAACCCTGCGCGCGCAGCTCGTTCGCAACGAAGGCGCACGTAGACCCTTTCCCGTTCGTGCCGCCGATGTGGATCGAGGGAAAATGCCGCTCGGGACGGCCCAGCACGTCGAGTAGTCCCTCGGTCGGGCCGAGGCTCCACTTGATGCGACCGGCTTGGCGTGCGAAAAGAAACTGGACGGCGTCTTCGAAGGTCAGTCGGCGGCCTCGGCCGGCCAGGCGCCGGTCATGTGCCGCAGCAGCTGCGCCGTGGTATCCCGCAACTCCCCACGGGGGACGACGGCATCGATCATCCCGTGCTCGAGCAGAAACTCCGCCGTCTGGAAGCCTTCGGGCAGGTCCTGGCCGATCGTCTGCTTGATCACCCGCGGACCAGCGAATCCGATGACTGCCCCCGGCTCGGCCAGGATGACGTCGCCCTGCATCGCGTACGAGGCGGAGACGCCGCCAGTCGTGGGGTTGGTGAGGACGGACATGAAGGGCACGCCGGCCGTCCGCAGCTCGGCGAGCACGACGGACGTCTTGGCCATCTGCATGAGGGAGAGCACGCCTTCCTGCATCCGCGCGCCCCCCGAGGCGGACACGATGATGAGCGCTGTGCGCTTGTCGATCGCGTGCCGCGTCAGCCGTGCAATCTTCTCTCCCACCACCGACCCCATCGAGCCGCCCATGAAGGCGAAGTCCATCACACCGAGGCTGATGGACATCCCGTGCAGACGCGCGTAGCCGGTGCGGATGGCGTCGAGCGGCCCCGCCTTCTTGACGGCGGCCTGCACGCGGTCGGCGTAGTTCTCGAACTTGAGGGGGTCGGCGGACTTCAGGGCGGAAAACAGCTCGTGCCAGGAGCCTTCGTCCACGAGCAGGTCGATATACTCCTGCGCGCTAATTCGGCGGTGATGGCCGCAATTTGGACACACATTGAGAGCGCGCACAAAACGCTCCCGAATGTCTACGTGGCCGCATTGATCGCACTTCTCCCAGGCGTCGGCCGGGATCTCGAGCTTTACACGCTCCGAGGTGCGCGGCTTCCGTTCTTTTTTGAACCAGGCCATTCGAGCCATAGAGTGACGAAGCGCACAATTTGTGAGGCTGGCTGTGGCGACGCTAGTCCCCTATGGCTTAAGTCATTGTCCTGATTCGGCATAACCCGACTGCCGGGACTCCCACGCGACCCGCAAGGCAATACCCACGCCAATCGAGCAAGCCAGCAGGAACGACCCGCCGTAGGAAAAGAACGGCAGCGGGATCCCGGTTATCGGCATGAGGTTGATCGTCATGCCCACGTTTTCGACGATGTGCGTGAAGAAGAGGCCGGCGATGCCGAATACGCACAGACTGGAGAACGGGTCGGTCGCCTTGCGGGCAACCCGGAGCAACCCGAAGAGCATCCAGGCAAACAAGCACAACGCCACGAGCACCCCGATGAAGCCCAGCTCCTCCCCCACGATCGAGAAGATGAAGTCGGTGTGCTGCGCCGGGAGAAAGGCGAGCCGTTTTTGGGTGCCTTCCGTGAACCCCTTGCCCAGCAACCCGCCGGAGCCGACCGCGACCTTCGACTGAATGACGTGCCACCCGGCGGCGCGCGGGTCCACGTCGGGATTCAGGAAGGCGAGCAGGCGGTTCTGCTGATACGGCGCCAGCCGGTTCCACATCGGTAGCGCGACAATGCCCCCGGCCACGTTCATCGCCATGATGGCGAAGCTCTCCCAGACATATGGCCGCCACCACAGCAGCAGGCCGGCGAGAATCGCGATCCAAACGCCCCACGCCACGGTCGAGAAGGCGAGTACGAGCCCGATCACGGGCGACGCCGCGAGGAGCAGGAGCGAAGGCTTGGTGCCGGCCCAAAACAGCATGAGGAAGAGGATTGCCACAAAGACGATGGCGCTGCCCAGGTCCGGCTGCTTCAACACGAGCATGCACGGCAGGGCGGCGATCAGTCCGGGGAGAATGAGATCGCGCAGGGTAGCCGGCGGCTCACGGAGGGTCGCGAGCCAGCGGGCCAGCATCAGGATCACGGCCAGCTTCGCCAGCTCGGCCGGCTGGCCGAAGCGGTGCCCGCCAATCGCCAGCCACGATTTGCTGCCTGCCGCGGTGCCCGCGCCGGTCCCGATGAGCAAGGTGATCAGAAGCAGGAACGCGGCGATCGCGTACACGAACGGCGTGCCCCATTCCAGCATGCGGGGCGAGGTGCGGAACGTCACCACCGCGACGACGAATCCGACGCCGAGCCAAACCAGCTGCCGCCGCCAGATCGTCTCGACGAACGTCGGGACGTCGGTTTGGCCCGCGGAGTACAGCGTCGCCAGGCCGTAGAGCGCCAGCAACGCCACCGAGACGACGAGAGCCTTATCGAGCTGGCGGACGCGTGACAGCACTGTCAGTCGGTCGCGGTTGGGGGGGTGCAGTGGGCAGTGGTATTGGCCGGATTGGCGGCAGGCGCAGCTGAACCGGCGCTGTGTCGGCTGGCAGGGTCGGGAGCTGAAACGGCTCCGGCGCGGAATCAGCCGGCATCGCGATACGAATGGTCGCGCGCGTGTCCTCGATGCCGAGGTAATGCGCGATCGTCCGCGCGACGAGCGGCGCAACCGCGGTGCCATGCTGGGCGAATTCTACGATGGCGCCTACGACAATCTCCGGCTTCTCAGCCGGGCCGAACGCGATGAACCAACCGTGATCCGGACCGTGTGAGTTCTGGGCGGTGCCGGTCTTGCCGGCGATCTGCAGACTGGCGAGCCGCGACCCACGCGCGGTGCCCTGCTCAACGACTGAGATCATCGCGCGGCGCAGAATGGACAGCTGATCGGAAGTCAGATCGAGGGACGCGTTCTCCGTTACCGCCGTGGCGGTTGGCCGCACGATGAACGGCGTCCGCATCCGCCCATCGCTCGCGAGCTGCTGGAACAGCCGCACCATCTGAATCAACGTCTGCGCGTTCTCGCCTTGCCCGATCGCGAGGTTCAGCGCGACCGCGGATGTCCAGCGCCGCGCCCCATACAACCTGTCGTAATACTCGGGCCCGGTCGGAAACTCGGACGGGATTTCGCCCGGCAGATCGATGCCGGTACGCCCGCGGAAGCCCCACGCGTTCGCATCCTCGAGCAGCGAGTTGACACCGAGCTTGATCCCCAGCTGATAGAAGTACACGTCGCAGCTCTGCGCGATCGCTTCCGTCAGTGTCAGATCGCCATGGCCGTGCGCATCCCAGCAGCGGAAGAAGCGGTTGCCGTATTGGAGGCCGCCCCGGCACGGGATCGGCATGTGACTTCTCGGTCCGACGATGCCGCGTTTCAGCGCCATCGCGGCGACGGCGAGCTTCCAGGTCGAGCCCGGCGGGTAGCGGGCCTGAATGGCACGGTCGAGCAGCGGCCGCGCGGCGCTCTCGTTGAGTGACCGCCAGTACGGCGCCGAGATGCCGCCGACGAACGCGTTGGGATCGAATCCGGGCGCGCTGTAAAGGGCGAGCACTTCGCCCGTGTTGGGATTGAGCGCCAACAGGGCGCCGCGCTGGCCGGCGGGGAACGTCCGCGCGACGTACTTCTGCAATTCGAGATCGATCGTCGTATGGAGATCGGCTCCCGGCACCGGGCCCAGATTCGCGGCGGCTTCCGCTTCCCGTACCATCTGGCCGCGCGCGCTCACTTCGACAAAGCGCACGCCCTCCGAGCCGCGCAGTGTGTCGTCGTACTCGCGCTCCAGACCATCCCTCCCGACGAGGCCGCCGAGTCGCACCGTCGCGAAGCGCCGGGTCGCGCGCTCGGCTTCGGTTACTTCCCCGACGTAGCCGATCAGGTGCGCGACGATCGCGGTGTCGGGATAGGAGCGCTTGGGTTCGGCCTGGATGAGCAGGCCCGGAATCGCGACGCGCCGCTCCTCGAGCGCCGAGACGACGCGGAAGGGCGCGTCGCCGAGGACGAGCGCCGGTTGATACGGCGCCTTGCGAGCGCGCTGGATCACGCGCTCGATTTCGGAGCTATCGATGTTGGCGATGGAGGCGATGCGGGCCAAGGTGGAGCGGAGGTTCGCTTCGGGACCTGGCAGCAGCGAGACCGTGTACCCCGGCACGTTCTCCGCGAGCACTTTGCCCTTACGGTCGTAGATCACACCGCGTGGCGCAGGCAGCGGGATGGGCCGCAACCGGTTCGTCTCCGACTGCAGCTGATACTTGCCGTGGCCGAGAATCTGCGTGCGGAAGAACGACAAAATGATGATGCCGAGCACGATCCACACACCGGTGCGTGCCAGTCCAAGGCGGCGGTCGAGCAGATACGGATGGAAGGCGGTCACGCGGACACCCGTGGCATCCCCGTCGCTGCCGCGCGTCGGGGGGACAACCAGCCGCGGAAGAGCCACAACACGACGACGCCGACCACCGCGGTCGACAGGCCTTGCAGAGGCGACCACACCAGCAGCTCCCACGCAACCTGCGAGCTCTGCAGCCGGCCCGACACGAGCAGGATGATCAAGTTTCTGAGCCACGTGCCGGCGAAGAAGAGGCATCCCTTCACGAACACGTGTTCCGCGAAGAAGACCGCCTTCGCCCACGAGGAGAAAAATCCCACCAGCGTGTGCGCCAGCGCCCCGACGCCGAAGCTCGCGGGGGTCAACGCGTCGCGCAGTAATCCCAAAATGAATCCCGCCGCCGCGCTCTTTCCCGGTTCCGCGCGAATCGTGTAGATCAGCAACGCGAGGAGCAGGAAGTCCGGCGCGACCCGGTCGTTGCCCAGGTGGCTGCGCACCGTAAACTGCAGCACGACGAGCAGCGTCATGATGACGGGATAGCGATACCGGTCGGTGCGTCTCATCGCGGCGGTACCTCGGTCGTGACGGCGCTGTCTCGCGGCGCGGTGAAGGCGTTCCGGAGATCAGCGCCGGCTGGACGCGGCGTCGTCAAGATCATCACGTGCGACAGCTCCGCGGGATGCACCGCCGGGCGCACCAGATATGTCCGTCCCCATCCCTTTTCCTCGCCGGCGGGTCCGACGACCGCACCGATCGGAATCCCGCGCGGGAAGACACCGCCGAGGCCCGACGTCATGATGATCGTTCCCGCCTGTACCTGCTGGCGATACAGCACGCCCTGCAGCTCCAACAGCCAGACGCCGGGACCCTCGGCACCATGAGGCGCCGCAATGCCCACCACGCTGCCGTCGGTCGCGATCGCGCTCGCGCGAAACTCCGGGTGGGCCCAGCTCAACACCACGCTGGAATGCTCATCGACCGACGCGACCAGACCGACCAAGCCCTCCGGGCTGACGACGGCCGAGAGCGGCCGCACACCCTCCCGCCGGCCGGCCGAGACGACGAAGCTGAGCGGATTCGTGGGCTCGGGCTGGTGCAGGATCTCGGCGGAGACGTAGCCGCCGCCCAGCCGCGCGCTGAGTCCCAGCAGGCCGCGCAGGCGTGCGTTTTCGCTGCGCAGCTCGGGCAGGAACGTGGCGGCCAGGGCCATGGAATCGCGCTGCGCGACGACGTTGTCGTAGCGGAGGCGCGCCGCGGCGAGCAGCTCCGTTTGGCGCTGGAGAAAGAGAAATGGCGCGAGCACGCTCTGGCGTAAACCTTGCGCGAGCGGATCGCGCCATTGGGCGGGCAAGCTCAGCGCGGCAATCGACAGCCCCACGCAGGCGATGAACAGCAGCGTGTCGGCGCGCGAAGCGTAGCGATCTGTGCCGATCGCCATGCCGCTAGGTGCTTAGGACGTTGCGGTATTTCTCGGGAGCGTCGAGGATCCGCCCCGCCCCACGCACCACGCAGGTCATGGGGTCCTCGTCCAAGTGAATCGGCAGGCCGGTCTCCTGCTGCAGCAGCAGGTCGAGTCCACGAATCAGCGCGCCGCCGCCCGTCATGACGATGCCGCGGTCCACGATGTCGGACGCCAGCTCGGGCGGCGTGATCTCGAGCGCGCGGCGCACGGCGTCCACGATCTGCTGGATCGGCTCCTGCACGGCCTCGCGGATTTCGCTCGAATGGACGCGCACGATCTTCGGAATGCCGGACACGAGGTCGCGGCCTTTTACTTCCATCTCGCGCTCTTCGCCGATCGGCGCGGCGGATCCAATCTGGATTTTGATCTGCTCCGCGGTGGGCTCGCCGATCAGCAGGTTGTAGTTCTTGCGCATGAATTGCACGATCGCCTGATCGAGCTCGTCACCGCCGGTGCGAATCGACGTGTCGGACACGATCCCCGAGAGCGCGATCACCGCAATCTCCGTCGTGCCGCCGCCGATATCGATCACCATGTTGCCGGTGGGCGTTTCGACGGGCAGGCCGACCCCGATCGCCGCCGCCATCGGCTCGGCAACCATGTAGACTTCTTTCGCGCCCGCCGACTGCGCCGAGTCGCGCACCGCGCGCTTCTCTACTTCCGTGATTCCGCTCGGCACGCACACGATCACCTTCGGCCGAACGCGGAAGAGATGACGATCGATGATGGTCTTGAGGAAGTAGCGCAGCATCTTCTCGGTCACGTCGAAGTCGGCGATGACGCCGTCCTTGAGCGGCCGCACGGCGAGCACACCGTCGGGCGTGCGGCCGAGCATGCGTTTGGCTTCGAGACCGACGCCTTTGATGTTGCCGGTAGCTTTTTCGATCGCGACGACTGAGGGCTCGTTCAACACGATCCCTTCGCCGCGGACGTAGACGAGTGTATTAGCGGTACCAAGATCTACGGCGATTTCGTTCGCCGGGCTCCAGGCACCCATTTTGAAATTCAGCCAGCGTGGCGGCACGTGATCGTCGGTAAAAGAGTGAGGCGGGTTGATGCGAACGCGCACAAGGTAATGAAATGCGTAACCCCAAGCAAGGATGAAGCTTGACGGCCCTTTCGCGCCCGGCTAGCCTTTCGCCCATGCGTCGCGTGACGCCCGACACAATTGCGCTGGTGGACCTCGCGGTGTGCGACCGTTGCGGCCTCTGTCTGCCGCTCTGCCCCCCCGAAGCAATCCATCTCGAGTTGAACATCCTGACCGTCGACGACACAACTTGCACCGGATGCAAGAAGTGCATCGCTCCCTGCCCGGTGGGGGCTTTGACAATGGTTCCCCTAATCCCCAATCCCGCGTCCCGAGCCCCAGTCGCGCATGCCTGACGTTGACGTCCTCGTCGTCGGCGCGGGCCCCGCGGGCGCCGTCGCCGCCTGGCAGGCGAAGCAGGCCGGGCCCGAGCTGGACGTGGTCTTGTTGGAACGTGACCGGGCCGTCGGATCCCCCGTGCGCTGCGCGGAGGGGGTGGGCGACGCCGGGCTGCGGGAGTTCGCGAACCCCGACGGCGCCGACTGGGCCGCGCGCAAGATCACGCGCGTCATCTTCCAGGCGCCCGACGATACGGAAGTCCTCGTCGCCGAACGGGGCGTGGGCTGGATTCTGGATCGCACCCGGTTCGACGCGCACCTGGCGGCGCAGGCCTCGGCCGCCGGCGCGGCGGTGCTGGTGGGCGCCGAAGCCACGGGCATGTCCCGCAATGGCACCAGCCGTTGGCACGTGCGCGTGAAGGAGCGCGGCAAGGAGGAGATTTACCGGGCCCGGATCGTCATTGGCGCCGATGGCGTCGAGACGATGGTGGGCCGGTGGGCGGGGCTCGACACGCGCGTTCCGTCGCGTGACATGGAATCGTGCGCGCAGTATGTGCTGCAGGGCATTGCATTCGACCCCGACGCGATCTACCTGCAGTTCAGCGACGCGATCGCCCCCGGCGGCTACGCCTGGATTTTCCCCAAGGCGGTCGGCGTGGCGAATGTGGGGCTGGGCCTCGTCGCGTTGAAAACCGACGGCCGCAACGCCCGGCAGTATCTCGACGCCTGGATCGAGCGACGCTTCCCCAACGGCGCCCGCACGGGGTACACCGTCGGCGGCGTCATCGTGCACACGACGATCAAAAAGACCTATGCCGACGGCGTGCTGGTCGCCGGCGACGCCGCCCACATGATCAATCCCCTGTCGGGCGGCGGCATCAATAACGCGATGAAGGCGGGACGACTCGCGGGCTGCACCGCCGCGGCAGCCATTCGCGCAGGCGACACGAGCGAGCGGCGGCTGTCAGCGTATCACCAGGCGTGGATGGACATGCTCGGCGACGATCATCTCAAGTACTACAGGATAAAGGAAGCGCTCGAGCACATGGACGACGCGTTCCTGAATTCGCTGGCGCGGACGGTGAACAAGATTCCGCAGGAGAAACGCTCAATCGGCAGGATCTTTGCGCATGCACTGGTGCGGCACCCGCAGTTGATCCCTGTGGCAGCCCGGTTCTTTGTATAGCGATCGGGTATTGGCTATCGGGTAACACCCGCCCGATAGCTGATAGCCGATAGCCAACAGCCTGCAGCATCGAGGTTCCCACCGCACACCGATTCGCCGCATGCGCGACGAGTCTCCCCAGCGTGCCGAGGGTGTCGTCTCGCAAACCCACCGGGATGTCTCCCAGGTCCCAGGAATAGACGGGCGCACGGGTGAGTCGCAGCCAGTCGCCGTTCCCCATCACGCCGCCAAACCCAAGCTCGTACCCGGCTGAGCGTGCGTGGCCGACAATACGCTCATCCACGGCTCCGAACGGGTAGGCGATCGCGCGCCCCGCGTCGGGCCCTAGCCGCGCCCGCAACACATCGCGCGACCGAACCAGGTCGGCCTGAACGGCCGCGTCGCCCAGCCAGGTAAGACGCCGGTGCGTGGCGCTGTGGGAGGCGAACTGAAAGCCGCGCGCTCCCCACTGCTCGACGTCGGTCCAGGTGAGGTGCGGGAGCCGCTGCCAGGTGTAGCGCACGTCCCAGGTGTTGGTTTGCCCGATGTAATCGGTGATCAGGAACGTGGTGGCGGTGAAGCCGAGATCGGCGAGCACCGGATACGCGTGGTCCGCCAGCGACGCGTAGCCGTCATCGAACGTCAACAGAAACGTGCGCCGTGCGCCGTCCGCCGTACGCGGGAAGGCAAATTCCTCCAGGGTGAGGGCACGCCACCCGGCATGCGCCAATGCCGTCATCTGTCGCGCAAATACCGCACGGCCCACCCGAGTAACGCCGAGCTCGAGCGGGCCGCCGACGCGGTGATAACAGAGAACCGGTGCGTGCCTCAGTTCGGCCACAGCCACGCAAACACGGCGCACGTCACCGCCGCGAAGATGATGCCGTCGAACGTTGACTTGAGCGTCATGCTCCAGGCGCGGCGGTACCAGATCGACATCTGCCACAGCGCGAGCGTATAGCCGATGAATGCCGTCGTCCCCGCGAAGCGGCAGATCGCCCCGAATGTGGCCGTGCCGGCAGGCAATGCCGCACCCGCGATGTAACCCGCGAAGAGGCTGACGATCACGCAATACACGAACCACTGCGCGAGATTCGTCGTCATCGACCCGCTCCACGGCGGCAACACCGTCATGATGACGGCGGGCCCGCGTTTCATCTTCGCCAGGAATTCCGGCGAGCGCATTTCGGCAGTGCTGGTGGCGCGCGGCAACATATAGTCCCCCGGTGGAATCCCCATCGGGCGTAAGGCGTCCAGCACGCGGTCCTGGTTGGGATAGAGAGGGTAGTCAGTCTTGTGCCACAGGGGGGTCATATGAATGATCGAGCTCACGACGAACACCGCCACCGCCGAGACGAGAATCGGCAGCCACAAGGCGGTCACCATGGTCATCTAGCCTCCCGGCTTCCAGGGGGCGTCAATCGTAGCCTGTATTAGGGAATAGGGGCTAGGGGCTGGGGGTTAGGGGTGGCTCTTCCAAGGCTCTCGAGTGCCGTAAGCACGCCATCCGCTCCAGGATTCTTGCCAACATCGGACAAATAACTCCAGCGGATGACGCCGTCCGCATCGAGGACGAACAGGGCCCGCTCGGAAAATCCGTCCTGCGCGCGATACGCACCGTACTTGCGACTGACCTCGCCCTTCGGCTCGAAGTCGGCGACCAACGGAAACTCGAGGTTGCGGGCCTCGGCGTACGCCTTGTG
Organism: Gemmatimonadales bacterium; assembly: GCA_050733035.1. GTDB lineage: Bacteria > Gemmatimonadota > Gemmatimonadetes > Gemmatimonadales > GWC2-71-9 > 20CM-2-65-7. Next base: position 12,260 of record JBOHSJ010000242.1, on the reverse strand, counting down.
GCACCACACGCCGTCCACCGAAATCCCCACGACCTGCGCGTCGTAGCGCTGGAACTCGGGGAGACACTCGTTGAAGAGCGCGAGCTCATCGCCGCACACGGGACTCCAGTCGGCTGGATAAAAGACGAGGATGACGGGCCGTCCGCGAAGGTCCGACAGGCGGAGCGTCTCGTCGGCAGTTTTCTTGAGCGCGAAATCGGGAGCTGTGGTGCCGGCTGACAAAATCATGGGACATCTCCTTTGCTCGCAAACTAAGAGCGGGATCCGAGTCGCCTATCCGTCTTAATGGTTAACCCATAGCTTTGCCCGATGGCAGCCCCTTTTGTCGCGCTGCTCGCGATCCTCCAATTCGACAGCGTCCCAGCGCGCCGTCCCTTGATGGCGATCGGTCAGACGATCGCGATCAACACCTTCGTCAACCGCGTGGACGCGTGGGTGTTCAACCAGGACTGGGCGCGCTCGGGCACGCGCGCCTGGGGCAAGAACCTGCGCCTCGGCTGGGAGTGGGACGAGGATGCGTTCCCGACCAACATGTTCGCGCATCCCTATCATGGCGGCCTCTATTTCAATTCAGCGCGCCACAATGGACTGAGCTACTTCGAATCCGTCCCCATCGCCTTCTTCGGCTCGTGGTCGTGGGAGTACTTCGGCGAGACGTACCGTCCGTCGCTCAACGACTGGTTCATGACGAGCTTCGGCGGGATTGCGCTCGGCGAGATGTTCCACCGCGTCGGCGCCACCATTCGCGACAACGGCGCACGGGGCCGCAGCCGGACCATGCGGGAGCTGGCGGCGCTCCCCATCGATCCGATGGGGGCCTTCAATCGCCTGCTGCGCGGTGCGTGGAAAGGCATTGGACCGAATCCGCCCGAGCATGATCCCGGTGCGTACGTGCTGCGGCTCGGCGCGGGCCTGCGCTTCGCCGAGGGGCTGGTGAGCGACAGCGGGATCGCCAGAATGGGCGCGGTCGTGGTCGATCTGCTCTACGGCGACGTGTTCGGCGAGTACCAGAGTCCGTTCGACACCTTCGGCGCACGACTGGTGCTAAGCCCGAATGGCGGCTTTCAGGCGCTGCGGGCGTCCGGGCGCCTGTACGGCACTAACCTCAACAAGCCGACCGCCCGCATCCGCCACATGCTGGCCGTCAATCAGCGATACGATTACTACAAGAACCCCGCGCAGAGTGTGGGCGGCCAAAGCGTCGAGATCGGAATCAACTCGCGTTGGCGGTTTGGCTCGAAGGGCTACGGGGTGCGCACCTCGCTGTTCTTCGACTTCGTCATGCTCGGTGCCATCGACGCCCCGGGCACGGGCTTGGGCGAGCGCAACTACGATTTCGGTCCCGGAGGCGGCAGCCGATTCGAACTGGCGCTCGAGCGGCATGGCGCACGGTTCTTCAGGCTCGTCACTCAAGGGGAATACATCCACACCGTCAGCGGCGCGAGCGCCGATCACGTCCTCGACGTCACCGGATTCGAGCTGACCCTGCCGCTCGCCAAAGGCTTCGGTATCTCCGGACACGCCTACCACTTCAACCGCAACAGCCGTTACTCCGACACCCCGCCTGACATCCGGGACTACAACGAAGGGCGTGTACTTCTCGTGTGGACCAAGGCGGGGTTCAAGTGAGTCGCACACTGATGGTGTCGCTGCTCACGACGCTGGTGGCGGGCGGGGTTGCCGCCCAGCGGCCCTCGCGACCGCACCGCGGCGGCCTCTGGGGGGAGTTTGGCATCGGACCTGGACATGTGCGCGTGGCGTGCGCCGGCTGCACGAACGTCGTCTCGTCCAATGGACCGACGAGCTACCTGCGGATCGGCGGCACCGCGTCGGACCACGTCCTGATCGGCTTCGAGGCGTTTTCGCACCTCGATAAGGCGTTTCAATTCTCGCTCGACGTGTCGACCTCGACCGCCGAGACAGCGACCGCGATGATCATCATTCTCTGGTATCCCGGCAGGCGCGGGCTGTTTTTCAAGGGCGGGATGGGCGTCGCAGCGGGTCAGTACTCGATCCCGACGAGTCCGACTCAGGCCGACACGAGCACCGGCGCCGGGATCGGCATGTCCTTCGGGGCGGGGTGGGACTGGTCGATCTCCCGCAAGTTCGCCTTCACTGCAAACGTCGCCGCGTACGTCACGGCGGTGGGCGACATCGTCGTGACGGGGCGACGCGTAGACGACGTGATCGCCACGATGTATCAGGGCTCGATCGGCTTCACCTTCCGCTAAGCGAGGTTGTGGAGGTTGGTCGAGGGGTCTCACCGCAACACCTGTTCGCCCTCGCGGGCATGGGACTCCATCTGGCGTTTCACCATGTCGTAATAGGTCCCGCGCGCCCGCATCAGCGCTTCATGCGTCCCCCGCTCGATCACCCGGCCTTCCTCCATCAGCAGGATCAGATCGGCCCGATGGATGGTGGAAAGACGGTGCGCGATCACGAACGTCGTGCGGTCCGCCAGGAGATCTGCCATCGCGGCCTGAATGAGCTGCTCGCTCTCCGTATCGAGATTGCTCGTCGCCTCGTCGAGGATCAGGATCTGCGGGGACGCGAGGATCGCGCGCGCGATCGCCAGCCGCTGCTGTTGCCCGCCCGACAGCTTCACACCCCGTTCGCCGATCGTCGTCTCGTACCCCTGAGGCAGCCGCACGATGAACTCCTGCGCATTGGCCCGTCGCGCGGCGTCTTCGATCTCGGCATCCGTGGCGTCATGACGGCCGTAGGCGATGTTCTCGCGCACCGAGCCATCGAATAGAAACACGTCCTGCTGCACGATCGCGAGCAGGTCCCGGTAACTGCGCAACCGCAGGTCCCGGATGTCGACGCCGTTGAGCAGCAGCCGGCCGCGTGTGGGATCGTGGAAGCGCGCCACCAGGTCCGTCACGGTGGTCTTCCCCGCCCCGCTTCGTCCCACGAGCGCCACCACCGAGCCGCCGGGGACCACGACGTTGAAGTCGTGCACGACCGGCTGCCCGGGGCGATACTCGAACGTCACGTCCTCAAAACGCAGCTCGCGAACCTCGGCCGGCGCGTCTTGCGCGCCGGGACGATCCGGTTTGTCGTTTTCCATCGCCAGCACCTCGAAGACGCGCTCCATGGCGGCGAGTGAGCGCTGCATCTCCGAGAACGAGTTGACGATGCTCCACACGGGGTTGAGCAGCAGGAACATGTACCACTGGAACGCCATGATATCGCCGACCGACGCCCGACCCACGATGTTCAGGTAGCCGCCGAACCAGACGATCACGACGCTAATCCCCGCCTCCAACAGACCCCACGACGTCCACAACAGCAGCTCACGGCGGTGCGCGAACAGCTCTTTGCGCAGCACGGTGTGGCGGCCCAGCATGAAGCTGAGCAGCTCCTGGATCTCCTGCCGGAACGCGCGCACCACCCGGATGCCCGAAAACGTCTCGCCGACCCGGCCGTCCACGATCTCCACGTCCTTGCGTACCGACCGGTAAATCGGCCGGATGCGACGCGCGAAGATGAGGCTCAGCACCATCACGCCGGGGATGATGGCCAACGCCGTCAACGCGAGTTGCCAGTTCAGGACGAGCAGGATCACGATCGCGATGACCAGCCGGATCACCGAAATGGCCGGCGACACGATCGCCATCTGCAGCAGACCGGTGGTCGTTTCGACGTCGCCCGAGAGGCGGGACAGGATGCCGCCGGTCTTCATTTCCCACAGCCGCGGCAACGGCAGGTGCAGCAGCCGCTCGTACAGCGAGCGACGTAGCGACAGGATCACCCGCACGTTCAGCAGCCGCTGGCGGTAGTCCTTGAACCCGCCGCCCACGTGCGAGAGGATAACCACCGTGAGGAATACGAGACCGGTGAGGTTCAGGCGGGTCAAGCGGGCGGTGTTGTCGAGATCCTTGTTCAGGATCACGTGGTCTACGATGAAGCGAATGAACAGCGGCTCGATCATCTGCAGACCGGCCACGACCAGCGCGATGACAAAGACCGCGCCAAGCGCGTAGCGGTGCGGCCGCAGCCATTTCAGGTAATCGCCCAGATACGCGCGCCGCGCGCCCGGTTTGCCCGCGGCCGGCTTCGGTCCACCGTCCTCGGCTTCGCTGACGGCGTCGAGGCGCCGGTGCTTGTAGTCCTCGACGAACTCCTGGTAGCGCTTCCTGGATGAACGAGCGGGGCTCACGCGAGAACGTGAACCCCGCTGTTCCGCTTAGTCAACTGCCGATCCTTACTTGCCGAGGTCGTTCACCACACTGATCAGCAGCTGGACCTTGCTCTTGTCGGTGGAGGTCGCGAGGTCGGCGTTCAGCTGCGTGGCGACCTGGCTCAATGCGTCCTTGCGGGCCTGACCCGACGCCCGCTCCGCGCGGGCCAGCGCGTCGCGCGTCGTGTTGATGCGGGTTATCGGCATACCCCCCGCGCGCGCCAGCTGGTCGAGGTACGCACGTGCCACGACGAAGCTTGCCGGCCACTCGAGCTTGTGCTGATCCTGCGCGTTCAGGTATTCGAAGCGGACCAGTTTCGCCGCATCGATCTCGTTCTGCGAGAGCAACGGGCTGGCCGTGAGCTCGAAGATGTCGAGGCCGCGGGCGATCTCGGAGCTGATGATGTAGCCGTTGTACCAGTATGCCGACCACGAGCCCGCGCCGACCAGTTTCGTCGAGTCCATGGGGCCGCGGTCGAAATACGCGATCTCGACCGGTCGCGACGCGTCGGTCCAATCGAACACGGACACGCCGCCCTGATACCATCCCTGCGCCATGATGTCGCGCCCGGGCACCGGAATCAGCGTGCCGTTGTGAGCCACACAGTTCTCGTTCCGGGTCTGCGGCGCGGGGAGCTTGTAGTAGCTCTTGAACGCCATCGAGTTGCCGGACAGCGTGAAGATGGCGTTCGCGCCCCACTCGGGCTTGTCGGTCGGCCGGCACCGGGCCTGCAGCCCTCCGCCCCATTCATCGGTGAAGAGAATCTTGGTGCCGTCGTTGTTGAACGTCGCCGAATGCCAGAACGAGAAGTTCGAGTCCGCGACTGCGCTGACCCGTCTCGGATTGGCGACGTCGCGGATGTCGAGCAGCAAGCCATAACCGCCGCAGGCGCCCCCGGCCAGACCGATGGCGGGATACACCGTGATATCGTGGCACTGCGTGGGGCCGGGGCGCGGGCCGGAGCGATTCGGCGGATTCACGATGAGATCGACGATCTGTTGCGCGTTGTTGCGCAGCGTCGCGGTATCGGCCGCGGTGGGCGTCCCCGTACCGCCGCGCGCTTTGACGATGCTGTCTAGCCGTGTGCGGACGAAGTTCGGGCCGAGGATGATGTCGGTGGTGTCACGCGGCGACCTGATCTGCGCCGTAAAGCCGCCGGCGGCGCGCGCGGAATCCGCCTCGCGCTTCGCCTCAGCGCGGTCCTCGGGGGCCGACCCATGGCTCGGCGCCTCGGTGAGATCCTGAAAGATGCGCGGTGAGGAGACGATGCGAGCCGCGGACGGATTGGCGAGCGGCACCTGAATCACTTCGATCCGGAACAACGCCGTGTTCGGGTTGGAATCCGGCAGCCCGACCGAGCACCCCGGCAGCTCGTTGGGGGACCGCACCGGGGCCGAACCCGATACATAGATGTAGACATTATCCGGATCATTCGGCGAAGTGACGACCGTGTGCGTGTGCGAGCCGCGGCAGGTCTGCACGTTGGCGAGCGGCTTCGGGTTTGCCAGGTCCGTGCCGTCAAAGATGCGAATCCCGCGCAGGCGGTGATGGTCGACGGTGTCCTGCACGCCCTGCGTTCCGCAATCGACCCGGCCGTTCAGCGCTTCCCCGGAAACGAACAACAGATTCTTGTAGACCGACACGTCGCTCTGCGACCCGGGGCAGACGAATGCCTTCACCAGGCGCACCTGCTTCGGATTGGACATGTCCCAGACCTGAACGCCGGAGAAGTTGCCCTGAATCACGTACGGGCCCCGGAACGACAGATCGGAGTTGATCAAGCGGAAGTCGCCGGGCTCGGCCCGATTGACGAAGTCCGGGGACGGCGGCGTGTTCGAGACGAGCCGCATGTTCCAGGCTGCCTCCGCGGCGTTCATCCAGCCGGCCCGCAGACCCACGCGCGCATCGCGCCGCGGGGCCGCGGTCGTGGTCGCGGGGGCCGTCGAGCCGGATGGCGTTCTGGGACTTGCGCATGCGACTGCGAGAAATGGGAGAGCGAGCAACAATCTCGATTTCACTGAGAGCTCCGTTTGAGGTCCGCCAACATGAGAGTCATGCGATTGATCTCGGTCGTCTGATCGGCGAACACGTCGGTGGCGAACCGATTCACCGGGCCGTTCTCCGCCGCGCCGGGCACCGCCAGCAGCTGCTGCACCATCGTGATCGCGCCCTGGTGATGCTGGATCATGAAGATCAGAAACAGGCTGTCGAACGCCGTCCCCCGCGCCGCGTCGAGCTGGGTCATCTGCTCGGCAGTGAGCATGCCCGGCATCAGCATCGGGTGATCCATTCCCGGCATCACATGTCCGCGCGGATCGGCGGGCGGTACGTATTCGCCGTGCTCGCGCAGCCAGCGCTGCGCGAAAGCGATTTCGTCGTTCTGCGCGACGACGATGCGCTCACACAGCGCGCGGATGGACGCGCTCGCTCCATGCGACGGAGCCCAGCCCGCCATCTGAATCGCCTGTGCGTGATGCCCGATCATGCCGGCCAGGAAGTGGACATCCGCCGGGCTGTACGGCGCTGCCCCGCTCACCGCGGACGTCCCGGTCGAAGCGGGAGTCGGCGTGGGCGACGCGGTAGTCGACGGCGGCGGCTGGTGTTTGGCGCAGCCTGACAACGTGGCGAGCGCCAATACTAGGGAAACGAGGTATCTCATCCCCCGTAAAGCTATCCGCAATCCGCGTGTGAGGAGAACCCACCCTGGACGGTTGAGAAATGAAACGCCGTGCCGTCTACCTTTAAGGGCATGCCCAGGTCCCGCAGTCCCGGCCCTCGCTCGCTCGCCGTCCCGCCGCCTGTCGAGCCGATGCTCGCCAAAATCGCCGATGCTGTGCCACACGCTGGCGACTTTCTGTTCGAACCCAAGTGGGATGGCTTTCGCGCGATTGTGTTTCGTGGACCGGACAAAGGCGACGTCTACATCCAGAGCCGAGACCTGCGGCCGCTCGACCGTTACTTCCCCGAGCTGCACGCCGTGTTTCTCGAGCAGCTGCCGAGTGGCGTCGTGGTGGACGGCGAAATCGTGATGCCCACCGAGCACGGCCTGGACTTCGGCGGGTTGCAGATGCGCCTGCATCCCGCCGCGTCGCGCGTCGAGAAGCTCGCGAAAGCCAGTCCTGCTGCCTTCGTGGCCTTTGATCTGTTGGCAATCGGTGAGAAGAGTCTCTTGGACGTGCCGCAGCGCGAGCGGCGTGTCCAGCTCGAGAAGCTCTTCAAGAAGATGCGGCGCCCGCTGCATCTGACGCCGATGACGCGCGACCGCGATACGGCGGTCGAGTGGCTGCAGCGCTTCGAGGGCGCCGGCCTCGACGGCGTCATCGCGAAACCGGCCGGGGCGTCGTATCAGCCCGGCAAGCGCGCGATGTTCAAGATCAAGCACGTCCGCACCGCCGACTGCGTCGTGGCCGGTTTTCGCTGGCACAAGAGCGGCAAGGACGCCGTCGGCTCATTGCTGCTCGGATTGTACGATGACGGCGGCATGCTGCAGCACGTCGGCGTGACGTCCGCGTTCACGATGGCGATGCGCAAGCAGCTCGTCAAAGAGCTGTCGCCATTGCGCAAGCACGCGCTGCAGCGCCACCCCTGGCGTGAATGGGCGGATGCGCAGGCGAAGTATGGCCGCATGCCCGGCGCGCAGAGCCGCTGGAGCGCCGGCAAGGATCTCTCCTGGGAGCCGCTGCGGGTCGAGCGTGTGTGCGAAGTGAAGTACGATCACATGGAGGGCGATCGGTTCCGCCACGCGACGGTGTTCCAGCGCTGGCGGCCGGACAGGAAGCCGGCGGACTGCCGCTACGATCAGCTCGAGGTCACGCCTGCTTTCGAGCTCGAGCAGGTGTTCGGGGCCGGGGCCTGAGCTTTTCAGGCACGTGCTGGAGATTGATCCGAATCCGATACCAGGCCGACGAGCGCCCGCGCATCTGGTCCACGAGCACGTCGGCCGGCTGGAGCAGCTTGGCGACTTTCGGATGCTCCTTCTTCCACTTCGACAGCCCGGCCATCGCTTCCTTCTTATTCTTCCCCCGGCTGATTTCAATCAGCGGGTACTTCTCCGCCCGCGCGCGCGCCTTGGACGGCTGCACGCGCGGCGGCTCGCCCGGCTGTTTGCGGTAATGCGGCGGCCACGGCGCATCGCCCAATCCCTCGCGTTCGTGCCGGGCCGACAGCTCTAGTAAGGCATCCAGCGACCCCGGCTTGGCGTCCATCGGCGCGTGCCGGTCGCCGAGCTGCGCAAATCGCTTCGGCATTGTGCCCAACGTGAAATCCGCCGGGTCTGCATCATCTACCTCGGCCCAGTCGAGCGGGGCGGACACGCGGGCATCCGGCACCGGCCGCACCGAGTAGGCGGACGCGATGGTGCGGTCCTTCGCGTTCTGGTTGTAGTCCACGAACACGCCGCGCCGTTCTTCCTTCCACCATTTGCTGGTCGCCAGGTCCGGGGCGCGCCGCTCTACTTCCCGGGCAAGGGCGAGCGCCGAGCGCCGCACTTCGTCGAATCCCCAGCGGCGCTCGATCCGCACGTAGATGTGCATGCCGCGCGAGCCCGAGGTCTTGGGCCATCCCACCAGCCCGACGTCCGCCAGGACGGCGCGTACGACGTGGGCGACGGCGCGCACCTGCGGCCACTTGATCCCCGGCACGGGATCGAGATCCACGCGCAGCTCATCGGGATGGTCCAGGTCCTCGGCCCGCACGGGATGCGGATGCAGCTCGAGGCAGGCGAGGTTCGCCAGCCAGGCGAGCGACGCGGCATCCCGCGGTACGACTTCGTCAGCCGTCCGTCCCGAGGGGAACCGCAGCGTGACCACCTCGATCCACGATGGGCGCGATTCGGGCGCGCGCTTCTGATAGAACGACTCCGCGCCGATCCCGTTGGGAAACCGCACGAGCATGTTGGGCCGCCCCCCCGCACCCCGGAGCGCACCTTCCGACACGGCCACGTAGTAGTTCACGAGATCGAGTTTGGTGTATTTCGCTTTGGGGAACAGCACTTTGCCGGGGTTCGAGATCGTGACCTCGTGCCCTCCGATGTCGAGCGTGACGGGTTCTTTCGACGTCATCCCGGCGCTCCGTCGAAAAATTCTACCGTACCTTCTTCGACGCAGTACTCTGCTCCGACAATCAGGAGCTCGTCGCGCTCGATGCGCCGCTCCAGCAGCGCGGACCCGTGCCGCAGCTGATGGACCGACGCCTGGACGTTGGCCCGGACCGCCAGCTCGGCGAGCGCCTTGGGGTTCTGCGCCACGGGGGTGCCGAGCAGCGGCTCGACGGCCGGGCGAATCCGCTCGACGATCGCTCTCAGATTGGGCGACTCATGCCCCTGCGGCTGACGCAGCTCCTCCAGCGTCGCCGCGACCGCGCCGCACTGCGTGTGTCCCAGCACCACCGCGAGCCGAGTCCCGAAGCGCTCGGCCGCGAACTCGACGCTGCCCACCTGGGACGGCGCCACGATGTTGCCCGCGACGCGAATGACGAACAGATCGCCGAACGCCTGCCCGAACACGAGCTCCACCGGCACGCGAGAGTCGGAGCACCCGAGGATGATCGCAAACGGCTCCTGTCCGGCGCTCGGGCCCTCGCTGGGGCCGGGCCTGCGCTCGACAAAGCGGCGGTTTCCCTCACGCAGGCGCCCGAGCGCCTCCCGTGCCGAGATCACTGCGGCGGAACGTTCTCTGACGCCCGCGCGATGCTGTCCCCCACGATCCGGCCCATCGCCTCGCCCCAGGTCTGTCCGGCGGCCATGCTCTCTTGCGTGATCTTCGGCTGCACCGCCGTCAGGCGTTTGCCGATCGGCGACTCGTAGAAACGGATCAGCTGCTCGATCTCGTCGCGGGTCAGGTGCGTCGCGTAGATCGGCACGAGCAGGTCGAGCAGCTGGGTCGTGTCGCGGCGCGCATGGGCGAGGAACGCATCCCAAAACGCTCCCGGAACCTGCGGGTTGAGCCCCCGCTGCTGGTTGATCATCGTCTCCATGCCGTTCAGCGCGAGTTTCACCGCGCCGGTGACGGTCAGCAGCCGTTGCGCCGCGGCGGCGGTCGCGGGGTCCACCTTCCGGGCCGCGGGCGCCTGGGTGGCCGCGGACGAGACATTCAGCACGACGGCGCAAATCGCCGCCAGCATCGCACGCGTCATAACGGCTCCTTACGTGAGTTGTACAACGGAGGTCCTTACGACGGCGTCCCCGAAGTCGGCGGACGAGAAACCTGGGCCGCCAGCGCTTCCATCTGCCGCCCCCGCAAACGCGCCCATCTCGGTAACCGCAGTGCGCCGCTCGCGATCATGGCCACACCGGCGGTGAGCAACAGCGCGAGCCCCGGCATCGCCTCGCCCAGATAGCCGCCCACCGCGCTCGTGATCGCGATTGTGACGCCCACACCGAGGGTCGCAAACCCGGCGCCGATCGCCGCACGGGCAGCCCCGTGCATCGTACGAAACCGCAGGCGATGACCCGTTTCCGTCGGTTCGAGCAGCACCTGCAGGTTTCCGTTCGTCCACTGCCGGAGCGAGCCATCGGTCCGCATGGTCCCACGGGCGTTGAAGACGTCGCGCAACTGAACGACGAGGCGCTCCCATTCCGCATCCGTGAGCCGGCGATTGAGATTGACGGTCCGAGCCACCCCGATAGGAAGGCCGAGGAAGGTCCGCGAGGCGGCGCCGCGGTGCGCGTCCAGTGCCTGGGCGGCTTGCTCGACAGCTTCTGGAGCAATGCCGACCTCGCGACCGATCGCCTGGAGGTCGGCGAGGGTCAGCCCCTCCTCGCGCGGGACCTCTCGCTGGGAACCCTGCGAGGGGGAGGGGGGGGCGGGGGCCTCCGACGCCGCGCGGAAGATCGCAGCGATCTCCTTGTCATCGTAGCGCCGGTCGGGGGGGCCAGGGCGGCCAGGGGGGCGAGAGGGGGCCATGACTCAAGATCGCGAGGGCACGAGGCCTAGGCAAATGATATATTTGGCCGCTCGGTGAACACCCGAACAGCCGCCTGCCCCCGCTGTGGTAAGCCCTTGGAGGCAGCGGTCCGCTTTTGCCCCAGCTGTGGATCCGATACGTCCGGTCAGCAAACCGCTGTCGCCACCGCGAAGAGCAGCCCGTCAACCCTCGTCACGCAAGGAGAGGCCGGCCTCATAGACGCCCTGCGTCAGGCGACGCTCGGCGAGTACGAAGTGATGGGCATGCTGGGGCGCGGCGGCATGGCCACCGTCTATCTGGCGCACGACATCGCCCTCGACCGCAAAGTTGCCATCAAGGTGATGAGCCCGCATCTGATCGCGGGCGAAGGCATGGCGGAGCGCTTCAAGCGCGAGGCACGCACGGCCGGCTCGCTCAGCCACCCGCACATCATTCCGATTTACGCCGTCAAGGAAGCGGGCGACCTGCTCTTCTTCGTGATGAAGTTCGTGGAAGGGCGTCCGCTCGACGGCATCATCCACGAGGTCGGCGCGCTGCCCTTCCCCATGGCGCAGACGATCATGCAGCAGGTCGGCTCGGCGCTGGGGTACGCGCACCGCCGCGGCATCATTCACCGCGACATCAAGCCGGCCAACATCATGCTGGACGTGGACGGGTGGGCGATGGTGACGGACTTCGGGATCGCGAAGGTGACCGACAAACAGAGCCTGACCATGACCGGCGCGACCGTGGGGACGCCGTCGTACATGAGCCCCGAGCAATGCGCCGCAACGAAAGAGCTGTCGCAAGCGTCCGACCAGTACTCGCTCGGCGTCGTCGCGTACGAAATGCTGGCGGGGCGGCTGCCGTTCAGCGCCGACTCCGTCATGGCGATCATGTACGCGCATTTCAACGAGTCGCCGGCGCCGATCCAGGGCGTACGCCCCGACTGCCCGCCCGCCATCGCCGACGCGGTGACGCGCATGCTCGCGAAGGATCCCGAGCAGCGCTGGCCCACGGTCGAGGCGGCGGTCGCGGCCTTCGGCGGGGCCCCGCTCGCGCCCGACGACCCCGTGCGCACGCACATGATGACGCTCGCAACCAAGGGCGGGACGTCACAGCTGCTCGCGCGCTTCAGCACCCCGCCCAGCCCCAGCCCCGCGGGACGGAGCGATCCCACAAAGAGGAAAGGCG
>JBOHSJ010000241.1:0-2790 GCA_050733035.1 Gemmatimonadales bacterium | reverse complement strand
AGCACGGCGCTGCGCTCGGCCGACTCGCGGATTTCACACGTTCCCGTCAACAACTGCGCCTCGCGGCCGCCGAGGCCGTGCACGGCGACCAGCACGAACTTGCGATCGAATGCCTCGATGATCTGCGCGCCCTCGAGCGCGATCGAATTGTCGGGCAGCAAGGTGTCGAGGCACGCGGCCGCGGCGCGCGCCGCCGCCTCGACGCGATTGCGCGTCGTGTCGGTTCCGACCTCGTCCGCCTGCGCCTCTTTCTCGCCGAACGCAAGCTTCACGCGCACCTGCACGCGCTGCGGCCGCTCCGAGGGACGCACCTCGAGATTCTTGAACACGACGACGCGCCGCTTGGCGCGCTCCGTGATGGCCTCATCCTGCAACGCCTCGATCGGCCGCACGTCCGCCGTCTGCGCCACGCTGATCTTGCGGTGATCGATCTTGAAGCCGAGCTGCGCCATCAGCGCCGACTCGATGTTGCGCACCACCTGCTTGGGCGCCATGTCGCTCTTGGTGAGCACGTGCACTTCGCTCACTTCGCCCAGCGGCGTCGCGACCACGCGCGCCGACAACACGCCGGTCAACCCCGTGATCAGATTCTCGAGCCGCTTCATGCCCCACGGATCGGGCGCTCCCGTCGCGCCCCCCCCTCCGAGCGGCAACGGCTGTTGCTCAGCTTGCGTCACGGCGTTTCTCCTGTCGCAACCCGGTTGCGGCCCGCAGCCTTCGCCTTGTACAGCGCGCGGTCCGCGGCGACCAAGACGTCCTCGTCCTTCCTGTCCGGCCGGTACTCGGCGACCCCAATGCTCGCCGTTACGACGCCGTCCGGATAGCCCATCCCCTTCCCCACGTCCTGCACCGCGGCCCGCATCTTCTCGGCCACGCCCACCGCGCCCTCTTGTCCCGTCCCTACCAATACCACAACAAATTCGTCCCCGCCATAGCGCCCCGCCAGGTCGGTGAGACGGATGTGGGCGCCGCACTGGCGCGCCGTCTCGCGCAACACCGCGTTGCCCGCCTCGTGCCCAAAGCGGTCGTTCACCTGCTTGAAGTTGTCGAGATCGAGAAACAGCACCGCAAACCGGTCGCCACTCCGGTGGCAGCGCGCCACCTCGTTCGCCAGCCTGTCGCGCAGCACACGGAACGACGCCAGGCCGGTGAGCGCGTCCACCGCCGCCTGCTGCTGGGCGACCTGTGCCTGGCGCTCGAGATAGCGGGGACACGACTTCAGCGTGGTCCGCCCCCGCGCCGCCGCCACCGCGAACTCCTGGCACGTCGCGTAGCCGCACGAGCCCGAATCCCACGCCCGGCCGTTGGGAGCAAGGCCGATCTGCTCCAGGATCTCCTCCACCGCGTCCACCGACGGCCCCACGCCGTTCATCTCGACCTCGAACGCCGACCCCACCTCGATCTCGATCCCCTCGGCCAGCACGGAGGCCTTGGCCCGCGGCGGCTCCGTCGCCCCTACGATCGCGCGGCGGCGGAACAGCTCCTCCTTGGGGCCGAGCAGGGGGTGGTCGAGGCACCCCTCGCAGGGGAGGATGTCCACGAAGCCCAGGTCTATGCGGTCCGTCCCGACGGCCCGGGCAATGCCTTCCAGGGCGCCGAGGCCCCGTACTTTGCGAAAGCGGCGGCTCGATTGGCGCTCTTCAGTGAGTATCTCGAGCGGCAGGCCGCCGGCGGTGCTCCAGAACCGGCGCCGCTCCTCGGGAATGCGGCTGTAATAGAGCGGCTGGTCCTGGACCCGGATGCCGCGTTTCCTGAAAATCGCCTCCAGCTCGGCGAGGGTGATCGCCGCGTCCACGTCGTCCCCACCCTCCGTGAGGCAGACGCCGGTATACACGATTCTGGTCTCCGGGCCATACAGCGCCTTGAGATAGCGCGCCTCGGCCTCGATCGGCGTCGAAACCGGCGCGAGGTAGGGGATCAGCTCCGGATACTGGTTGCGGATCGTCTCGACAATGACGGGACAGGTGCTGCGGATGACGGTGCCACCCGAGCCCCATTCCTCCTCATCCCACAGGTCCAGGTACTGCTTGGCCACCAGCTCGTCCCCGAGCACGCCGCGGTGCACCGTATTGAATCCGGCGGCGTAGCAGGCATTGACCACCTGTTCCGGGGTGGCGGGATAGAAGTAGGCGGCTGATTCGACGGACAGAATGAGGACGGCGCTGCGGCTCAGGGCGAACTCGAGCGCGCGCGTGGAATCTCCAACCGCAATGATGGCTTCGTGAGGGCACGCGGGCAGGCACAGGCCGACGCGGGTACATGCTTCGTCCACAATCCAGACTTTTTGGTCTTCGACCGCTACGGCGTCGGAGGGGCAGACGCGCACACACGCCAGGCACGCGACGCACAACTCCGGGTCGATTTTGAAATCCACGAAGAGCCTTGGATCGGGGAACCAGGGGCTTGGCTAATCTATCGCGTATTCTTTGAGTTTGCGATAGAGGGTCCGTTCACCGATCCCAAGCGTCTCCGCGGCTTTGCGCCGGTTGCCGCGCGTGTCGCGCAACGCCGCGTCGATCGCGGCGCGCTCGACGTCGGACATGGTCATGCCGGGTTTGTAAATGACAGGGGCTGGGGATTCGGGATTAGGGATTAGGGGGTCGAAGGACGGTTCCAGCGCCCTAATCCCTAATCCCGAATCCCTACTCCCTACTTCAATAACCTCCACCCTCTCCGACGGCCGCTCTTCGATCCGCCGCCGCAGCTCCTCCATCTGCATCTTCAATTCGACCAGCGTGCGGAAGATGAACTCCAGCTCTTGTCCGGCAACCGTCCGTGAAGTCTCGATGC
>JBOHSJ010000240.1:0-2637 GCA_050733035.1 Gemmatimonadales bacterium | reverse complement strand
CTCCTGCACATCCCCGCCCGTCTCGGAGAGCACCTTCCCCATCTCGCGCGTCATCGCGCGCGCGATGTCGTCCTTGCGCTCGACGAGCAGCTCTCCGACGCGCTGCAACACCTGGCCGCGAATCGGCGCCGGCGTCTTCGACCACTGGGCGAAGCCGCGCTTCGCCGAAGCGACCGCGCGCTTCAGATCGTCCGGTCCCGAGCGGGGGAAGCGGCCGATCACGTCGTTCCAATCCGCTGGATTGCGGTTCTCGAAGTAATCGCCCGTGGAAGGAACGACCCAGTCGCCGGCGATGAAGTTCTTGAATTCAGAAGGGGGAGCCATGGATCTCAGGGTTCGGGACAGAAAAATGGAATCGGTTGCTTGCCATAGAGGCGCGGCAGCACTTGCCGCCCAGCCAGCGCGAGACCCCAGATGATCAACACAATCGAAAGTGCATGCGCCCAGCCGAGGCGCCGCCGCCACGACGACAGCGCGCCCCACACGCCCGCGACCGTCACGGTGGTGGCGCCGATAAGATAGAAGACCAGTTTGAGTCCGCAGGCGTGTGTATAGGGCCAGACGAGCATGCCGACACCCAACGCGAGTCCCAATCCGACGCGCATCCAGGTCGTGACCCACGCTTTCCCGCGCGCCGGACCAGCAACGTGCGACGCACCAGGGCCCACACCGCCCATAGCGGGACGCGGCGAAACGGGCACCGTCGGGACGCCGCGGCCCAGCGTCGGATCGGCGTCCGGCAGCTTGGCGAGGAGCTTGTCCACCTCGCGCATCTCGCGATCCCAATCGCGTTCTTTTGGGTCCTTGTCTTTTGCCACTAGACTCCCCCTCCCCCTCCCCCTCCCTCGCCGCCGCGGGCGAGGCCGTATCGCTCGATTTTCTTGTAGAGGTTGCTGCGCGGCATCTCCAATGTGCGCGCAGTCTCCGACACGTTCCAGTCGTGCTGCTGCAGCTTGCCGAGCAGGAACGCGCGCTCCGCCGCCTGCTTGAATCCTTCGAACGTCGCCGCGCGCAGCCACGCGGCATCGCCACCGCCGGCGCCGATGCTCGAACCCTTCCCCCGTCCCGCGTCTCCCTTTCCAACGAGCCGCTCGACATCGCTCTGTGTCACGGCTGATCCCGTCGCCAGGATCAGGAGGCGTTCCACCGCGTTCTTGAGCTCCCGAATGTTACCGGGCCAGTCGTGCGCCGTGAGCCGCTCGATCGCCGCTGCGTCGAACTCCTTGGCGGGGAGACCACCGCGCTCCGTGAGCTCGGCGGAGAAATGCGCGACGAGCTGGGCGATGTCGCCGCGCCGCTCACGCAGCGACGGCACGTGGATCGGCACGACGTTGAGGCGATACAGTAGGTCCTCACGGAAGCGGCCCAGCTCGATCTCCTGCCCCAGATTCTTGTTGGTCGCGGCAATGACGCGCACGTCCACCGGCAGTGCCTTGCCCGATCCAACGCGCGAGATCACGCCCTCCTGCAGCGCGCGCAGCACCTTGGCCTGGGCCGAGAGGCTCATGTCGCCGATTTCGTCGAGAAACAGGGTGCCGCCGTCCGCCAGCTCGAACTTGCCCGCTCGGTCGGCAAAGGCGCCGGTGAAGCTGCCTTTCATGTGGCCGAACAGCTCGCTCTCGATCAGCTCGGTGGGGATCGCCGCGCAATTCACCTCGACGAACGGGCCGGCGGCGCGTGGGCTGAGCGCGTGGATCGCGCGGGCGACGAGCTCCTTGCCAGTCCCGTTCTCGCCGGTGACCAGAACGCGCGCCGGTGTGGGCGCAACTTTTTCTAGCAGGCCGATCACCTGGCGAATCGCCTTGCTCGAGCCGACGATCTCGTACTGGGCCCGCACTTCCTGTTTGAGCCGCACGTTCTCGCTGACGAGCACGATGTGCTGCAGCGCGTTGCGGAGCGTGAGCAGGATGCGGTCGGTATCGAGCGGCTTTTCGAGGAAATCGTAGGCGCCCAGCTGCGTCGCCTCGACGGCGGTCTGGATGGTGCCGTGGCCTGAGATCATCACGACCTGCGCTTGCGGATCCAGCTCCCGCAGGCGCTTCAGCGTCTCCAGGCCGTCCATCCCTTCCATCTTTACGTCGAGAAACACGAGGTGGGGCTTGAAGTCCGGATAGACGCGCGTCGCCTCGTGGCCCGACGCACACGCCTGAACCTCGATCTCTTCGTACTCGAGGACCTGCTTCAGGGCCTCGCGAATCCCTTTCTCATCGTCCACGATCAGCACGCGGCGGGGACTCACCGTTCGGCCTTGCGTCGCTTGTAGAGCACGACCCCCGTCGGATGCACCGCGACGTCGGAGACGGCGGGATCCACCTTCAGCGGGATCTTCCCATCGGACGTCGCGCCCGCCATCTGCTTCGCGATCGTGCTCACGACCGGACTCGGAATCTCGATCCCGCGGAGGCTGATGGCAGTGACGTCGTAGAGGGCTGTTCCCGGCCGCCCGATCGATACGGTGCCGGCCATCCGCAGCGGCTCGTGCTCGCCAAACATGCCCGCGAATGGACCCAGCGTGCCCGGCGGCAGCGCGCGCGTGTCGAGGCGTGCGTGGATCACGACTTTTCCTTCCTGCAGCTCGACGCGCAGCGAGTCGTACATCTTGCGCACGTTCCAATCGATGCCGCCGCCGATCAGCGA
>JBOHSJ010000239.1:0-2049 GCA_050733035.1 Gemmatimonadales bacterium | reverse complement strand
TCGACGACGCATCGCCTGTCCAAGGGGACAGGCTATACGGTGGCCATCATCGCGTTTGTCATTGGCCTGCTGATCGCCGCCAGCCTGGCTTCTTTGGGCGGGGGCTGATTACACCGTAGCGCGCGTGCGACTGACGACGCCCGCCTCCTCGAGGGCCGCTTGGGCCGCGGCGAGGCGGGCGATCGGCACCCGGAACGGCGAACAGGAGACGTAGTTCATCCCCGTGCGGTGACAAAACTTCACCGAGCTGGGCTCCCCGCCGTGCTCGCCGCAAATCCCCACCTTGAGATCGTGCCGCGTGCCCCTGCCGAGCTTCACCGCCATTTCGACGAGCTTGCCGACGCCGCCTTGATCGAGGACCTGGAACGGGTCTTCGGGCAGGAGACCGTGCTCGACGTAGAACGGCAGAAACCGCCCGGCGTCGTCACGTGAGAGCCCGAACGTCGTCTGCGTCAGGTCGTTGGTCCCGAACGAGAAGAACTCGGCCTGTTTCGCGATCTCGTCCGCGGTCACCGCGGCGCGCGGCAGCTCGATCATCGTACCGAGCAGATAGGGCACCGCACGTCCTTCCCGATGGAACACCTCTTCCGCGACGCGGTGGATGATCTCGGTCTGGTTGGTCAACTCGCGCACGTCCGCCACGAGCGGGATCATGATCTCGACGGTGACCTTCTTGCCCTTCCCGGCCACGTGTCCAGCCGCCTCGAAGATCGCCCGCGCTTGCATTTCGGTGATCTCTGGGTAGGTAATGCCCAGCCGGCACCCGCGATGACCGAGCATCGGGTTCGCTTCCCGCAGTGATTCGATCAGCTTTTCGAGCTGCCCCGCCGGGACTTTGGCGTGCTTGGCCAGCGCCGCGATTTCCTCACGCGTATGAGGCAGAAACTCGTGGAGCGGGGGATCGAGCAGCCGGATCGTCACCGGCAGGCCATCCATGACCTCGAAGATTCCCTCGAAGTCGCGGCGCTGGATCGGCAGCAGCTTCGCCAGCGCCTTGCGGCGGCCCGCCTCGTCGGTGGCAACGATCATCTCCCTCATCAGGGTGATGCGGTCGCCCTCGAAGAACATATGCTCCGTGCGGCACAGCCCGATGCCCTCGGCGCCGAACTCGCGCGCCCGGCGGGCGTCGGCCGGAATGTCGGCGTTGGCGCGCACTCGCATCCGGCGCTTCGAGTCCGCCCAGGACATCAGGCGCGCGTACTCTTTGCCCGCCTTGGGGGTGACCAGCTTCGCCGCGCCGAGGATGACGCGCCCAGTCGTACCATCCACGGTAATCACCTGACCCCGCTTGACCGCGCGGCCATTGACGCGGAATCGGCCGGCAGCGGGATCGACATCCAGCTCTTTCGCGCCGACCACGCAGGTCTTCCCCATGCCGCGCGCCACGACCGCCGCATGGCTCGTCATGCCGCCGCGCGCGGTGAGGATAGCGCGCGCCGCGACGATGCCATGGTAGTCCTCGGGCGACGTTTCGGGGCGCACGAGGATCACATCGTGGCCCTTTTTCTTGAGCGCCTCGGCCTCGTCGGCATCGAACACGACTTCGCCGGTCGCCGCTCCAGGCGAGGCGGGGAGCCCTTTGGCCAGCACGGTCACGCTGGACTTTGGATCCACCATGGGATGGAACAGCTGATCGAGATCCTGCGGCGGCACGCGCTGGATCGCTTCGTCTTCGGTAATCAGTCCCTCGTCCACCATTTCGACCGCCGTCCGAACCGCCGCCATGCCGGTCCGTTGCGCGCGGCGCGTCTGCAGCATGTACAGCTGGCCGTGCTCGAACGTGAACTCCACGTCCTGCACGTCCTCGAAGTGCTTCTCGAGTTTCGTCGCGAGGCGGTCGAGCTCGCGGTAGATCTTGGCGAATTTGCCGCGCTTCATTTTCTGGATGGATTCGGGCGTGCGCGCACCGGAGACCACGTCCTCGCCCTGCGCGTTGGTCAGCACGTCGCCGTTCAGCACGTGCTCGCCGGTGCTGCAGTCTCGCGTGAATGCCACGCCCGTGCCGCAGTCGTCGCCCATGTTGCCGTAGACCATGGCGACGATGTTCAC
>JBOHSJ010000238.1:0-10291 GCA_050733035.1 Gemmatimonadales bacterium | reverse complement strand
AGCACGCCCTGCGTGAAGCGATCGAGCGGTCGCGGCCCCAGGCCAAGTCGGCGAAGATCCGGCCGTTCCTCCAAGCGTTCACCCTGGGGCGGCGCCTGCCGCGCTACACTCCGCACGAGATTCGCGAGCAGATCCGCGCTGCCGAGGAGCTGGGCATCGAGACGTGGGTGCTGTGGAATCCGCGCAGCGTGTATCAGCGTGATTCACTCCGGCCCTACCGCGGGGCGACAGTTACGGGCGGCCCGCAGTAGCGCCATATTTTCTCACATGCGAACGTTTCTGATTCCTCTGGCACTCGCCGGAGTGCTTGGTGCGTGCTCCGATGCTGGCGGCGTCGACCCCGACGCCATCCCTGAAGCCGAGCTGGTTGCGGTCCGCATGGCGCTCGACTCGGCGTTCCTGCACGACACGGTGCTGGATCCAGCCTTCACCGGCGACTCCGGCCTGTACGCGCTGATGTCGGCGCTCGTCTTCCCGTTCATGGATCGGGCGACACGCATCGGCCAGGGGACGGATACCATCCGCGTGGTGGGCATCGAGTTCGACATCGACGCCACGCAGGGTGGAGCACAGGTCACCAGCAACTTGACGGCGATTCTCGCGTGGCGGGGCTTCGACTCGACCACGACCACGATGGATTCGGTCTTCTTCCTGCTGGGAGCGGGCCGGGCGCCGGTCAACGATTCGCTGTGGTCGCGCTTCACGCTCGACACGGCCGGCACGGGAACGGGCTTCGTGATCCATCAGGACACGGACTCGACCGTGACGAAGTGGTTATCGCGCGGCGGACACCTGCGGACCACATCGAGCCAGTACGGCTCGCAGCAGGGGAACACGACGTTCGCCGTATTCCGGGGATCGGTGAGCGGGGAGTTCACGATCAGCGCGAAGTCGGTGCCGGACTCGGCGTCGACCGTGACGTCTGCGTTGGATTTTGGAAGCGGGGCGCGGGCGGTGAAGGTGAGGATTCGCGGCAACCTACCGTGACCCGGTCAGGGTTCCGGGTTACGTCCTGAAGAGAATCTCCGACTTTTGCACGACCCATCGTCCCTGATGGCGTCCGAATGTCGCTCTTACCATCATGAAACCAGAGGCCCTTGCAGAGCCCGATCCCGACCGCCATTTGCACGTATACACCGCTTCATAGCCGAGGACGGTTGGGATGATCGAGTTGAGCTCAATGTAGACAGTAAGAAGGCATTTGCCGGGCCTGTTTGATGGGCACTCGGGGTTAACCGTGCCGGGGGTACTCGACGTGTGTGGCTCAACGATCAGTGAATCGATTAGACGATCTGGAATGTCGCGACCTGTTAACATACTCAGCTGCGTCGCGAAAGAAGGGATAAAAATGAGGATTCGACCTGCCTCACTGTCGGCCGCGGGCCAGTCCATGTGATCCGTAGCCGCCCGCACAATTGCCGGCACAAGCTCGAGAGAGACTCGATGCTGGTCTTGATCTGCCTGAAGGACCGTTAGCGTTGCCACAAGGAACCCTAGCACAACCCCCTCCAGTTCCGGCCGGGCAGGACCGGCGCCTTCAAACGCACCGACATCATACTGCCTCAAACTGCACCTGCGTCACCTACTCTCCTATCTAGCGTCCACAATGGGAGCCGATCGAATTGGCCCCATGAGGTCCGAGATGTTCCCCTCCTGTCCAGTGATGCCATTCCTCGTGACCGATTGTCCCTTGGATCGTGGCCGGATTGAACCCCATAGGAGTAATAACCGTGAGTGTTTCATAGGTCGCACCTAAGGCGTAAGGTTCGAAAGCTAGGAGCATCTGAACAAACTGCCCATTTTCAAAGCGATCGAACGCGGACCCCCCCAGCCTTTGGCACATCGGATCGTGGTGACCCATCATACCAAAAATCCCGTTGAGAATCATGCTGCAATGAGTTCCCGCGATTGTAGGTGAAGTCGTCGCTTGATTGAGGGGGCTCACACGTTTAAAGACGCGGCTGTTCGCGTCATAAACCAAACTGTCCAACCGCACCGTGTCGCCCGCCGGGCGGATGCGGTAGCTCCGCACCAATCGACCGAGCGCGTCGTAGCTCAAGTAGACTCGAGAGGAATCCGCAACCTTCCCCTCGACCCATTGTGGCAGACCTTCGGCCGAGTAACTCGCGCGCGAGAATGTGCCCAGACTGTCCCACGACCGAAGGGGCTGACCCCACCGATTGAGCGCCGCCCGGGACCAAAATCCCCGCGCGTCTCTAGCATGGGCAAAGACACTATCGGCGGATATGAGCGTATCAAGGCCTCGAAGGATCTGTGGCCGCACACTCATTACTGCTGAGACCTGTGTCGATCCCGTCTCAGGAAGGACGCCTGGCAGCGTAGTGTGCTGGAGTCGACGGCGGGCGTCGTAGGTGAAGGTCGTGGACTGTCCTAGTGCGTCGCTCAGGTTCTGCAGGACAACCGTATTGCCGCCGCCGTAGGACGCGTACGCTAGCGTTCCGGTGACGGCAGTGGCCGGCGGCGAGGCGAGAGAATCGTACACCAGCTGGTTGGATGCGTTGATGGTCATCCGGGACTGCCGACCGCCTGGATCGGTGATCGCGGTGAGCTTCAGCCTTCCGTCGTAGGCGAGGCTGATTCGCTTATTGAGCGGATCCATGATCGAGTCGATACGATCTACCGCAGCATACTTGAAGCGCGTCATGTTTAGGTAACAGTCCACGACCGCGGTTTGGCGTCCTTGGGCGTCGAACGTCACCTTGGAGTTCAAGCCACATACTGAAAGGCGTGGCCGAAGCTCCCATTGAGAACCCGTCCAGGCAAGCCGGCTATCGCTGGTCGGGGGCGCGAGATACAGGCCACCCGATCCGCGAAAGATGGACGCGAGTCCCGCGGGGCCGATGAGCAGCATGTCCGTCCCCGCAGAGTCCAAGCGGGATATCCCACCGATGAACCATCCCGATCCGTACGCGGACGTCCGCCGGTCGACGACGACGACTTCGACGGAATCGGTGCTGATTTTGATGCTCGCGCCCGAGGTGACGCTCACCTCGACCTTGAGCCACTTCCGCGCGGCGCGGGGGAACGTCGATCCGGAGAAGTCCCCCTGGAGGGTGACGCGGCACTTGCGTCCCGTCGACGCCTGGCAAACGGGACTGGCAACCGGCAACGAATCGAGTCGCAACGCACCGTCGAACAGTACGGCCCTTATCTGGTCCGGATTGCCGACTGGCCACGTCAGCTCGATATCCACGTTGACCAGCGCGCGCGGATACGACTGACGCGTCGAATAGACCAGACCGGCGGACCGCGCCGCGCCCATCGGGAAATAGGCTGGTGTTGCGAACCCCGTCTCGACTTCCGCGCCTGACGGCGAGCCTTCGAGCGGCATGCCGGCAAATGAGACGATCGGCGGCCCAGAATTGTCGAGCAGGACCTGGCGCGTAAACGACGTGCACGCTGCGTTGACATGGCAGATCTTCACGAACAGCGGCGTGACGCTGCCCGGAGTGAGCTGATGACCGGCGTCCACTTCCCATTCCGCGAGTGCGCTATTCCTATGAGCCAACTTGGTTACGGTATCGGTCCCGAGCTTGATCACCAAAGAAGCCGTGTCGATGGTGGCGTCGGCGCTAAAGGTGAGAAGAACGAGGGGTGTGCGGGTATGCAGGAGCGCGGTATCCGGCGCCGTCGTGACGGCGGGTGCGACAAGTTGGAGCGTAGGAGGCGTCGTCACCACCTTGTATCCATCATCCTGGTAAAGATCACTCTCCATGTGTGCTTTTATCTGGCCGCCCGAAGTTCCAACGCTGTACGTCACGGTCAGTGTGACTGACTGACCGTTCGAAAGCGACTTTGAGGTGGGCGTGATATTGGTGCAGGTGACGCCGCCCGTGGACAGGCAGCTGAAGGTGAAAACGTCAGTCGCTCCAGTCTGATTGGTCGCGAGGAACGTGGTGACGTTGCCGGTTGAGTTCTTCAGGCGATTCACGTCGTAATCACCATCTGGCGTGACCGTGACGCGGGGGTCGCAGCCGGTTGGACAGAGGGGGCCTTGTGCAGCAAGAGCCCGAGTGCCTGTGAACAATCCCACAGTGATCAGGGAGGCAACGACTGCGACGGCGCTCCGAGTAACCACGAATCGCTCCGGTCGGAATCCGGAGAGCTGTATGGCACGCGCCGTGCCGCGATCGTTCTAAAAGCAAGTTCTTGTAAACGAAAGACTTCGAAAAATGAGGTCGGACGGTTTTCCGGAATTCCTACCGGAATTCCGGTGGAATTCCGGTTTTCCGGTGTGATTATTTCATGGCGTCGGACAGCACCATCCCTGGCGCCCACGCCGTGATGTATCCCGTGATCGCCGACGCGGCCACCGTGTAGGGATTCGCCAGATAGAGTTGGCCCGGGCCTGAGCGACCGGGGAAGTTGCGGTTGATGGCGCTGATCGTGACTTCCTCGCGTGTCTTCGAAACCCCCGGCCCCGCGTTGATGCAGGCACCGCACGAAGGCTCGAGGAACGTCGCGCCAACCTGCCGGAAGACGTCGAGGTACCCCCGCTCTTCGCAGTAGCGCTTCACATCCTGAGATCCGCATTGAATGAAGAAGCGCACCCACGGCGCCACGCGCTCACCACGACCTGCCGCTTCGGCCAGAACGCGCGCGTACATGTCCATGTCTTCCTTCTTGCCCGCCGTGCACGAGCCGGCGTAGGCGATGTCCACTTTGATGCGCTCGGCGACGTCGTCGATGTACAGGCCGTTGCCTGGGTCGCCCGGTAGCGCAATCATCGGGCGAATGGCGGCCGCATCGATCTCGATGACTTCGCAGTACTCCGCATCCGGGTCGCTCTCCAGGCCGGCGCAGAGCTGCTCGGCGTCCTTGCGCGACAGCTTGCGGTAGTCCATCAGGTACTCGACCGTCTTCTCGTCCGGCGCCACATAGCCGGTGAAACCGCCCACTTCGGCCGTCATGTTGGTCATGGTGGCCCGCTCGTCTACCGACAGCGAACGGACAGCATCGCCACAGTACTCGACCAGTTTCCCTATGGCCTTGCCCGTTTTCACGTACGGGTGGCGCAGGACCTCGAGCATGAAGTCCTTCGCCGTGACGTTGTCCGGCTTCAGGCCGGTGATGAGGATTTTTACCGTCTCCGGCACCTGGAGGCGCACATCCTTCGTGATCCAGGAATTGAAGATCGCCGTCGTACCGACGCCGAACGCGATGCAGCCGACAGCGCCGGCGTGCGGCGTGTGCGAATCGGAGCCGATGATCACCTGCCCCGGGAGCGCGTGCGACTCGAGGATCTTGGAGTGACAGATCGCCTCGGATCCGTGGTGCCCGAGTCGCAGCTCGCCGTACAGCTTGATGCCCTGTGCCGTGGCGAACTCGCGCTGTTTCTTCTCGAGCTGGAGCGCGACATCGAGCAGTCCTTCCTTCACGCGCTCGGGGGTCATTGCCTCCGGCAGGAACGTCAGGTGATCGCGGAACATCAGGATCGAGCCGGGATCGTTGACCTTCGCATCCTTGCCGACCAGTTGCTCGAAAAAGATCGCCGCCATCGGCGTCACGTACTCGTGACTGAAGCGGATGTCGGTGAGCACGAATCCTTCGTCGCCCGGCTGCACCGCCGGGACGCCGATCTTGCCTTTGGCGGGATCCACAACCCAACGGCGCGCGAGGATCTTCTCGCCCAGGGTCATCGGACGTCGCGGCGTCTTGGGCGGATGCAGCACGACCTGGCCCTTCAGTCGCGCCATGTTGTAGTTGAACAACCCACCGTGCTCGATGATGCCGCGCGTGATCTCGCCTTCGCCTTCGGTGAACGTCGAGAGCGGGATGTCGTCCCCGCGGCGCACCTTGTCGAGAATCGAAAAATCGGTCGTGGTGAGGATGCCGAGGTTCTGGCAGTTCTCGCGGTAGATGCGCTCGATGCTTTCCGCGACAACGAGCTTGATGCCGGCGCACATCTCCGCGTAGGGCGACTGCTCGCGCGATGAGCCCTTGCCCCGCCGCTTGCCGCTCACCGCGGCGACGAAGCCGCCCTGCTTCACACTGCCGCGCGTGATGGGGAATTCGTCCCGGCACTTCAGGCCGAGGTAGGGGAATTCCCCGAGGGTTTCGTCGTAGTAGTAGCAGATGTAAGCGGGTGTGATTTCGTCGGTCGAAATGTCGTCGCGCAGCTTGGTGGCAGGGGTCCAGGCTGGATCGTCGCCGGCCAATTGCGCGCGCACGAAGCCGGGATCCTCGGCCAGATAGAGGATCCGGCCCTTCAGTCGAACGTTTGCGTCGCGCATGGGCGAAGTATCTTCTGGGACCCTTATGTTCGCAACCGCGCTGCTCCTGCTTCAGGCGACGTTTCAAAGTCCACGGCTCATCGAGAGCTCGGGTGTGGCGATCAGCCGCGCTGACCCCGATGTGTTGTGGTCCCACAACGATTCGGGCGACGGACCGTACCTGTACGCGACGGATCGGCGCGGCACCGACCGCGGCCGGCTGCACGTCTCGGGCGCGTTCGCGATCGACTGGGAGGACATGGCGAGCGGCCCCTGTCCCGTCCGCGCGCTGCGTGAACCGCGCTGCCTCTACCTCGCCGACACCGGGGACAATCTCGAAGTGCGCCCCTTCGTCACGGTGTACGTGATTCCCGAGCCGGAGCCACCCGAGAATGCCGGTGACACGCTCGGGACGACCCGAGCCGCGGCGGTTCTCAACCTGAGCTACCCTGACGGCTCACACGACGTCGAAGGGATCTACGTTTCGCCGCGCGACACCGCGCTGTATCTCGTGAGCAAGGGTTACAAACGCGGCACTGCGATTCGCGTGTACCGGGTGGATCTCCGCTCATGGACTCCGCGCGACACCGCCACGAACCCCGCCGGGGCGACGCTGGTGCAAACGCTCGACATCACGCCCAATCGGGAAGCGGGTCGCGTGATCACTGGAGCGACCGTTCGGCGGGACGGCCGGTTGGTGGCGCTGCGGACGTACAACGAGATCTATCTGTTCTATCCTGGCGTCGGTGGCCGGCTGACGCCCGCGCGCGAGCAGTCGTGTAGCATCGCTGCGATCGATACGGGCGGTGAAGCGATCGCCTTCGACAGCAATACGACGTTCGTGCTGACCAGCGAAGCAAGCCGCACGCGAAAGGGTACGATCAACACTGTGAGGTGCCAATGACGATCAGATGTCTGAATACTGTCGCGATGCTGGCATTCCTAACGACGAGCGCCGCTGCTCAACAGATCCCCGTCGACACGGCAGCGATCGACGCCCACCTGCGGTTTCTGGCGAGCGATCTGCTCGAAGGTCGCGCCCCCGCCACGCGCGGTGGCAGGCTCGCCACCGAATACATCGCGGCGCAGTTCCAGGCCCTCGGCCTTCAGCCCGCGGGTGTGAACGGGACGTACTTCCAGCCGGTTGCGCTCGTGGGGATGACGCCGCAGGCGATGCTCAGCTTCATCCAGGAAGACAGCACCGTGGACGAGCTCTCCTATCGCCAAGACTTCGTCGCGTGGGCGGAGACGCCCTCGTCCGATATGTCGGCGGGCGGGGAGGTCGTGTTTGTCGGGTACGGAATTCGGGCTCCCGAGTGGCAGTGGGACGATTACAAGGGCATGGATCTCAAGGGCAAGGTCCTGCTCATGCTCGTCAACGATCCGGGATTGGTCGATTCAACCGTCTTTCTCGGAAAGATTCTCACCTACTACGGGCGCTGGACCTACAAGCTGGAGGAGGCGGCCCGGCAGGGAGCGGTCGGCGCGATCCTGGTTCACACGACCGAGAGCGCGACCTATCCATGGGAGGTCGTGCGCGGCTCGTGGTCGGTGGAGCAGTTCAAGCTCGATCAGCCGCGGAACCCCAGTCTCGGATATGCGGGTTGGATCACCGACGCCAAGGCGCGCGCCGTGCTGCGACGAGCGGGAGGGGGGCTCAACCTGGATGAGCTGACCCGGTCGGCCGCCCGTCGTGACTTCCGCCCCGTCGCCACCGGAGTCACGGCGAGCGCGACCATCCGGAGCACGCTGCGGCGCGTGGAATCGGAGAACGTCGTAGCGCGCCTGCCGGGACGCGATCCGCGGCGCGCCGCGCAGGCGGTACTCATCACGTCGCATTGGGACCACAAGGGGATCGGTCCCGCGATTCGCGGTGACTCGATCTACAACGGCGCTGAGGACAACGCGTCCGGTGTTGCCGCCATGCTTGGCGTCGCCAAGACGCTCATCCAGCTGCCTCGGCCCGCCCGCTCGATCGTGTTCCTCGCGACGACCGCCGAAGAGAGTGGCCTACTCGGCAGCGAAGCCTATGTGCAGGGGCCGCTGCTTCCACTCGCACAAACGGCGGCCGTCTTGAACCTTGACGTCACGAATGTGCGTGGTGCCACGCGCACGATCGGCGCACTGGGCCGCGACCGGTCCACGCTCGGCCCGGTGATTGAAGCGGCCGCGCGGGCCGAGGGACTGACTGTGGAACCGAAGCCGGACGTGCGTGGGGCATTCTACCGATCGGATCATTTTCCGTTTGCGCGCGCCGGTGTCCCGGCGCTGTCGATCTTCCCCGGCGACGATTTCGTTGGTCGTCCCGCAGGTTGGGGAGAGGAGCAGGAGAACCAGTACAACCAGCAGCGCTACCATCAACCCAGCGACGAGTACCATCCGACGTTTCGGTACGATGGCATGGCGCAGCAGGTCCGCGTGACCGTTCGGACGGCCCGGACCGTGGCCAACGCGCCCGCCATGCCCCGGTGGCTGCCGTCTTCGGAATTCCAGCGCCAACAGCCCTAGACGGAACATCTTTCAGCACAATGGGTTAATGGTTGGCGATTGCCTATTCGGCGGGGGACGGATAGTTTGCCCCCGCTTTTTGACACTGCGGCACCTGTAGCACCGACCTCCTACCATTGGAGCGGCGGTTGGAGATTCCCTCCACACATACAGTGCCTCTGTCGTGGTTGTACGAGGCCGCCAGTCTCCCAATCCAGTATCGGACGCTTACTGAAGTCGTGCCTGAATCGGCGCGTGACTTCGAGCGCGTCACGTCGCTGCGCGAAGAGACTCTTCATTACAAGGAAGCGCTTGCGATCGTTCGCAAGCAAAAGGAAACGGGGTTGTGGGGCGGGAATTTGCTCGCGCCTGGCCCTTCGAAGGCGATGGGGTGGAAGGAAACCGGGACGATCTTCCAGTACCGCCGGTTGCTCGAGCTGGGCTGGCCGGGGGATGCGAGGCCATTCCGCTTCGCCGATCGTTTCCTGTTCCGGTTACTCTCGCGGGATGACGATCCCGCGCTGCTCGTCGAGTTTCAGCGCGCCGCGAAATCGGATCCGGGTCTCGGACTGTGGGCGCGCAGTATGGGCGCGCAGGCAGGGGCCGCGGCTCTAGCGCGGGGCGCGCATCAGGACGACCCCCGCCTGCGGGGTGCGGCCCATCGCATCGCCAGTGACATCTCGATGTACCTGCGCAGCGAGCTGGCGCAGAAGCCGTTCAAGAAGGCTCAGGGGAAGACGGTGCTCGACCCGCTCACCTATCCACCGACGGTTTTCTCGGTCGAGCTGCTGGCGTTCATGCCGGCGGTGCAGCGGGAGCGCGCGGGCTTCTTGGAGCGACTGGCCGCGTACTTCTCGACACCCACGTCCCGGCGGGAGTTCTACATCCTGGCTGGGAAAAAGCTGCTGCGGCCGCTGTTCGAGGTCCTGGGCGATCCGATGCACGCGGATGCCCAAGGCCGAGTGGACGACGTGCCCTTCGCACTCTACTGGCTCGAGCTCCTGACGCGCATGGGCATCGTGCGGCAGGTACAGCCCGCGGCGCGAGTGCTGGCGCGGCTGTACAGCGAGTGCGACGACCAGGGGATCTGGTCTCCTGCCGGCCTACGGGTCATGCCCAAGTCGGAGAACCCTGTGGTATCCCACTACTTCCCCCTCGAAGGCCCGGGCAAGAGCCCGGCGCAACGCCAGACGGACGTGACCTTCCGCCTCTCGCTTATCGCCCGATTACTGGGGATGCCGCTCAATATCGTTTGACGTAGCATCTGCTTGAGTAGTAGTATTTGCTACTACGGTGGCGCTCGATCTAACGCCTTTCGGCTTCACTCCTACGGAGTCCCTCGTCTACGCGACCCTGCTGCGCCTCGGCCCGTCGACGGGCTACGCTATCGCGCGCGGCGCCCGCCTCGCCCGCGCCAATGCGTACAGCGCGCTCGAAGGACTCGTCTCCCGCGGGGCGGCAACGCGGACACCGCCGCCCACGCGTCCGGCGCGCTATCGGCCGACTGATCCCCTGGCCCTGATTGCCCAGCTGGCGACGCTGCAGGGCGAAGCCCTCGACCGGCTCGGTCG
>JBOHSJ010000237.1:0-11311 GCA_050733035.1 Gemmatimonadales bacterium | reverse complement strand
GTACTGCCGCCGCGCGGCCGCAGCCGCAGGCTACCGCCGGCGGACTGCGCGAGCGCGCGCGCGAGCGCGAATTCCACCTCACCACCGCCGCCCGACTGCGTGAAGCGGAACGGCGACACCAGCCGCTGCTCCGCTTCGACGGCCAGCGGCGCGCCGGAATCCCACAACGACGCCACCACTGACGGTCCAGTCGCGATGACCTCGATCCGCAGCTCGCGCGGCGGCTGTGCAGCGCGCAAGCGGCGCAAGGAGAAATCGAGCAGCTTGGTCAACATCTCGCTCAGCTGTGCCATGGGACAGGCCACCATGGGCAGGTCGCCTGGAACCACCCGATGCACTTTGACTCCCAACTCCCGAAACGTGGATTCACGCTCGGCCAAAACGCCGTTGATCACCACGCCGGCATCGCACGGCTCCGCGGCCCCCGCGGGGTGCACCGCCAGCTCGAGGAAATGACTCGTGATTTCGGCGGCGCGCCGCACTTCGCCGTGCAACAGCACGAGGGCGCGAGCGCGTTCGGGATCGAGGGGACTACCGTGGAGCAAATCGGCGAGCGCGCCGATCGCGGCAAGACGGTTGTTGAGGGCGTTCAATACGTTGGCAGCGCCTTCATCGAGAACGACGTGTTTGACGTCCGGTGTGGAGGGTTTGGAGGTTGGTGGAGGTTGTGGAGGGTGCGGTGGGGCAGGGCGGGCACGCGCAACGGCGGGTACTTGGCTGGCACGTCCCAGCAGGTAACCGACAAGCGCGCCCACGGCCGCGCCAAACCCGAACGCAACCCATAGCTCCATGCTGAAAAGCTATGCGCCGCGCAGGTTTGCGCGAGCAGTCAGCCATCACGAGCGCGTGGGGACGGGCGTCACGGTAGTGCGTATACGACGACGCGCGCAGGCCCGCCTTTTACCGGCCAAATGGGAGAGTTCATGCCCACCGCCGCGGCGATGCGTTGTTTGCCGCCGGCCTCGAAGGCAATGACACCGCCGCCGATCGCGCCGCCGGCCGGTTTCCGCCAGAGCACTTTCCCCGAGGTCGCGTCGAACGCCAGCACCTGGCCGTCGAGATCGCCTGTAAACACGAGGCCTCCCGCCGTCGCGGTGATCGCGGCGACCATCGGTTTCGGCGTCTGCACCTTCCATCGGACCGTTCCCGTCTCGGCGTCGATGGCGGTGACCCATCCTTTCCAGCGCTCGATGGGGTCCATTTTTCCGAAGGCCATCTGCTCGTCATCCATGCCCGTCCACGGCCGGCCCGGTGCGCCGCGCAGTGTGTCGAGCCGCTGGAGTTTCACGGACGTGCACCAGTCGATCGCGTTGACATAGATCGTGCCCGACGCGCGATGGTAGGCCGGGCCGTTCCATTCGATGCCGCCTTGCGAGCCCGGACAGAAGCGCGTGAAATGCGAGGACGAGAGCGGCGTCTCGACATTCTCGCGCGTCGTGGCCGCGGTGCTGTACCGCACGCCGAGCGCGAGTGACTCCGACAACGACCCGCCGCCTGCAGGTCTGGAGGGCTGGCCACGCTCGATGCCGTACACCATGCCGTCCTTCGCCGCGGCGATCACCATCGGCACGCCGCTCTTGGTCATGATCAGCGCCGGTCCCGCGGCGACGTCCCAATCGTGGAAGTCTCGCTTGATCGGCTGGATATAGGTCTGCAGCTGGCCGGTGCGCGCATCGAGCGCGAGGATGGTGTTCGTGTAGAGATTGTCGCCCGGCCTGAGCTCGATCGCAAAATCGGGAGCAGGGTTGCCGGTCGTGACGTAGAGAGTTCCCGTCAATTCATCGAGCGCGTACGAGGTCCAGGTCGCCCCACCGGTCGGCGGGATTTCAGGCGATGCATTCGGCCAGGTCGCGCGAGCCGGACCGCTATCGGGGACAGTATTGAACTGCCACACGGTCTTGCCCGTCGCCGCGTCGAGCGCGTAGATCCGGCCGGTGACGCCGAACATGTCGCCGCCGGCGTTGCCCGCGAAGACGAGATCGTTCCACGCAATCGGCGCCAGCGGCACCGATTCGCCCTTGCCGGGATCGCCGATCGCCACATCCCACCGCAGCTGGCCCGTCGCCGCGTCGATGCCGAGCACGTGCGCGTCGCCGGTGCCCCGAAACAGCATCCCGCCGTTGTAGGCGACGCCACGATTGACCTTCAGCGGCGTCGGCGGCTCGGGCCGGGTCAGCTTCCATTTTTCCCGGCAGGTCGCGCCATCGACGGCATAGGTCGTATTGAACGCGGTGAAATAGAGCGTCCCGCCGACCGCGACGATGCCGGATTGAAAGCTTACGGTGTCCGTCGTTTCGAAGGCGCAGGCCTGCTGCAGCCGCGCGACGTTGGACGTGGTGATCTGATTCAGTGGTGAGTAACGTTCACCGCTCAACGAGCCGTTGTAGAACGTCCAGTCGCCGGAGCCAGTATTGGGAGTGGGTGCTGAGGACGGCTGGCTCTGTCTCGCGCACCCCGCGAGGACGAGCAGCAACGCCGCGAGCCTGTACATGGTGACGAAACCTCTCTATTTTTCTTCGCCCGCCCTGGTGGTGGAACTGGTAGACACGCTGTCTTGAGGGGGCAGTGCCGCAAGGCGTCTCGGTTCGAATCCGAGCCAGGGCATTTGAGCTTAGTTCAACGACTCAGGCGGAAGTAGTGCCTCTTCGCGTTAACCCGTTGGATTGAATCTCCCGCCGCACCTAGCCGAAACGCTTTGCCGCCCGTTCACGTGCTTTGCGCGCCTCCTCCTCGCGGTTGCGCGGCGAAGCCTTGGTCGTCAGCGAATCGATCAAGCGGCGCGCCACGACTGTCACCTCATCCACCGCCGCATGAAAGGACGCTTCGTTCGCGTGCGAGGGATGGGTCGTGCCGCTGAGCTTGCGCACAAACTGCAACGCCGAGGCACGGATCTCGTCGTCCGTGGCGGGGGGCGAGAAGTTGGCCAGCGTCTTGATGTTACGGCACATCGGTTGCTCCTAACGCGTAGTGTCGATTTCTACCGGCCTCGTTCGACGTGTACATGAAAGGTAAGAAGGCGTCGAACAAGAACGTCCCAACTGAAAGTGAGACGAAAATGCGATTCATCGTGATGGTCAAGGCCACCAGGGAGTCGGAAGCGGGAGTGCTCCCGACCGAGGCAGAGTTGCGGGACATGGGGAAGTTCAATGACGAGCTGGCCAAGGCGGGCGTCATGCTCGCGGGCGAGGGCCTGCAGGCCTCATCGAAGGGAGCACGGATCACGTACTCGGGCAGCAAGCGGACGGTGCGCGACGGCCCCTTCGCCGAAACCAAAGAGCTGGTCGCGGGATTCTGGATCTGGCAGGTGAAGTCGCGGCAGGAAGCGCTCGAGTGGGCGAAGCGGATCCCCTTCCAGGAAGGCGAGGTCGAGATCCGCCAGGTGTTCGAGGCCGAGGATTTCGGCGAGGCGTTCACGCCCGAGCTCCGCAAGCAAGAGGAGCGGCAGCGGGCAGCGATCGAAAAGAACAAACAGCGGGCGGGGAAATAGCCATGCGATTCATGACGATTGTAAAGTCGCGGGAGACCTCCGCGCAGCCGTCGTCGGTGCTCATCGACCGAATCAACCAGCTGGCTGAGGACGCGACGCAGCAGGGCGTGTTCGGGGGGATGGGCGGTTTGGGGCCCACGGCGTTGGGAGCGCGCGCCCGCCTTGCCAACGGGAAGATCACGGTGACGGACGGGCCCTTCGCCGAGGCGAAAGAGATCATCGGCGGCTACGCGATCTTCGACGTCAAGTCCAAAAAGGAAGCACTTGAATGGACACAGCGCTTCCTCGAAGCGCACATCGGGCTCTGGGATGAGGACATGGAAGTCGAAGTGCGGCAGATGATGGATGCCCCCGAAACAGGCTGCTGAAGCCATCGATGCGGTCTGGCGGATCGAATCCGCCAGACTCATCGCCGGTGTCGCCCGCATCGTGGGCGACGTCGGACTCGCGGAGGATCTCGCGCAGGACGCGCTGGTCGCCGCGCTGGAGCAATGGCCCCAATCGGGCGTGCCCGACAACCCCGGCGCGTGGCTCATGGCCACCGCCAAGCATCGCGCGATCGACCATCTGCGGCGCCGGAAGATGCAGGACACCAAGCACGCGCATCTCGGCCGTGAGTTGGACGAGCGACAGGTCAGCCCCGAAGAAACCATAGCCGAAGCGCTCGATGATCACGTGGGCGACGACTTGCTGAGCCTCATGTTCACCGCCTGCCACCCGGTGCTCACCACGGAAGCGCGCGTGGCGTTGACGCTCCGTCTGCTGGGCGGATTGACGACCGACGAGATCGCGCGCGCGTTCCTGGTCCCCAAGGCCACGATTCAGCAACGGATCGTGCGCGCCAAACGCACGCTCGCCGCGGCGCGGGTGCCGTTCGAGGTGCCGCGCGGCGCCGCGCTGGGCGAGCGGCTCGAGTCGGTGCTCGAGGTCATCTACCTCATTTTCAACGAGGGCTACTCGGCGACGGCCGGCGAGGACTGGGTCCGGCCGGCGCTGTGCGAAGACGCGCTGCGACTCGGTCGCATTCTGGCCGAGCTGGCACCGGACGAGCCGGAGGTGCATGGGCTGGCCGCGCTGATGGAGATTCAGGCGTCCCGCATTCGCGCGCGGGTGGGACCGTCGGGCGAGCCCGTGCTGTTGCTGGATCAAGACCGTGGCCGGTGGGACCACCTGTTGATTGGCCGCGGGCTCGCCGCGCTGGAGCGCGCCGAAGCACCGGGCGGTGGCTACGGGCCGTACGCGCTGCAGGCCGCCATCGCGGCCTGTCATGCGCGCGCCCGCACACCGGAGGAGACGGACTGGACGCGCATCGTGGCGCTGTACGACGCACTGGCGCAGCTCATCCCTTCGCCGGTGGTGGAGTTGAACCGCGCGGTCGCGCTGGGAATGGCGTTTGGCCCGGCGGCGGGGCTGGAGCTGGTCGATTCGTTGACAGCCGATCCCGCGCTGGAGGGTTATCATCTCCTGCCGAGCGTGCGGGGAGATCTGCTCGAGAAGCTCGGCCGGTTCGAGGAAGCGCGCGCGGAGTTCGCGCGCGCGGCGTCACTCACCCAGAATGCGCGCGAGCGGGAGCTCTTACGAAAACGGGGAGAGGCGATCTGAGTGACTGAAGTCGCGAGCCCTACTCCCCCCTCGCCGTCGCACAAGCCCCGCTACGACCGGTCCATCGTCGAGGGGGCGCTGCGTCCCGCGGTCTGGAAGCTCGCGTGGCCCACCCTGGTCGCGAACATCATCGGCGGGCTGCAAGGGATGGTCGATCACGTGCTGGTCGGCAATTTCATCGGCTACCAGGCCAACGCCGCCATCGGTGTCGCGTGGCAGATCTTCCTCATCGTCATCATTTTCATCACGTCGCTGTTCACCGGGATGAGCGTGCTCGTCGCGCGGTTCGCGGGCGCAGGCGACCACGAGAAGGTGGACCGCGTCGTCTATCAGGCGTTTTTGACGGCGATGGGAATTTCGTTGGGGATCATGGCGCCCATCGGCTACTTCGTGTCGCCCTGGCTGCTGGACCTGGTCAACGCCGCTCCGGGCGTGCAGGCGGAAGCCCTCCCGTTCCTGCGGGTCATGTTCCTTGGCTCGAGTGGCATGATGATCTTCTACATGCTGAGCGGCGCGCTGCGCGCAGCGGGCGATGCCCGGACTCCCATGCTGCTCGGCATCGCGTTGACCGTCTTGAACCTCGTCTTGAACGTGATCCTGATCCCCGGGCTGGGGCCGGTGCCGCGCCTCGGCACGGTCGGGGCCGCGATCGGCACTTGCCTGGCTTCGGGACTGCTGGCCGGGTACTCGTTCTGGAAGCTGTGGCACGGGGGATGGGTCGTGTCGATCCCGCGCGGGCGCGGGTTCGGACCGGATTGGGAAATCATCGGGGCGCTATTCCGCTTCGGTCTGCCGACCGGCATCCAGGGCATCGCCATGAATGTCGGCGGCGTGTTTATGCTCGCGTTCATCGGGTCGCTGGCACAGGGCGCTGCGGCGCAGGCGGCGTTCGCCGTGTCCTACAGCCAGCTGTTCTCGCTGATCACCTGGACATCCGTCGGCCTGATGGGGGCGGCGGCCACCGTCGCGGGACAGAACCTCGGGGCCGGGCATCCCGACCGGGCCGACCAGGCGGTCCACATCGCGGCGCGCTACGGACTGTCAGGCGCCGCGTTCGTCGGATTGTTCTTCGTATTCTTTCCGCGCCAGCTCCTGGCGATCTTCGGGATGGGCGATCCGGTCGCCGTGGACATCGGCGTGCAGCTGCTGCGGGTGCTGAGCATATCCGGCCTGTTCATCACCACGGCGCTGGCCTACACGGGTGGCCTGCAGGGAACGGGCGACACCAAGAGCCCGCTCTACATCTCGATGATCTCGCAGATTCTCGTGCCGCTTGGGATCTGCTTTGTGGTTCAGCAGACGGGCAACCTCGACGCCATCGACATCTGGCTGGCGATCCTGGCCGGCCATGTGACGCGCTGCGTCCTCAGCGTGCTGCGATTCAATCAGGGCAAGTGGCGGCACATCCGGGTGAGCATCGGGGATTCAGCCCCCAGCCACTAGGTGTCCCGCTTTCCCGATGAGTTCCCGCGCGTTGTCCACCTGACCCCACGTATTCCACAGTAGCACGCCGCGCACGCGGCCATCGTTGAGATAGTAGACGACACCCTCGCGGAACGGTTCCTTCCAATCGCTTTCGACCTCGAGGTGGGGATCGAGCTCTCCGACAGCCTCGTATCCGCGCTGGAACAGATCAGAATAGAAGAAGGGCAGGTGGCTGTAGGGTGTGCCTTTGCCGGCCATCGAGCTGCCGGCGGCGGCGCCCATGGAGTTGGCGTTGTCCTCATGCTCGACGCGCAGACGGGTCCCCAGGGCTGGATTGTAGAAATTGGCCACGTCTCCCGCCGCGAAGATGTCGGGCGCGCTCGTCCGCAGCATCTCATCCACCACCACGCCGTTCTCGACACGCAGTCCCGCCTGCTCGGCGAGATCCACGTTAGGCTGGATGCCGAGCCCCGCAACGATGACGTCCACGGGGAGCTGCGCGCCGCGTGTCGTGTGCACGATCACTTTGCCGGCGCTTTGCTGGAGGCTCGCCAGCCCTTCGCCGGTGCGCACGTCCACTCCCTGTTCACGGTAGTAGTCGACCAGAAAGCGTGACAGATCAGCGGGAAAGACGCGCGCGCCGATGCCGTCTTCCGGAATGAGCATCGTGACGTCGCAGCCAACGATGCGGAGCGCAGCCGCGACTTCCGAGCCGATGAAGCCGCCGCCGAGCACCAGAAACTTCAGTTTCTCGTTCGCGAGGGCGCGCAGCCGGCGATAGTCGTCGTAGGTGCGGTAGTAGATGATTTGCTCGCTCTGCATCGGGAGACGGCGCGGGGTGCCGCCGGTGGCGAGCAAGAGCTTGTCGTACGACACCACGTTGCCGCGGTCGTCGGTGACGGTCTTCTTCTGGGTGTTGATGGCCGTTGCTCGCCGGCCCAGGCGCAGGTCCACGCCCACGGTTTCAGTGCCGCGCCACACTTTGTCTTCAGGGTCGCCCTTCCATAAGCCCTTGGACAACGGAGGACGATTGTAAGGAGGATGGGATTCGCTGGAGATGATACCGATGCTGCCGGCCGAATCGGCGGCGCGGATGGCGCGAGCGGCGGCGTCTGCGGTCATGCCACCGCCAATGATCAAGTAGCGAAAATCAGGCATAGGTCCGTCGTCGAGAGAGAGGGGGGGGACAGTCAACGCGTCACATGAAGTAAGCCCCGCGCTGGGCTCAAGGTTCCAGCCTGAGCGCGCGTTCCCAGAGGCTCGGCATGACGAGTTGCTCGGTAACACGCTTGAAATCCGGCGTCGGTCCACGCCAGCGGAGCTCGTCCACGGTCGTGAACACCGGCACGTCGGTCCGCAGCGTCGCCAGGGTCCGAAACAGCACCGCGAGCGACCGATTTTCTTCCAGGGCAGCGGCGAGACGCGCTGCCCCGCGCACGGGGACCTCCCACTGCGATGCGGTGGCGGGGATTCGCTCCAGGTGTTGGTAGCGCCCCAGTACCGTCCCCGACGCTTTCTCCCCCCAACCGGGCACGCCGGGAAACCCGTCGGCGGAATCG
This sequence comes from Gemmatimonadales bacterium, assembly GCA_050733035.1. Taxonomy (GTDB): domain Bacteria; phylum Gemmatimonadota; class Gemmatimonadetes; order Gemmatimonadales; family GWC2-71-9; genus 20CM-2-65-7. Next base: position 3,238 of record JBOHSJ010000237.1, on the reverse strand, counting down.
CCCACAAGCGCGAGATAATCGGGGATCGACGTCGGGCCCACGCCGAATCGCGTGACGACGCCCCGTTCATTGCGTATCTCGCGCTTGCGGCGGTCGAGCTGGACGATCCGCTCGCCGCTGACGCACTGGCTGAGGTCTTTGTCCGGCGTGCAAATGATCACCTGCTCTACGTCGGTGGACTCGGCCGCGAGGTGGGCGGCGGCGGCCAGGGCGTCGTCGGCCTCGAATTCCACCATCGCCCAGACGACGACGCCCATCGCGCGAAGCGCGTCCTCGAGCGGATGGAACTGGGCGAGCAGGTCGGGCTCGATCCCCTCGCTGGTCTTGTATCCGGGCCACAGATCGTTGCGGAACGATTCGATGACGTGATCGGTGGCGACGCCGAGGTGCGTGGCGCCGCCTTCCAGCATGCCGAGTACCGAGCCCAGGACACCTACGATCGCGGCCACTTCATGGCCATCGCGGTCGGACTGTTTCGGCATCGCGTAGAAATGCCGGAACAGCTCGTAGGTGCCGTCGAGCAGATGGACGCGCACGACTCAACGGCTCCGTTGCAGCTGGAGATGTCCAAACAGATCTTCACGGACGGCCGGGTCGCGCAGCTTCCACACGACGCCGTCGGTGAAATAGTGGTGGATGTTGAAGAACGCGCTGATCGCAAACCCGACGACTTCGCCCGGGCGTGACCCGATCCAATCGGTGACGACGGCCATCGCGCCGAGCGGCAAGGCGATGGCGGCCACGACCGAGCCGGCGAGCAACGCCATGAGATACACCGCCATGTACAGTGAGATGATTTGCCGTGGAGCCGCGTTCAGGGCCCGCTTGGCGCGGTTCACCTCGACGCGGAACGGGAAGATCAGGTACTGGAGCGCATGCGCGATCTGCACGATGAAGAGCGCGGCCAGTCCCACCCGGGCCATCGTCGCATACCAGACGAAAATCGCGATCCAGGGAATCCAGGCGCGCAACGGTGCGAAGCGGCCGGTGCGCCGGCGATGCAGGAAAAAGCCCGCGAGACCCAGCACCAGCGCCACGGCGGTCAGCGCGCTCAGGCCGATGTACAGTGGCGTGAGATCCACGTACTGCGAGTAACCGAGATAGAAGAACCAGACGACGTGCCAGGCGGTGAGAATGAACAGCGATCCGCGGATGAGGCGCCGCTCGAGCTGGTTGAACGGGTTGCCGTCGAGGAACGTGAATGTGGCCGCCATCCCCCACGCCTGGCTCGTATAGTGCCAGGCAAGGTAGGTGCTCGAGATCGTGAGCAGCGCCGAGATGGGCGCGTCGGTCCAGCGGCTCGCGTACACAGCGACGACACAGAAAACCAGCAGGATGCCGGGCACGTAGACCGCGGCCCACGGATGTGCCCGAACACTCGCGCGAGTCCGGTAGACCATGCGGTAGGACGCGAGAAAGTGCGGCATGTTGACGAGGGCGCCGACCCACGCCTGCACTCCCACGCTCATCACCAGCAGCTCGGTCCGGCCGGCCACGAGCAGCGGCACCAGCACGAGCAGCGATAGACCGCCCGTACACAGCGCATCCACGAAGGGGGAGACGATCGCCGGCGGCGTTGGCGCGACAGCGCTCGCCGCCTGTGGTCTCGCCGCGACGATAAGCTGGGCTTTCACCGAGCCGGCTCGGACGCCGTCTGCTGGCGCCGCAAGTCCAGCAAGAGCTGATCGCGCAACGCGCCGATCGCGCGGCCCCGGATGTTGAGGATCCCGCCCGGCAGATTGTCAAAACGGTAGCGCCGCAGCACCACCAGATAGATCCCAGGGACCCGATCTACCACCATCGTCAGGTCCACGGCAGCTTCGAAATAGTGGTTGGCGTAGATCTGCTTGGCCGCCACGACTTCGACCTCGGGCAGCTCCGGCGGCGTATAGACGACGAGGTGCGTCACGCTGAGAATCGGCCGTAGCCGGGGCATCACGTCTTCTGACCAGAACAGGATCTCCGACGCCCCGGCGAGGGGTCCACGCGGATACGCGGTGAAGTACTCCCGCAGCGACGGCACGTTTTGGTAAACGTACGGCGATTCAGCGAGCTGCGCGGTGAACGCCTCGCTGGAGCGGACGTTCAGATTGCCGCGATCATCGTACACCGCCATCGCCGAGTCGCCCCGGGCGCGGTAATCGGTGACGTATTCGACGAGGCGGCGGCGGGCGTAGGTGCTGAGCTGCGCTTGCTGTTCCACAGGGGAGGCGGACCAGCTCACCTGCTCGCGAATGACGCGCATCTCGGTGGCGGGGAGCTTCACGACACAATCGCCCGGCTTGCAACTTTTCATCTCGGCGGCGTCGCGGGCGCTGATCGTGACGGCGGCGACATCTTCCATCCGTGCTGGATTGCTGAAGATCCCCAGCTGCGTGCGATTCGGCGTCCGCAGCGACGCCGGGAAGTCGCGCACCCGGCGCACATACGCGGCACGCGGCCCGGGTGCCGTGGTGATGCCGAACACGGCGACATCGCGGCGATCGCGCGTCTCGAGCACTTTCACGACCGGCTCGCCCCGCTCGACCGCGGCCAGCTGCGCGGCATCGAGTCCGATACTCTGCTCGAGGAAGCGCGTGAGCTGCGCGGGCCGTTGTGGGGCCGTCGCCTGCAGGAGGAGCAGCAAGGTCAGCATATGTCTCCGTTTAGATCAGGGAATCGATAGGAAAGAGCGAGAAGAATTTCGCGCCGAGCGGGCGCCAGAAGCCAGCGCCCGGCTCGTTCGTGAAGCCGCCGGTCCATTCCAGGCGGCCATATTTCCCGCGCGTGACCTCATAGGCCAGGGCAGGGCTCGCCCAGCGATCGAACAGACTCGCGACCTCGGCGGCCAGATCCGGGCTATTGACCAGCACACCCACCTCGGTGTTCTGCTCGAGGGAGCGGGGATCGAGGTTGACCGAGCCGATGAACACCGACGAGCGATCGAAGACAAAGGTCTTCGCATGGAGGCTGGCGCGTGAAGATCCAATCGCGATCCCCGAGCCCCGAGGCCCTTTGACGCCGGCGGCTTCTGGGCGAAGCTCGTAGATCCGCACGCCTTGCTTGAGCAGCGAGCGGCGGTATTTCATGTAGCCCGCGTGGACGAGCCAGACGTCGGTCGCCGCGAGCGAGTTGGTCAGCACGCGCACGTTGACTCCGCTGCGCCGTTGCTCGCCGAAGAAGGCGACGCCGTCCTTGCCGGGCACGAAGTACGGGGAGACGACCAGCATGTCCGACCGGACTGCGCGGGCGTAGGGAG
>JBOHSJ010000236.1:0-8519 GCA_050733035.1 Gemmatimonadales bacterium | reverse complement strand
CGAGAACGGCGGGGTCGACCAACACATGGCGCCCGCTCTGGAGTTCACGCCACAGGTTCGCCGGGTCCGTCTGGATAGTCCCGTAGTAGGGAAACCCGCCACTGACCGCACGCACCTCGAACAGCCGCGTGAGTCCGGTCCGTGGGGCGAGGACCATGGAGCCGAAGCTGGTGACGCGCGCGGCGGCCACCGAGTCGAGCACCATCTCGATCGAGTCCGGGAACGGCTGGCGGGAGCGCAGCTCGAGGTCGGCGCCGAGCAGCTCGCGCGCCTGCCCACGCACCGCCGCGGCGACGTTGGCGCTGAACGAGTTGATCGCGACGAGGGCGGCGACGCCGAGACTTACGGCGGAGACGTAGAGGGCGAGGCGTCGGCGCGAGCGCCGGCTTTCGCGCCAGGCCATAGCCAGCACGAATCTCACGGCCGTCCTCACCCCATGGCCCCCTCTCCCTTCGGGAGAGGGGGAACGATCATTCCGCCCGCGAGAGGAATCGTACGATTGGCCAATGCGGCAAGCGCCGGGTCGTGCGTCACCAGCACGAGCGTCGTTCCGGCGTCGCGATTCAACTCAACGAGCAAATCAATCACGGTCTTGCCTGTATCTGTGTCGAGGCTGCCGGTTGGCTCGTCGGCGAACAGGATCTTGGGCCCGTTGGCGAAGGCGCGCGCGATCGCCACGCGTTGCTGCTCGCCGCCCGAGAGCTGCGCCGGATAGTGGTGCGTCCGGTCGCCGAGGCCGACTTGCGCGAGCAGCTCAGGGGCACCGTCTCTTTTCCTCCCCAGCAGCTCCAGCGGGACCAGCACGTTTTCCAGCGCCGTCAGCGTCGGCAGCAATTGGAACGTTTGAAACACAAATCCCACGTTTTCGGCTCGGAACCTCGCTCGCGCGTCTTCGGAAAGCGGGCCCAGGTCCTGGCCATCGAGGCGGATCACGCCGCGGGTGGGGCGGTCGAGGCCGGCAAGCAGGCCGAGCAGCGTGGTTTTGCCGCTGCCCGAGGGGCCGGTGATAGCGACGAATTCTTGCGGCGCGATGGCGAGATTAATATCCCGGAGCACCGTGAGCGGCCGGCCGCCGCTCAGGTAGGTCTGCTCGAGGTCTTCGGCGATAATCATCATGCGGATCAAGTTACCAATCGTGGTGTGGTCGTGGGCTGTTCTCGCCTGCAACGCGCAGCCGGATCGCAACGCAAAGGCCGATGGCCGTCAGACATCAGCCGATAGCCGACAGCCGATAGCCGATAGCGTCGTTCTCTTCTTCGGCACCAGCCTCACCGCCGGCCTCGGCCTCGAACCCGAGGAAGCCTTTCCCGCGCTGATTCAGGCGAAGATCGACTCTGCCGGGCTTGCGTTCCGCGCGGTGAACGCCGGCGTGAGCGGCGAGACGTCGGCCGCGGGATTGCGCCGCATCGACTGGCTGCTCAGCCAGCCCGTGGCGGTGCTGGTGCTGGAGCTGGGCGCGAACGACGCGCTGCGCGGGCAGGACCTCGCGGCGGCGCGGGCCAATCTTCAGGAGATCATCGATCGGACGCGCGCCAAGCATCCGGATGTGCGCATCGTGATTGCGGGGATGCAGGCGCCGCCGAATCTGGGCCGCAGATATACGGCAGATTTTGCGCAGATGTTCGTGGATTTAGCACGTGACAATGACGCGGCGCTGATCCCGTTTCTGCTGGAAGGGGTGGGGGGCGTGCCGGAGCTGAACCAGGCCGACGGGATTCACCCGAATGCCGAGGGGGCGAGGATCATGGCGGAGCATGTGTGGAAGGTGCTGGGGCCGGTGCTGCGCGAGGCTCCGCGCTTCAAGCGCTGATTGGAGTTGCGATTAACGGATGATCGTAAGGGACATGTAGGGACTTCTGACGTCCCACGGCACGCGTGACATCTATCACGTCCCGCTGCGGTGTTTCACCTACATTTCCGCGCGGCACTCACGTCGTCCCAGGACGGGACCCGCCCCTCCCGCCCCTCCTCCTTCGAGGGATCGGACCATGGCCGCCTGGAATATCTTCGGTCGCGAAACGACCGCCGAGCAGCTTCCCGCTGAGCTCCGCGCCATTCTCGCCGAGATGAAGCGCGAACGCGTCGCCTTTGAAGCGCTCACCAACGCCGCGCGAGACTCTGGGCAGAATCTGTCGCAGCTGATGCAGCCGCTCACCGAAGCGCAGAAGGTGGTGAGCGAGCTGCAGGCGCGCGTCAAATCACTCGAGCGCCTGGTCCCCGTGCTCGCGACGCTCGACGAACAGACCGAGAACGTCTCCAAGACCCAGCGCCGCACCGAGACGCAGATCACGCAGAATTCGGAGAGCGCCAAAGCGCTGCGCACCGAGATCGACGAGCTGCGTGGCGTGCTCGAGCAGGCGCTGGCGTTGAAGAATGACGTGGCCGGTTTCCTCGAGCTGGGCGGCGGGTTCAAGGCGCTGCGGATGGATGCCGACACGCTGAGCGGCGCCGTGCGCGAGCTGACGCAGGGGTTCGACCAGGTGCGCGCGCGCCAGGAGGAGCTGCGCAAGTCGAGCGAGGCGGTGGCCGCGCGGTTCGGCGCGTTCGAGGATCGGCAGCAGGACGCGCAGCGCAGCGTCGCCGAGACGGAGTCTCGCGCCGCCGCGGTCGGGCAAACGCTCAAGGAGCTCGGCGAAGCCGCTACCGAGGCGGCACAAACCAAGCGTCAGCTCACATCGCTGAAGGCGCTCGCCGACGGTGTCACGCAGAAGGTGGCGGCGCTGGAGCAACAGCGCGACGTGGTGGAGCGCGCCACCGCCGAGGTGGGCCGCCTCCACGAGCTGATGCGCGAGGTGGACGCGAAGATCCGGCGCCACGAGGAGAGCGCGAAGGGGCTGCGCGATCTCGAGGCGAAGGTCGGCGAGCTCAAAGCGATGCACGCCGAGGTGCTGGAGCGCTCTACTGAAATCACGGCCAATCACGGCGCCGTGAAGCAGGCGGATGACGAGCTGCGCGCTCGTCTGGCCGCGCTGCGGGATGAGGTGCAGCGCGCGGTGAAGCGCTTCGAGCTGGAGAACCAGGGCCTGGACGCCGTCGGCCAGCGCATCCTCGATCTCCGCAGTGGGCTCACCGGGATGGAAGGCCGCTTTAAGGTGCTCGAGGAGTCGAGTCGCTCGATCACCGACATCCACTCCCAGGCGGACGGCCTGGTGACGCAGCTCGAGGGGATCGCTGAAAACGTGGCGCTGCTCGGCACGCAGGCGGAACGAGTGCGCGCGATGGAAGCGAGCACCGGCCGGCTCGGCACTATAGTAGAAGAGATGACACAGCGGGTGGCGCAGCTTGAGAAGTCGCATCCCGGCGTGCAGGCGGCGCTCGAAGATGTCGCGATGCTCCGGGGCACGCACGAACGGGTCAGGGGCGCGCTGGAGCAGGTGGAGGGCGCGGCCGACGAGATGGCGCGCGTGCTCGAGCAGCAGTCAGGAACCAAGGCGTGGCTGACCGGCGTGACCGATCAGATCACCACACTGCGCGGCGAGCTGGCGGCCATCGAAGAGCTGAAGCCGACGGTCGAATCGGTGCGTGGCGAAGCCGACCGCGTCTCCCAGGCGATGGGGCAGATCGAAGCCCGCAGCCGGATGGTGGACGATTTGAACAAGCGCCTGTCCGAGCTGACGAGCCTCGGCTCGCAGCTCGACGAGCGCAGCCGCGAGCTGCTCTCGCGCATGGCAGGCGCGGACGAGCGGTTCGGGGCGCTGGCGGCCCGCGCGGATGAGGCGGCCCGCATCGAGAAGCTCGTGCCGGCGGCGGTGGCCACGGTCGAGCGTGCCGAGCGGCGCGTCGGCGAAGTAGACTCGGCGGTCACGACGCTCGAATCGCGCGCGCACAATCTCGAGGGGCTGGCCGAGCGCACCCGCGCCCTGGGCCAGGAGCTCGAGCTGAAGCAGGCGGGGTTGGACAAGGCCACGGAGCATCTGGACCGGGTGGCCCAGCTGCGCGAGCAAGCGGCTACTGCCGCCCAGCAGCTCGAGGAACGCTCGTCACAGCTGGGCACCGCGGTCACGACGGCGGGGAATCGGCTGATCGAGCTGACGGCGACGCTCGACGAGCTGGACAACCGCGCCGGCGGTTTGCGGTTCGCGCAGAAGCGCATGGCGCAATTCGAGGAGCGGCTCGCCAAATGGGAAGCGGTCGAGTCGCAGCTGACTCGTGCGCTGGAGCAGATGGGGCAGCGCCAGGCCACGGTGGACGCCATGCAGGCCGACATGCACCGGCTGTATGAGGTCGCCGAAAAGACGACCGACGACGTCCGTTCGATCGCGGCCGCCAGGGAGGAAGTCGGCCAGACGCGCGCGATGCTCGAGACGGTGCTCAGCATGGTGACGCACGTGCACGACGCGGCCAACGGCCTGGATCATCGCAAGCGCCAGGTCGAGCAAGCCGAGCAGCGGCTCGCACGGGCGGAGGCGATGCTGGCCGAGGTCCAGGCGGGGCTCGAGAGCCTGCATGGTCAGAAGGCGCTGCTGGATCAGGCGGTCACGCAGGCGAGCGCGCTCGAGTTCCATACCAAGCAGGCGGAGACGGTGATCGCGGCGCTGCGGCAGGAGCGCGAGATCACGGACACCGTGCGCTCCGCGGTGACGCAGCTGCGCGAGGAGCGGCGGTCAGAGGAGCGGCCGACGAAGAAGACCGCCTAGCGACAATGAGGGCGGAGGCCATATGAACCGGCCTCCGCCCTTCCTTCTTACTTCCGCGTAATCGTTACCGTCCCGACCGGCAGCGCCGTGCCGCTGGGCGCAAAGTGCCGCGAGGCTTCGCGGGACGTCGGCTTCTTGGGGTTGTTATCCTTGTCGGCGGCCTTGTATGTGATGCCGTCATCGCCGCCCGAGTCGTACGCCCACAGGTCCAGCGTGCGCGACTGGGCCCAGGCGCCGTTCTCCATCAGGTTCACATCCGCCACGCCGGTAAACCAGTCGGGGCTGGGAGCGACCATCGCCACCAGCGACACGAGCGGATGATCGGCGTCCACGCGCACCGTCGCGACGAGCGAGTCCTTGAAGTCGCGGAGCGCATCGCTTTCGAACAACACGCCGGCTGAGCCGGATGCGATCGCGGCGCGGATCTCGGCATCGAGCGGCGTGTGCTTGCCCTCTTCCGACAGCTTCTCGAGGCCCGGGGTTGGGCGCGAGCCCACCGCAAAGATCGCGTACGAAGGCTTATGCGACGCCCCGATCAGTCCGGAGAAGTGGGGCCCCGTAAAGGCGCCGGCTTCCGGGTACTCGAACGGGAAGCGATCCCGCGTCCACAAGCTTTTGACCACGACCGTATACTCGACCGCGCCGTCGGACATTGCGGACATGCTGTTCGTTTCTCCCATTCCCCCCCTACTTGCAGAGTCGCCCTTCTTGCCACAAGCCGCCGCTACGAGAACGACGGCAGTCACTACAGCAGAACGCCATGTCGCGTTGAACATGTTCTCATCCCCTCTCGGATGTTGACATCATTTGGTGTAGAAGAGCACGCCCGGTTTTCCGGCGGCCACTGCCGCGCGTGGTCCCCCTAATGCAACCCCTGCCGGATTGGTTCCAACGGGGAGGGCGATCCGGCGTTGGCGCGGCGGAGAGGTCGCAAAGTCGAGGAAAACCAGCGTGGGCACCTCGCCTCCCACCGTCACCGCCGCGACGCTGCCGCTGACATCCACGTTCACCGCCGGCCCGCCCACGTCGATCGTGGCCTCCAGTCGCGGCTGCTCGGCGACGCGGATGTCGAGGACGTCAACGCCGCGAGCCGAAGCCACGAGCAGCGTGTCGTCCCCGAGCAGCGCGGACTCGATCGGGAAATTGGCGGGCTTGGCGCCGCCTTCGGTGAATCCCGCGCCATCGAGCGGCAGCTCGGCCAACTTGTCAATGCGACCCTGACCGGAGTCGAAGCGGGCGACGTCGAGCCCGAAATAGGGGCCCGAGTAGTGCGTGGATACGTAGAGCACACCGCGCGCGGTGAGCAGCACGTCGGGCTGCCCGCGGCCAAGGTCGGTGGTGGCGAGGGGTCCCGTGAGCGACCCGTGCGCGTCATAGCGCCAGATCGTGAGCTGTGAAGTGCCACCTGATACGACGCACAGTCCGTTCGACGTCGAGATCCCGGAAAACGGGCCGACCGGGACATCGCGTGACCCGGCCAGCAGCCGGGGACGCGCGGGGTCCGCGAGCGAGTAGACGCTCAGACGACCTGGCGGCCGGGCATCGAGCGCGAACAACAGGTCATCCGCCAGCGCAAGATCGTCTATGCTCTCGCCGGGCGGTGGCGCGATGGTCGCGAGCGTTCGGCCGGAAGTCCCATCGACGACCGCGATGCCGTCTTCTGCGACGGTGGCATACACCAACGAGCCGCGAGCGACGAGATTGCCCGTCTCGCCGCGCGCCGTGGTCCGATAGGTGAGGGAATGCGTGGCGAGCGAAACCCAGTTACAGGCGGCGCCGGCCAGTGCCACGCTCAAGAGCAGGCAAGCGGTCCGGTTCATGGAGAGCCGGAATGCTTGCCTCGGCCATTTGGTTCCCGGCTAGGTGTTCTTTTTCTTGAGAGCTTGCTGGACCTTGTCGAGCACAGCGGGGGGCAAGTCGATGCGGCGGAGTTTGGCTTTCAGCTCCGTGAGGACCGTCCCTTCGAACGCGTATTCGCTCGCGCATACGGTGCACGTATCGAGATGCGCGCGCACCAGCGCCATTTCCTCGGCCGACAGCTCGCGGTCGAGGTAGTCGTTGATGCGCTGGAACACCTGCTCGCAGGTGTAGCGGTCCACGCTCATGCGCTCACGATTCCGTGCTCGACGGCGATGGGCCATAGACGTCGTTGCAGCAGTTTGCGCCCGCGGTGCAGCCGCGACCGCACCGTGCCGACAGGGATGCCGAGGATCGAGGCGATCTCGTCGTACGCGAAATCCTCCATGAAGTACAGCGTCGAGACCACACGATACTCCTCCGGCAGACTTCCCAAGGCAGCCGCGATTGCATCGCCGTCGAGCCGGCTCAGGACCTGCCTTGCCGGATCCGGGACGCTGTGCAGGCCAATCTCGGCGGTCCGTTCGAACAGGTAGAGCTCGGGGACGTCGTCGATGTCACTCGTCTGCCCTTCGCGCGTGGCCCGCCGATGCCGGCCATAAAAGCAATTGGTCAGGATTTGAAAGAACCACGCCTTGAAGTTGGTTCCCGGTTGGAAGGTGCCAAAGCCGCGCGTGGCGGCGAGTGCCGCCTCCTGCAGCAAGTCCTCCGCCTCGGCGCTGTTCTGGAGCAGACGCAGCGCGTAGCCGTAGGCAATGCCGAGGATCGGCGTAACCAGCGTTTCGAGTGTCGTGACGTCGGAATCGGCGAGCACGGACTAAAGGTAGCCTGCGTAGGCCGCTTTGAAGCTTTAGGCGGCGACTCCGATGTCCACGGCGGCGTGAGCGAGATTCCGGTCGAATGTCCAAAGGCGGACGCGGTCCAGGAGGGCGGAGGCCAGGAGATGGGCATCAACCCAGCCGATCCCGCGGCCCCAGAGTGGGATGCGCTCGATCAGCTCGTGCACCTCCTCGTGCCGGGCCAGTGTCGTCGCGTGCAGTTTGCCGAGCCCTCGCAGGATTTCGGCGCGCGGACTGATATCGCCGAGCGCAATTTCACCGACGATGAACGGATGCACGACGATCTCGTTCGATTCGAGCAACGTGGCGAAGCGTGCGATCGGACGGCGCCAGTGGTCGAGCCAGACGGACGTGTCGGCGAGGATCAGCGGTGTGAGCGGGGGCGGCGGGTGCGCAATGGGAGCCGGCGCCGTGGAACCGGCTTGAGATGCGGCATGGTGCCGCCCAGTGCGGCGAGGCGGCGCGCGGCCTCCCGCGCGATCAGCGCTTCGAGTCCCGCGCGCACCAGCGCGGTCTTTTCGGTGATCCCGGTGAGCTCGCTGGCCTCCGCGACCAGGGCATCGTCCAGGATGAGTGTGGTTCGCATATGCATATGTATGCATGATTGATATGCCACCGTCAACGGGTGTTCAACGGGGAGCTGACGGATGTGTTGGAAACACCAAGCCCCGCAGCGGGAAGACCGCTGCGGGGCTCTATCGTTCCTAGCGGCTGCGTCGCGCCGGCGGTGGCGGCGGAGGAGTCGGCAGCGGCAGGTCGCTGTTCCAAACATCGTCCACCATCAGCCATGTTCCGTTCTGCTCGGCCCAACGCACGATGTACTTGCCCGAATCCACGGCGGGTGTGCCGGGAGGCAGTGTCGCGCCGGCGGGGTAGGCCCAGTGCCAGCGGCCCGTCTCGACCGCCACCGGTCCACTAGCCACCACGGTCACGGCACGAAGGGTCAGCGTCGGTCGCGGTTGGATCGAGTTGATCGTCGCGAAGAACGTGCGGATCGCCTCTTTGCCCTGCATCGTGGCCATGTTCGGCGGCATGATCACCGCGTCGCTCGCGTAGAATTCGGCGATCGAGTCGGCGTGGCCGGTGCTCGTGAGCCGGGGCCATTGGGCGTTCGCGGCGTCGATCGCCTGCTTCGCACTGGCGGACGTATCGGGTGGCTGGCAGGCAAACGAGGTCAGGAGCAGGA
>JBOHSJ010000235.1:0-2052 GCA_050733035.1 Gemmatimonadales bacterium | reverse complement strand
CAGAAAATGCCTGCTGGTGGAATCGAGAAACGACGAGGCGTTCAGTAGATCACCGGAATAGAACCGGCAGGGCGTGGTGCCGATCGTGCAGTCGGCAATCCGCGCATTGGGATCCGGCTCGTAACTTCTTCCGCCCAGCTCTTCGGCGTAATGCGAGAAGCCTTCGTTCAACCACAAGACTTCACCAGACGAGTTGCGGAGCAGCACGTGCTGGTTGAAGCTGATCATATGCTGGAATTCGTGAATGAACGTCACCGGGACGAACGCCTGAACCTCATTGGCGCTGTGCGGACAGCTCAGCGTGCCCGCCTGATCGGCGACAATCGAATAGAAGACCTCGGCCTTGTTAGAGCGCGAATCGTTGCGAAAGTCTGGATCGATATCGACGCCAAAGAAGAACCCGGCGACGAATCCGCTGGTCTGGCACTCGCTCGCGGTCACGAGCTTGTTGACGGTATTCGTCATCAACACGATGACGACGGTGTTGGAATCGATATCCGATTCGCTTCCGAAGGCGGCTACATCGATCGCGTAGAGGCGCTGGTCGAAGATCCGGGCGATGCTGTCGAGCGCCGTGGAATCGAGGCCGTTCGGCGGCGCCAATGTGTCCACGAAGATGGCAACCTTCGAGTTTATCGCCTTGGCGCGGGCGCCAACGCGATCAAAACGTGAGCAGGTGACCGTGGCGCAGACCTGGAAGGTGCGCAGGTCGTTATACGCAGGCGGGTTGGCGGTGGTGGAAGGGCGCGGCAGGGGAGCGTGGGGCGGCGCAAGCTCTGGAGCGAAGCCCCAGAACCGCCGCTCATCGCCGACTCGCAAAAACATGTGAAAGCGCTCGGCGCTCCCGAGCTCGGCGAACAGCGGAGCCGGACTCGGGGCGGGGGCCGGGAGAATCGTATCACCGTTTACGCGAAATGCCGCCCGAATCGCCGTATCGCCCGATGTCAGCTGCACCGCGATGAGATACTCAGCGGCGTTCGTCGTCGCGGGAAAGACCCGGCATCCCGAATCCGTAGCCGGGTCGATCGAGACGTACTCGTCCACGGCAAGGGTCACGGTGTCGGCCGCCGCCGTACACGGCGGGCCGCTCGGCTCGACGCCCTTAGTACACGCTGCTGCTCCCGCCCCCGCCCCCGCGCCCGCCCCCAGCAAGCACACCAGCCGTACCGTCGTCCGCCGTGCCAGGCGATTCCCGAACATGCTTGACCCCCCCACCGACGTCCGTGACCTCACCGGAGCGCCGTAGCGCCCATAGGAAGCAGATCGGCCCGGCCAGCTGGTGCACCCCAATCATCGCGACCACCAGCGCTTCCAGCGAAACATTCCACTCCGGGAACGCCCGCCGCAGCACAGCGGCGAACGTGATTGCCAATCCACCCTGCGATACCAATCCCAGCCACGCATAGTCTACCAGCTCCGGACCGACGGCCTGGTGACGGCCGGCCCACCGCAGGCTGGTCCACAGCCCAGTCACCCGCAGTCCTACAAGCAGCAGCGCCCACGGCCAGAGCTCGGCCAGGGCGCCCAGGCGCAGACCAACCCCGGCGAGCGCAAAAAATACGACATTGACCGGGACGGCGCACCGTTTGAGCTCGGCCCTGATGCGTTCGCTGTCCGCCGGCGCCGCATGGCGAAGCGTGCACCCCGCGGCCAGCGCGATCAGCACAGCGTCCAATCCCGCCAGGCGAACCGGCTGGGCGACGATGAACGCGAAGACGAGGAGCAACCATTCCAGATGGCCCTGGACGACCCGCAGGTACTGCGCGACCGCGAAGCCGAGCGCGACTCCGACGACCAGCGAGCCCACGAGCATCAGGAGCGCGTGGATCGCGATGCCCGGCGTGACGGTTCCACCGCTCGCGAGGGGATATGCGAGCGCCAGCACGACGACGAGCAGCACCACGGCCGCCAACGCCTGCAGGCTGGTGACGTCCCGGATCGTCTCCGAAAGCCGGCCCTTCGCATTCACGTCCGTGATGACCGCCCACGCGACCGTGGGCGAGCCGACGGCGGCCAGCGTGCCGAGGGCGAGCGCGACCGTGAGCGCGTCCT
>JBOHSJ010000234.1:0-16578 GCA_050733035.1 Gemmatimonadales bacterium | reverse complement strand
CTCACGCCCGATCGCTGGCCCACGCCGTCGTTCTCCAGCATCGCCGCCGTCGGCTTCGCGCTCACGGCGTACCCAATCGGCGTCGAGCACAGCTGGATCACGCGCCAAGACGCCGCCGACCGCACTTTAGCCACGCTGCGCTTCTTCTGGACGTCAGCCCAGGATTCCGCCGGCCCCAACACCACCGGCTATCGCGGCTTCTACTATCACTTCCTGGACATGACGACCGGCCGCCGCTTCCAGCAGGTCGAGCTCTCCACGATCGACACGTCGCTGTTGCTCGGCGGCGTGCTGTTCGCGCAGTCGTATTTCACTCGCAGCGATACAACCGAGCAGCAGATCCGCGCCCTCGCTGATTCGATCTATTTCCGGGTGGACTGGCAGTGGGCGCGGAATGGTGCGGCGTCGGTCACGATGGGCTGGCATCCCGAGAACGGCTTCATCAGTGCGCGCTGGATCGGCTACAACGAGGCGATGATTCTCAACATCCTCGCGCTCGGCTCACCCACGCATCCGGTCGACTCGACGACGTGGGGCGCGTGGGTGAGCGGCTACCAGTGGGGCACTTACCACGGCCAGACGTTCGTGCAGTTCGCGCCGCTGTTCGGCCACCAGTACTCGCACGTCTGGATCGACTTCCGCGGGATCAAAGACGCGTACATGCAGGGCCGCGGGATCGACTACTTCGAGAACTCGCGCCGCGCGACGCTGTCGCAGCGCGCGTACGCGGTCGCGAATGCGGGGGCCTGGCGCGGCTACAATGCGAACGTCTGGGGTCTCACCGCGTGCGACGGTCCGGCGAACAAGACGCTCACCCTGGCTGGCCGCAGCCGGCAGTTCCACACCTATTGGGCGCGCGGCGCCGGCCTCGGCGACGAGCGCGACGACGGGACCATCTGTCCGACCGCCGTCGGCGGCTCCGTGCCGTTTGCGCCTGAAGTCACGATCCCCGCGTTGCTCGCCATGCGCACGACGTACGGCAACAAGCTGTTCTCGACATACGGCTTCCTCGACGCCTTCAACCCGACGTTCACGGCATCGGGACAGCAGGAAGTGGGAACCGTCGATCCGGCGCTCGGCTGGTTCGACGTCGATTACCTCGGCATCGATCAGGGACCGATCTTGATCATGGTCGAGAACTATCGGACCGGATTTGTGTGGAACGTGATGAAGACCAATCCGCACATCATCCGCGGACTGCAGCGAGCCGGTTTCACGGGAGGACGGCTGCCGTGATGGGGATTGGGGATTGGGGATTGGGGATTGGGGCCTTGCGATGACCGCTTTGCTCGCGGCGTTAGCCGGCCTCGCGAACGCCGCCGAACCCGTGCCAGGATGGGTTACCGGCGGTCAACCGACTGAACAGCAGCTCAAAGCTTTCAAGGCCGCTGGTGGCCAAGCCGTCCTGGATAACCGCGATCCCATGGAGCCCCGGCCGTTCGACGAGCCCGCGACCGTGCGCATCGCAGGCCTCGAGTATCACAGCCTACCGATCGTGCACGGAGCCGTTACTCAAGACACCATGAAGCAGATGCATGAGATGCTCAGGAGACTCTCCGGGAAAAAAGCCCTCCTCCACTGTTCGAGTGGGAATAGGACATCCGCCGCGCTGATTCCGTACCTGATGACCGAAGGAAAGATGGAAGAAGAAGATGCGGTCGACCTGGCAATGAGAGGTGGGCTACGCAGTGCCGAGCTGATGGAAACCGCATTGCAGTACGTGCGCGGGTTGTCCGGGTGACGCACACCTACAACCCGCTGTGCGTCTGTGCGTCTAGTTTTTGCAGGTCCTAGGGTTTTGCTTCTTCTCGACCTCCTGCATATCGGTGCCAGTACATCCTCATCTCACTGATTTTGCCGTCCTTCGTCTCACAAAAAAGCGCCCCTCGCGCATCAACCTGCTCGCCGGTCCTGCGCCTGCGAAACGTGCACCTGAATTCCGTCGCGAACCACGGCCCGGCGCCGTATATCTCGCCCGAAGAAAAATGAGTCTCCGCCTGGTGCAGCGGGATGTCCTTCCAGTACGCCCGGATCGCCGCCAGGCCGCGGTCCGGCTGGCTGAACGGCGTCTCGAGAAACACCGCGTCTTCGGTGAAGACCGAGGCGATGGCCTCCACGTCGCCCCGCTCCCACCCCTTGCCGAATGCGTCGATCAACGCTCTATACTCGCTGGTCATGCGCGCAAATATACTCCTCGTTGTACTGCTGAGTCTTGGCTGCCGACCCGCGGCGGATGAAGGCTACACGCTGCTGTTCCTCGGCCGCTCGCCCGCGGCTCGCGTTGGCCAGGTGTCGTGGGCGCCCGACGCGCCGCGCAACCGCCTCATTGCGTTCGACGGCGATCTGCACGTCGTCCGCACGATCAGCGATCCGCGCCTGTCCAGTCCCGTTGCCGTCTCCGCCATACCGGGGGGCCGCCTGCTCGTCAGCGAACGCACCGGCGAAGGCGTCGTATTCGACACCGCCGGCAAGCCCGTGCGCGAGTGGGAGAGTCCGTTCCCCGCGTCGCTCTACGCAACGGACGGCGAGCGGATCGTCGCGTCGCGATCCCCCTACTTCGTGCAGTTCGTCGCCGAAGACGGCAGCGCGCCGCTGCTCTGGATGCTCGATACGCTGGGCCGGCCCACCCAGGGACTCGGCATCACCCACGTCCCCGACATCAGGTACCTGGCGCAACTCGTGAACGCGGGACCCGTGGCCCTCGCGGACGGAATCGCCTATTTCGCCCCGTTGGTGCGTGACGAGATCCTGCGGCTCGATGCCGCCGGCTCCCCCGTCTGGCGCAGCTCCCGCGGTCTGATACCCGTCGAGCGCGATCCGCGCTTCGTCGCGGGCAAGGAGCGGCGTGTCGATCACGCGCTGATCAACATCGCGATGACCGTCGGCCCCGACGGGCGGCTCTACGTCCTAGGCGGGGAGGACTCCGCCGCGACCCGCCTGCGTCTCGACGTGCTCGATCGGCAAACGGGGAGGATCATCGAGAGCCGAGTGCTCGGGACACCCGCCACCGCGATCGCGGTCAACGCCCGAGGCAGAATCCGCGTGCTCGACCTGGTGGCCCTGCTCGCGCAGACGCCGACGCGCGGCCGCGAGCTGTTTGCGCCGGCGTTCGCGCTTCCCGATCTGGCCGGCAAGCCGGTCCGGCTCGCAGATTTCTCCGGCAAGATTACGCTCGTGAACTTCTGGGCCTCGTGGTGTGAGCCGTGCCGCGAAGAGTTTCCCCACATGGCGGAGCTGTACGGAGAATTCGACCGTAAGGACTTCGACATCGCGGCGATTTCCGACGATGTCAGTGACGGCAAGATGCGCACGTTCGTGCGCGAGTTCGCGCCGCCCTTCCCGATTCTCGTCGGTCGCGGCCGCATGAAAGGCGTATATCACTTTCGCGGCCTGCCGTATTCGGTGCTGCTGGACAAGCAAGGTCGCGTCGTCGAGCGCATCTTCGGGTTTGGCGGCGAGGCCGAGTTTGCCCGCCTGCGCGAAATTATCTCGAGGGAAATCGATGCTGACTCTGCTGCTCGCCCTTAGTCTCCAGTCCCCAATCCCCAATCCCCAGCCCCCAGGAGACTGGCCCGTCTATGGCCGCGATCCGGGTGGGGCGCGGTTCTCGCCACTCACCCAGATCACGCGCGCCAATGTCGCCCAGCTCCAAGTCGCGTGGACCTATCACACCGGCATGCCAGACATGTCGAGCATGTCCCACCGGCCACCTGCCCTCGAGGTGACGCCCATCGTAGTGGACGGCACGATGTATGTCATTACGCCGACCGGTATCGTCGCCGCGCTCGATCCCGCGACCGGTACCGAACGTTGGCGCTACGACGCCGGCGTGAATCCCCACCGCGGCTACGGCGACTTTGCGAGCCGCGGCGTGAGCTTCTGGCGAGACCCCCTCTCCGGAACGGAGAGGGGGAAGGGGGGTGAGGCCTGCGCGCGCCGCATCTTCGCCGCGACGATTGACGCGAGGCTGATCGCGCTCGACGCAGCGACGGGAAAGCCCTGCGCCGGATTCGGTTCAGCCGGTGTGGTGAATCTCCGCGCGGGACTTCGTGTGCCGCCGCTCGAGTTCGAGTTCTACGAAGTCACATCGCCACCGGCTGTTGTGGGCAATCTCGTCATCGTGGGTTCGGCCGTCGCCGACAACACCACGTACGCGCCGGCAAGCGGCGAGGTCCGCGCGTTCGACGCCCGCACAGGCGCGCTGACGTGGACGTTCGACCCGGTGCCCCGGGATTCGAGCGACCGGGCGTACCGGACCTGGCACGGCGGCAGCGCGCGCTACACCGGGGCCGCAAACGTCTGGTCGATCATGGTGGCAGACACGGCGCGTGACCTGGTATTCCTGCCGACGTCGAGTCCCGCGCCCGATTACTTCGGCGGCTTACGGCTCGGCGAAAATCGCTACGCCAATTCGATCGTCGCGTTGCGCGCGTCCACTGGCCGCGTGGTGTGGCACTTCCAGACGGTGCATCACGACATCTGGGACTACGACAACGCGTCGCCCCCGGCCCTGGTGACCGTGAGGCGGAACGGCGTCCGGACTCCGGCGGTGATTCAAGCCGGGAAGTCAGCGATGCTGTACGTCCTCGATCGCAGAAGTGGAAAGCCGATCTTTGCGGTGGAGGAGCGCGCGGTCCCCGGCAGCAGCGTCCCCGGCGAGGTCGCGTCGCCAACGCAGCCGTTCACGACCGTCACGCCACCCCTTTCGCCTCTTCAGTACTCAGCGGCGGACGCCTGGGGGCCGACGCCCGAAGCACAGACGGCGTGCCGCGCGATCCTGGGCGCCCTGCGCAACGAGGGCCCGTTCACACCGCCCAGCCTCGAGGGGACGCTGGTGGTGCCCGGCAACATCGGCGGGGCGCATTGGGGCGGGATGTCTATAGATGAAGGCCGCGCCATTGCCGTGGTGCCCGTCAATCGCATCCCAGCCATGGTGCAGCTGTTCGTCGCCGAAGGCTTCAACGGGGACAGCATGCGGCGGTCCGACGCCAGTCGCGGCATTACCGATTTCGAGTATACCCGCATGCGGGGCACGCCTTACATCATGCGGAGGCGGCTGATTCTGGGTCCCACAGGACTGCCGTGCACGCCGCCGCCGTTCGGCGCGTTAGTGGCCGTGAATCTGAGAACGGGCGCCATCGCCTGGAACGTCCCGCTGGGCACCATGGGCGACACGCCCGGACTCGGCTCACCCAACCTCGGCGGACCGGTCACGACCGCGAGCGGCGTCGTGTTCATCGGCGCCACACTCGACCGGGCCTTCCGGGCGTTCGATGTGGAGACCGGTCGTGAATTATGGAAAGCGGTTCTCCCCGCGGGTGCGCGCGCCACACCGATGACCTATGAAGCGGGTGGACGGCAGTTCGTCGTCATCGCCGCGGGCGGCGGTGGTCCCTTCGGGGCAGGCGACGCGATCATCGCGTTTGCACTTCCGAAGTCGGCATCCTAACCTTGAGCGTGCTAGCCCCTCACCCCCAGCCCCCAATCCCTGTCGTTATAGATACCGACCCCGGGATCGACGATTGCCTGGCGCTGCTGCTCGCGCTGAATTCCCCCGAGCTCGACGTGCGTGGCATTTCGATCTCGTACGGCAACACGATAGTCGAAAATGCGTATCGCAATTGCGTCGAAATACTTCGTCGAGCGAAACAGCGTACCCGAGTCACCATCGGCATCGGAGCCCGCAGACCACTCAAGCGCCAGCTCCAAGTTGCCGACGACACCCACGGACCCTCCGGCCTCGGCTATGCCGACGTGCCGCCGGCCGGCGTCATCCTCGATTACGTCCGGCCGCTCGAGCGGCTGCTCGAGGCTCAAGCCGAGCCCGTCACGCTCGTCACGCTCGGCCCGGTGACCAGTCTCGCGCTGGTGCTGCGCGCCAATCCGGGTCTGGTCCGTGACAAGGTGGGGCGTCACGTCGCGATGATCGGCAACGTGGAGGCACCGGGCAACCAGACGCGCTTCTCCGAATTCAACGCGTGGTGCGATCCCGAAGCGCTGGCGACCGTCCTCGCCGCCGAGATCCCCACCGAAATGATCGGGCTCGACGTGACGCGCAAAGTGATAATGAAGGGAAACGAGGTGGAGCGGCTCGCGCACGACTCGCCGTGGCTGCATGACGCGCTGCGGTTCTACGTCGAGTTCCACAAGAAGCAGGAGGGACTCGACGGCGCCGTCATCAACGACGTGCTCGCCATCGCCTATTTGCTGCAACCCGGCGTTCTGACGTTCAGCGACCTGCGGCTTTCCGTCGACTTGGACGATGGGCAGAGCCGTGGTCGCACCAAGCTCAATCCGAAAGGCTCGTTCGCGCGCGTCGCCATGGACGTGCATCCACCTCCGGTGCGGCGGATGTTGTTCGAGCGCGTGCTGGCGGGGGCCATCGCAGAGGAGGCGCTGGCGTGACGATTCCGCGGAAGGTGGCGGTCATCGGCGCGGGCGACATCGGCGTGGGATGGGCGGCATTGTGCGCGTCGGCGGGCTGGGCGGTCGCGATCTTCGACCTCAATCCGGGGACCATGGAGCGCGCGTCCCTGGAGGTCGAGCGGCGCACCCGCGCTCTCGTCGCGCTCGGCCGCGCGCCAGAGTCCATCGTCGAGCGCGGGCTGCGGGAGCTCGTGCGCGCGAACTTCTTTTCCGAAGCGGTTCAGGATGCCGACTGGGTGATCGAGGCGATTCACGAGGATGTCGTTGCGAAGCAAAAGCTGCTCTCGGCGATCGAGCAGGCGGTGGGCGGCGACGTCCTGATCAGCTCCTCGTCGAGCGGCCTCGCGCCGACGGAGATCTTCGGCCGGATGCGCCGGCTCGACCGCTGCCTCGTCACCCACCCGTTGAACCCGCCGGAGCTCATCCCACTCGTCGAAGTCGTCCCCGAAGGGCGCACGTCAGCCGCGACCATCGCGCGCGCCGTGGATTATCTGCGAGCCCTGGGGCGCCACCCGATCGTGCTGAAGAAAGCGATTCCGGGGTACGTCGTGGGGAGAGTCGCCGCCGCCGTCTGGCGGGAGTGCATCGATCTCGTGCTACGCGGCGTGATCTCGGTGGACGATCTCGATCGCGCCGTCTCGCTCGGCCCGGGCATCGGATGGGCGGCGGCCGGCCCGCATCTCACCTACCATCTGGCCGCCGGCGAGGGCGGAATTCGCGGCTTCACGCAGCATCTGCTGGCGAGTTTCGAGGGCTGGTGGCAGCAGCTCGCCCACTGGGCACAACTCGACCCCGATCAGCAGCGCACACTGATTCAAGGCATCGAGCGGGCGTATAAGGGGAAGGTCGAATTCCTGCGGGAGGCGCGCGACCGCAGGCTCAACGCGATTCTGGTGGCGCTGGAGCAGTCGCGCGTCCCGTCAGAGACAGAATAGCCTACTGCCGCTGGAAGGGATGCTCGAAGCTGAGGTAGATCAGTACGTCCCGCCCGTCCGGGAACGAGACGCCGGGCACAATCTGCAAGCTGCCGGCATTGATGGCCCACCGCACCGCAGGATTGATGATCAGGTCTCCACTCTGGGCGTCGCCTGACCAAACCGTCTCCAACATGAGGTTGATGTTCGGATGCGCGAGCCAGATGAGGCTCGCCCCGGCATTGTAGACTGCCTGCTCCCGGCGCGGCGTTGTGATCCCCGCGTTGAGATGCGTCACCAGCTGAGGGGCAAGCGCCACGCTCACGGGGAGATTCAGTTGCAGGGCCGTGCCGACGCTTTCACGCGTCGGCACCAGGAACGAGATGCGCGGGGCGAACGCGGTGTGTGATCCTAAACCCACGAGCTGATGACGGTAGTTCAGCGCGAGCACATCGGGCCCTTCCGCGAGTGCCACGGTGTAACTCAGCTGGTGGCGCTGGCCGCCGAGCGGCCATTCCTGCGTGAAGCCGTATGTCCAGGTCCGGCCGTCGCGCAGCAGCGTACTGATGTGCTGGACCACGCCCGCTTCCTGGTTGTACGCCTCCTCCATCAGGAAGCTGTTGTCCTCGATGCGCGGGACTTCGGCGCCACTTCCCTGTGCCGCGGCGATGAGCAATGCGAGTAGGGACGCGGTCATAGCGCCACCAGCAGGCCGGTGCCGTACATGAGAATCAGTCCCGCCGTCACACCGAGCGCGTTCAGCGGCGTCCAGACTTTCGGCGTTTCGCGGCCGACCACGCGATACAACACGCCCAGGACCTGAAGGATCGCGCCCGCGCCGAGCGCCAACGCGAGCGTGCTGAGCAGCGGCGAGTAGGCCACTCCGCCCAGCCACGCGCCGATAATCGTGGGACCACCGGCGAGCAAGCCTGCGAGCGCGAGCGTCTTGATCGAGGGACTGTCTTGCGCAATCGGAGCCACGATCCCCAGGCCCTCCGTCGTATTGTGAATCATGAAGCCCACGAGCAGGACCGCACCGAGCGTGACCGCGCCCTGCGCGTATGCCGCGCCAATGGCCAGCCCTTCGCCGAGATTGTGGAGACCGATGCCGAGCGCGATCAGGAACGCCAGTCGGAGGCGCTGCCGGGCAGGATCATGATCTGCTCCCTGCTCCCTGCTCCCTGCTCCGCCCAACGCCTGTAGCCCTAACCAGGCACCCAGCGTCCCGACGGCCACGAGTCCGGTTCCCTGGAACGCGCCCGCGACCCGCTCCGCCATCTCGAGCGCTTCATGCAGCGCCTCGACGGCAAGGAACACCAGCAGGCCTGCCGTCAGCGCCAGCGAAAAGTGGATCCAGCGGCGGTCGAGCCGCCTGAGGAACGGCAGCCACAGCAGACCGATCGCGACCGGCAGCACACCCACATACAACCCGATCAGCGTGAACGTGACAAAGTACGCCGCAGTGGCTATCGGGGTCTCGGCGGCTACGGCAATCTCGTGATCGAACGTCACGCCGTTCGACGTGACGAGCTTGATGTGGTGCGGCTCGCCCTCCACCCATGGATACGGAATGTCGATACGCGCGTGTCCCAGTCGCGACACCGTGCGTCCCGGCGTCATCGTGTGCGTCCAGAACGCCTCGTCCACCATGACTTGCACTACCGTGACGGGTTCGGGGCCGCCATTCACCAGGTCTACGACCAAGTGACCGGGAGTCAGCTGGACGCGATCGACGGTCAGCTCCTCGACGGGCGGGAGCCCGCGCGCGAGGCGCGATAGCGTGCCGCCCTTCACAACGAACAGGGACAGGAAACCCAGCAGAGCGAGTGGGAGGAAAAACCAGAGCCAGGTTTTTCGGCTCACGCGATTTGCCGATCTTGTACGTCGAACAGGCCCATCCACCCCAGCTCTGCGAACTCGGATTGATGCGCGTGGAACATGAACTTGCCGGGGTGGTCGTATGTGAACTCGATGATGTGACGCTCGCCCTGGCCCATGCTGATCGTGTCCGTGAACTCGTGCGGCGTCAGCGACGTGCCCGTGCGGTACACGTGGAAGAAGTTTGCGTGCAGGTGCAGCGAGTTGATCAAATCGAATTCGAGCACGTTGACCAGGTAAATGCGGTTGAGCTCGCCGCGCCGCAGCACGATTGGATGCGCCTGATACGCGAACGGGACCGTATTGACGGCGTAGACCTCGTTCTCGCCGTCGAAGTTCACGTCGAAGCCATTCATCACCATCACCATTTCATTGGCCGGCGGCCGCGGCCGTTTGGGGTCGATGATCATCGCCCCATACAGCCCCTTCGCGATGTGCCGCTTCAACGGCATGGTGTGACAGTGATAGAGCTGCAGCCCGAACGGGCTCGCCTCGAATTCGTACACAAACGCGTCACCCGGCTCGATCTGCTCGAACACGCCGTCCATGTTCGCGGGGTGAAACCCGTGGAAATGCATCGAATGCGGATGCGTGCCGGCGTTATGGAAATTCACGCGCACGAGGTCGCCCTCGGTGCAGCGCAGCGTCGGACCGGGGACGTGTCCGTTGTAGGTCCAGGCCGAATAGATGAGGCCGGGCATGATCTCGAGATTGCGGTCCATCGCGATGACCTTGTAGTCGCGGACCGTTTGTCCGTTGGGACGCCGCGAGACGACGCCGGTGTCGAACTGCGTGAGAAACTTGATCGGATCGATCCCCGCGCTGGACGGCACACCCCCGGTCATCAGCGCGTGCGGATCGGGGTGGGTGCCCAGGGAAGAAGCATGGGCGAGCGAGGTGGCGGAGGCGACGCCCGCAATCCCGAACAGGCTCCGCTTCAACGCGTCACGCCGCGAGAGCGATTTCACTCGACGACCTCCTCACACCACAACAGCGCCGCCAGCTCCTGACCGACCACTCGTGTCTCGGCACCGCTCCGCACGGTGGTTGGGCCGTTGAACGGCTGGCGCTCCAGGACCACGAGGCGAGTCCCGGGCGTGAGCCCCTGCTCGGCGAGATAGCGCAGCCGCGCGGGATCCTCATCGCCCACCTGCCGCAACACGAGCGTCGCACCGACCGGCGCGGCGGCAAGTGTGGTCAGCTCCGCTTCTTCGATTTCGCCGGCTGCGGTCGGGATCGGCGCGCCATGCGGGTCATACCGCGGCTCGCCTAACGCATCCGCCATTCGCTCGATCAGTTTTTCGGAGACCGCGTGCTCGAGCCGCTCAGCCTCGACGTGCACGTCACCCCAGTCGAAACCGAGCTTGCTCGTGAGATACGATTCGAGAATGCGGTGCCGGCGGATCATCTGGAGTGCCGCGCGCCGGCCCTGCGGCGTCAACTGCACGCCGCGATACGGGACGTGCTCGATGAGCCCCGTCTCCGAGAGACGCTTCATCATGCCGCTCACCGACGGAGCGGCGACTTCGAGCATTTCGGCGATATCGCTCGTGGTGGCGAAACCGCCCTGACTTGTGAGATGGAAAACGGACTTCAGATAGTCTTCGACGGAGCGCGTGAGCGGCGGTTGTGGCGACCGAATCGCGGCGTTCATGAGGCTCTCCCAAAGGGACCACTGTCAACCAGACAGGGCATTAGGCTAGCCTAAATCTCAAATATTGTCAAGCGAAGATGTGGATTTTGTAAGCCTAAGAAACCAGGCTAATTAACGGTGTGAGAATGCGCTCGCTCATCCCCCAGATAGTGCGATTCCCGAGCGTATACGCAGGGAATGCCCTCCGGGGGATGCCAGGATGATCGACAGTGATCTCCCCGCGCACCCCCGGCGCGAGCAGCGCTCGGAAGGGCACCCAGAAGGCGTCCTGCACTTCGTGGCTGAGCACAATGGAAGGCCGCTCCGTCAACGCGAATACAAATGGACGGACGACCACAGGGGGAAGCACGGGCGTGCGCGGATGGAGATCGTCGAGGACGCCCAGGCGCTCGGCCGCGGACAAATCGACACCGATTTCTTCGATGGTCTCACGGATCGCGGTCGCCAGCAGGTCAGCATCACTCGGCTCGCGACGGCCGCCGGGAAAGGCGATCTGACCGGACCACGTGTCGCCGGGGCGCACGGCGCGATGGATGAACAATGCTTCCAGGCCTTCGTCGCCGTCTTGCAGGACAACCGCGACGGCCGCGGCGATCATCCCATTCTCAAATGGAATCTCCACCGGCTGATAGGCGCGCAGCTTGGCGCGTGCTTCCTGCAACGTAGCCACCCGTTCAGTCCCTAACCACTAACCCCGAACCCCCAGCCCCTCACTATGCGGAGACTTCCTCGCCGCCGTCCACGTTGATCACGTTGCCGGTGATCCAGTCGGCTTCGGGGCGGGACAGCGCCACGATCGCACCGCCCAGATCGGCGGGCGTCGTGAGCCGGTGATGCGGATTCCGTTGCGTGGCGATCTCAACGAGCTTTTCGTTGCCGGGAATCTTGCGCAGCGCCGGCGTGTCCGTCACGCCGCCGCGCAGCGCGTTCACTGCGATGTTGCGCGGCGCCAGCTCCAGCGCCAGCTGCCGGGTGTGCGATTCGAGCGCCGCCTTGGCCGCCGACACTGCGCCGTACGTCGCGAACACGCGCGTCGATCCGGACGACGTCATCGAGAAGATGCGGCCGCCCTTCCCCATCAATCCATGCTTCACGACGCCTTGCGCCCAGTACACAAGCGAGTGCGCCATGACGTCGAGCGTCATGTCGATGTTGGCCTTGTTCAGGACGTCGTCGCCGATGTACGGCTTCAGGGTCCCGAAGGCGAGCGAATGGAGCAACACGGCGACGTTCAGCTGCTGTTTGGCCAGCTCGGCGAGGACTTCGTTGCGCTTCTCCTCGTCCGCCGCGTTGATGTTGAAGTACTGCGTCTTGCGGCCGAGTTTCTCGATATCGCGGCGGATCTCGGCGACGTGCTCGAGCCCCGCCTTGCGGTCCAAGTGGACCCCCACGATATCATAGCCCGCCTGCGCGAGCGCTCGCGCTGCCCCCTCGCCGAATCCGCTCGAGGCTCCCAGGATGAGAGCCCATTTCGGAGTCTTCACCTGCGCGTGTGTGTTGTCTGGCATGGCGGTATAATAGCCGTCCGATGAGAAGCCATCTATGGATGGGAATTGGCCTCGTTGCCGGCCTTTCGCTCGGCCTGCTGGCGGCCGGGTTGGCCCAGCGCGGCCACCCTGGACTCGCGGACGTGCTGCGCGAGATCCGTCCCGTCGGTTCTCTTTTCCTCAATCTGCTCTCGATGGTCGTGATCCCCCTCGTCGCGACGGCGCTGTTCTCGGGGATCGCCAAGCTGGGTGATCTGCGCACGGTGGGCAGGCTTGTCGTGCGAACGCTGGCCTTCTTCTGGGCGACCGCGATTGTCGCGATCGTACTTGGCTTTCTCGTGGGGTCGGTGCTGTTACCGCACAGCGCGGTGACACCGGAGCAGCAGACCGCGCTGCGGGCCGCGTCCGGGGCCGATGCCACCTTCATTCAGCGCGCCGCGGAGAACATCCCCACGGGCATGCAGTTCCTCGTGCAGCTGGTGCCGGCCAACCCCTTCAAGGCGGCCGCCGACGGCAACCTGCTGCCCGTCATCGTGTTCGTCACGATTTTCGCCATCGCGGCGGCGACGCTGCCGCTCGAGAGGCGTGCACCGCTCACCAACATCGCGGACGCGGTGACCGAGGTGCTTATTCGGATCATTCACTGGGTGCTGCTGTTTGCGCCCATCGGCATTTTCGCGCTCGTGGCATCGATCGTGGCGCAGTTCGGTCTCAACCTGCTGGTCGCGATGCTCTGGTTCATCGCGGCCGTGATCATCGGCGTCCTGCTGTTCATCGCGCTGGTGTACCTGCCGAGTGTGGCGCTCATCGCGCGGCTCTCGCCGGTCAGGTTCTTGCGCGCCGCGTTTCCATCGATGCTGATGGGCTTCTCCGCGACGTCGTCCATGGCGGCGCTCCCCATGATGATCGACGCGGCCGACAAAGACTTGCAGATCCCGCGCCCCGTTTCCGGCTTTGTGTTGCCGCTTGCCGCCACTCTCAACCGCGGCGGCAGCGCGGTGTTTCAGGCCATCGCCGTCGTCTTCATCGCGCGGCTGTACGGAATACCATTCGGTTTCGGCGAGATGCTCGCGGCCGGCGTCGCGGTGTTTCTGGCGTCGCTCACCGTCGCCTCCGTTCCCTCCGCCGGGGTGATCAGTCTCTTGCCTGCGTTCCAGTCCACCGGACTGCCGATCGCCGGCCTCACGATCTTGATCGGCCTCGACCGCATCCCCGACATGTTCCGCACGATGACGAACGTCACCGGCCACGTCAGCAGCGCCGTGGTGGTCGCCGCGCTCGAAGAGCGAAAATGAGTTGGCTGCTCGCGGCGCCGTGGCTTCTGGCACTGCTCCTGGTTCTCTACCGCTACGCCACGCGCCGGCCGGGGCTGCGCGCGTACGAGCCGCTGGTGTCCGGTCCGCTGGTTTCCGTCATCATCCCCGCCCGCAACGAGGCCCGCAACATCGAGCGCTGCGTCCGATCGGTGCTCGCCACGCGTTACGCACCGATCGAAGTGATCGTCGTGGACGACCGCTCGACCGACGGCACCGCCGAGATCGTCGAGCCCGCCGCAGGCAGGCGGCTGCGGCTCGTGCGCGGCAGCGATCCGCCGCCCGGATGGTTCGGCAAGCAGTGGGCCATCGTGCAAGGCTACCGCGTCGCCAAAGGTGAGCTGCTGCTGTTTGCGGACGCCGACACGCGGCATGAACCGGAGGTGCTGCCCCGCGCCGTGCGGGGGTTACAAACCGAGCGCGCCGATCTGTTCTCGGTCATGCCGCGTCAGGAAATGAAGAGCTTCTGGGAGCGATTGATTCAGCCGCACGTCTTTGTCGCGCTCGAGACCCGCATCAACAATCTGCAGCGCGTGAACCGGACCCGGGTCCCCTGGAACGCGATCGCCAATGGTCAGTTCATTCTCACGTCGCGCGCCGCGTACGAAAGCGTCGGCACACACGCAGCGGTCAAGGACACGGTGGTCGATGACGTCATGCTGGCGCAGGCGTACGTACGTGCGGGCAAGGACATCGTCCTCGTGCACGCGCAGGAATTCATGACGACGCGGATGTACGGCTCGCTGCGCGAGATCGTCGCCGGATGGACGAAGAACCTGGCGTCGGGCGTACGACTGATGGCGCCGCCGATTCCCTTGCTGCGCACGCTCCTGCCGTATCTGCTGTGGGTCCCGGCGCTGTTCTGGATCGCGCCGCCGGTCGTGTGGCTCGCGACCGGCTGGCCGTTCGCCCTTATCGCTACGCTCGTGTCACTCCTCACGTGGCTCGTGATCTACGCCGCCGAGCGCGCGCCCGTCTGGTACGCGCTGCTCTACCCACTCGGCGTGGCCGTCGTCGCATTCATCATGGTGCGCTCAGCCGTGCGCGGACGGCGGCACATCGAATGGCGCGGGCGCGTGTATCACGGCTAGAAGTACAGACCCAGTGCAACCATCACTCGAACGCTGTTGTAATAGCCGTGACCCTCGTCTCTGCCAAACGAATCATTGCCCTTGAAGGAGAGGTAGCCCGCCGAAATGCTCGCGGTACCGCCAATGCTGACGCCTGACGTGAGCATATACGCGCCGCCCAGCTCGCCGTTGATCCCTACGTATGTATTTGTTTGCCGATAGTGGGTGCCGGTCAGATCGAACGCCTGATCGGTCAAGCCGCCCTCCAAGGCCAATGTCTGGAAGGAGACAACCTTGGGGTGCCGCGTCTGGTAGAAACGCTTTCCCAAGCGGACATCGAGATTGATGAATTGCTGGTCCGCGCCGGTCGTCGTGCCAAAGTTGTCCGTGCGTGTTGCGCTGATCACATTCGCCGCATTGGACAAATCCAGCAGCCACGCCGAGTGCGCGCTCGTAAAGCGCAGAATCCCAAGACTGAACAGATTGGAATTGCCACCGAACTGCATCGCCCACTGACCGCCATGGAACCGCGTGGTATCCAAAGACGAGGATTCCTGCGCGGCCAAGCACACTGGAATCAGTGACAAGACGAGAGTGAGCGGTTTGAATCGCGACACGGTGCCTTCCAGGAAGAGGATTTGGAAGGCTACAGACGGCGTGCACCGACTGGCAACCGGAGCGCCCCAAAAGTCATAGAGCGCTACGGCCTGAAAATCGCCTGCTGCGCGAGCGCGATGCCCGCCACGACGCTTCCCGCGGCGGCTCCGACGTGAAGAATCGTCGCCCACCGCGTCCCCCGCCGCGCCGCCAATCGGACCAGCACCGCCAGCGTCAGCGACACCCCCAGCATCCCGATCAACGTGCCCGCGCCAAATGCGGCGAAGTACACCAGGCGCGACGCCGCATCGGGAACGGCCGCGACCAGCAGCGCCGCGATCGCACCGCTCCCGGCGAGCCCGTGGGCGACACCGAAGCCCAGCGACCGTCGTAGATCTACCGTCGCGTGCGCGTGCCCATGCGTTTGGTCGGACGCGTGACTGTGCAGGTGGAGGTGCGGCCGAACGGAGGGAGCGGCGTGGGTGTGCGCGTGCATATGCCAGCGGCCGCGCAGGTAGCGGACGATCACAATGCCGCCCAGCAGAATCAGCAGGGCGGCTACGACCAGCTCCGCCGCCGGCCACAACGCAGCCGGGAGCCGCACACCCAGGGCGATCACCAGCAGGGCGACTGCGCCGACCGTGACGGTATGGCCGGCCCCCCAGACCAGCCCCAGGCGCGCCGCGCTCCAGAGCCGCTTCCCGCCCGGTCTGGTGGCCAGCGTGGAGACGGCCGCAAGATGGTCCGGCTCAAAGGCATGCCCAAGGCCCAGAAGGCCACCGATGGCGAGAACGGCTAGAATAGAAGGCGCCATTTTGTGCCCCCAAATCTAACTACAACCTTTTGGCCTGCTTGCATATCCAACCCCCTGCATGCCCCGACAGGTGCTCGAGGACACTCTGACTGCTGACTCGATAGCGGCCGACACGGCACTCGCTGCAAGCGGAGATGCCAGTGCGTTCGAGCGCCTGTACCGGACCCACGTATCGCGGGTCCACACATTGGTTCGTCGCATGCTGGACGCGGACGAAGCGGACGACGTGACGCAGGACGTCTTCATCCGGGCCTGGCAAAAGCTGTCGACGTTTCGCGGCGAGTCGGCATTCGGCACGTGGCTGCACCGGCTGGCGGTGAACGTGGTGCTGGCGCGGCGCAAGAACGTCGGGATCGAGCGGGGGCGATTTATCGCCGACGACGCGCGACTCGAGACCGTGTCGGGCAAGCCGCAGACGCTCGAGC